>CAZUZI010000005.1:14721-48530 GCA_964625015.1 uncultured Candidatus Saccharibacteria bacterium | reverse complement strand
TCACCTTGTGTTTTAAGAATATGTACATTTGCAGGTGGTGTAAAGTCCTCTACAAATGCTTCAGCTTTACAAAAGTAAGTCGATTTTTGTTTATAGTCTAAAAGATATGGTTTAATGAGATTCATTAACTCCGTTTTACCTGACATATAAGTAAAAGAATCTGATTTAAAAATAGGAAGATAATCAAGATTGAATCGATGTTGATGTGAATAATAAACAGCATTTTCACGATATCTTAAAAAGACTGATAAGATATGATTTTTTTCATCAAACTCACCATAAATGCGTTGAAAATCAGTTTCCATGCCGTATGTCTCAATATCTCCAATGATAAAGATATTATAAGATGCATCTTGATAGAGATAGGATAAAACCATATCTTGATCTTGTTTTTGAAGTTTTCTAATCATCATTTTTTTCACTAACTTTCTAGTGTATACATTGGGTTGCTTTATTTTTGTTCATCTCTTTTATAAAAAGAATGTCTGATTTATTTCAATAAATATATGTTCATGAGTATTTCTTGTATAATAATAGTCATATATATCTATTCTTTTCATTAAATTCTTAGAAAACATTAAAACTTCTTTTGTTTGCTGATGAGTGATTGAGCATAGCGTGAAAATATTTATATAACGAATATAAAGTATTATTTCATACTGTTGTACGCGAATTAGAGTAAATTTTTTTAAAGGATACTTCTCAGTTTACGAATAATTTTTTTAGAATAAAATAGTATAGTGTTTCCGCGATATAATCTATTGTTTTTTCGTATCAATGGCTCTAATTCACTACGAAAAACACTGAAATCATTATTTTTCATTGCACTATTATATGATATAAAACTCTTATCAACTAATGCTAGTCGAGTCTCATAAATTTTTTTTCTTTTTTGAGGAATATTATTAGAAGCTTCAACTCTTTTATTAGGTCTCCAACTATGATTTTGATCTTGAAGATATAATCTATATTGTAAACCTTCACGACGATGTCTAAAACCACCAGATTGTGACTCATAAATCTTATTACTTGTTATATTGTCTAAATGGATTTCATCGTTGTATTTAGAAAATAGATTATTAATGATTTCATTTCTAACAGTAATAATATTGGTCCCCAATGAATCATCAGTGTATTCTGGTAACCATGCATCTCCAATTGTCACATCAGCTGTTTCAGCCAATACATCATCACAATAATCACAGGCTTTATATTTGAAAAAACCGTAACCCCAGTTTGATGCAAATAAATCTTTTGTTGCAGCTTCGATTTGAACCTCCTCCGAATTAACATATCCGGTAGCTTTTATATTATAATTATTTGATAAATTGTCGATGTTTTTTACTCTAAAGTCTATTTTAGTCAATTTACTTGGATGAATTCCCATTTCCCATGCAATTGTTTTTGCAAATAAATCACTTTTTAGGTGTCCACAAACAAGTCCCAAAGTTAAGACAATCCGTTTTTTAATTACTGGATACTCTTTTTGTAATTGACGGACAGCTTTTACATAACAGGGTATTCCAACAAAAAGATACTTATAATCGTTCTTTAAAACATAATCTAGAACATTAGACATCTCTATAGGATAATAACGAGATTTAGAACCTTCTTGTATTTCCTCAAGAGTGCTTGAGATCTGATATTTAAATAGTAAATCATTATCATTTGATGATTTTACATGAATAATTTTATCAACAAGTCCCTCTTCAAATAATTTAGAAGCAATCCATGAACCAAAGCCTCCACTGCTACCCTTCATTCTAAACTCTCGTGTTTTAACATAACCAGCATAATTTGATAGATTATATCCAAGGTATTCATCATGCATAATATTGTCTATTTGAGAATAAAGTTCTTTTGAAATGTCATCTTCATTGTATTCATTATTATAAAAAGGGCATATGTTCAAAACACGAGACTTATTATCTTTTATATCAAATTTCTTAACAAGAGCTTCTAGTTTGCCTTCAGAATTTTTCTTTGTAGATATATTCTCTTTTGAAGCAAAAGCACATGCACCACAACCTATGCAAAATCCATTATCTATGACTGTTCTCTTTAATTCTTCTATTTCATTCATTTATTTTGTCCTTTCAATTTGTTCAAAACTTGTTTAAATGGAGTCAAGAACAAATTCTTTTCATAATCATTAATACCAAATAACCACATGGAAACCGCAAAAACCAATGTATATAATGCAATACACAGAATAAAATTTGGAAGTACATATAAATTAATATTTAAAACAAAAATACTTCCTAACCCAACTGGAATAATAAAAGCTGGAAAAATTTTAAAGATTTCTCTCCAAAAGTATCGTATATCTATACCTATTTTATAATTATAATAAATATTCATAATTAATCCATTTCCAATTATTATGGCAAATGATGTTCCTAATGCCGCTCCAATCCCTTCAAAACGGATGACAAGCGGAATTGTAATACCAACATTCATAAAAGCAATTATTAGATAAGTAAGTGATCTGAATTTATGCAAATTCATGGCTCTCTGTATCTCGATACCAATATTCTGAATGATTGGTATAGTAACTGATGAAATAAGTATAATGATAATATAGTAACTACTTTCAAATCCCTCCCCTGCCCACCATATAATAAATGGTTTTCCAAAAAAGATAAAACCAGATAGGACTAAAGAAAGGATAATGAATTGAATTCTACCTATTTTAATGAAAATCTTTGTTAGCTCAAACTTACTATTGTTTAACTGTACAAGCCTATGTACTCTAGGAACAAAAACACTTGATACTGCAGTAGAAATACTTAAATAGTGAGTATTAAAAAAAGCTGCTAATGAATATATTGCTACAGGTATTGTTCCGTGAAAACGTCCAATTATAAACTTATCTACATTCCAATTTATTTGATCTATTATCATGTTTAAAAAAATGAAGGATGAAAAAATTGTCATTTCTTTAAATAACACATTGTCAAATTGCTTGAATCTAAAAGTAATTTTAAGTTTTTTAAAAGCATACATCATATTTATTAATTCAACAATTAAACTTATGGCTGTAATAGCTAATGCCATGCCAATTGATCCATATCCCATGAACAATATTGGTATTATTAAGAAGGGATTTAATACTGTATTACCTAGATCAAGTAATTTTTGAAAAACAAAACACTCATTAGCTCTAATATAAGAAATAAATACAATACCCGGAAATTTGATTGCAAGGTTAATTGTTAATATCATGAGCAATATCCTTGCAGTATTGATTTCTAACAAAGTCAACTTGTTGCCAAACACAATAGCAGAATAATAAGACAGAGTAAAACCTGCAATAAGTGTAATCAACGCTATAAAAGAAAAAACAATTACAAACATTCCATTCAACTTGGAAATTCCAACTTGATCATTATTCACTTTAAATCTTGAATAGAATCTAATATATGCACTGCCAAACCCAAAATTCAAAATACCAAGATAAGCAATTACTGATGCAGCTAGGTTGTAAAGACCATACTCACTTTGACCAAGCAACTTAATCATAATTGGAGTGTATATTATACTAATAAGAAAACCTAAACCCATAGTTATGTATGTGAGAATTGCTCCTGCTTTAATTTGGTTGATTTTAATTGTTTTCATAAACATCTCTTTCTTTTACACTACAAAAACACTATACATTAAGTGTTTACACATTAGTTGCAATAAAATTTCTATTTTTTAAATGTACATCTAAATAATTAATTATTCATAAGTAATTCTAATAACATTTTTAGGTATTTGATGCAAAAAGAGTACATATCCTAGTATAAAACAGCGATATTTTTAATATTATTATAACTGATTAATTGATTTCACTCAGAATTCTGATCAACTCTATCAATATAATACGAATTCATAAATCGTAAATACTCACCACTAATTATATGATTGACCCAATCTTGGTTTTCTAAATACCAATTGATAGTTTGTTTAATTCCTGTATCAAAGTTGTATTTGGGTTTCCATCCTAGCTCTTGTTCTATCTTTGTGGGATTAATTCCATATCTTAAATCATGTCCTTTTCTATCAGTCACATATTTTATTAATGAATCTGGTTTGTTAAGTACTTTTAATATAGTTTTAACTACTTCAATATTGGTTCTTTCATTATGTCCTCCTATATTGTATACCTCACCAGTTCTACCATCGTGAATTATTAAATCAATTGCAGTACAGTGATCGTATACATGAAGCCAATCTCTAATATTTTCACCTTTACCATAAACCGGTAAGGATTGATCAGCTAATGCATTTTTAATCATTAATGGAATTAATTTCTCTGGAAAATGATAGGGTCCGTAATTATTAGAACATCTTGAAATTGAAATTGGTAATTGATACGTTCTATAATAAGCTTGCACTAATAGATCAGCTGAAGCTTTTGATGCTGAATAAGGACTTGAAGCATGTATTGGTGTTTCTTCAGTAAAAAATAAATCAGGTCTATCTAAAGGTAGATCGCCATAAACCTCATCAGTTGACACTTGATGAAAACGCTTAATACCAGTTTTAAGTGAATAATCCATTAGTACTTGAGTACCAAGAATATTTGTTTTTAGAAAAATCTCTGGATTCTCTATTGATCTATCCACGTGTGATTCAGCTGCGAAATTCACAACAATATCAAAACTTTCTTTAGTAAACAACTGATTAATAAAAAATCTATCAGTAATATCGCCTTTTATGAATCTAAAATTAGGACTATTAATAATAGGCTTTAATGTTTCTATATTTCCTGCATATGTTAAAGCGTCTAAAGCTACAATAGAATAATTAGGGTATTTATCAACCATATAATGACAAAAATTACCACCAATAAAACCTGCTCCACCCGTTACAAGAATTTTCATATGAACACCTTTATGACTTATCATTTATTATAATGAATAAGAATCCTTTCTAATAATTAATATGTAACAAAATATATTTGCATAATACCTAAATTTCAATACCAAACTATAACACACTTGATAAATTATCAAACAAAAACTTTGCAGAATCATCTTTCAATACCTCAAGATATGGCTTCTCAATATTATAGTCAATGCTGTTTATTGAAGATATTAGCTTGTAATTAGAACTGTTATTGCTATCTATAAAATGAGATTCACAATTAAACAAACTGACAATATTTTTCAGTCTATTGTCCATTGATGAATCAGAATTTCTTGAAAAAACAAAAAAGTTTTTTCTAAATATATTTGCAAAAATTACCGCGTGGAAACTATCCGTAAACACAATTTCTGAATGTTTCACGAGTGATAAAAAATCAAAAGGGTCTGCACTAAATATTTTCTTTTTTGAGTAAATTAAATCAATAAAATTGAATTTATATGATGCAAAAGGAATGTTTACAATAATTAAATTATGTTTTTTTGCATAAAACTTTGCCATTTTTTTAATGCTGTTGTTAGCTCCTAAAAAATAACAAAACATATACTTTTTATTAACAATTCTTTTAGCTGCAGTGTCACTCCAAAACTCACTTGGTAATAAAAGGGTTGGATCAACCGATAAATTAACTTTTTTATCTAGAACAGTTTCCAAATCATTAATTAATAAAGGTTCTCGCACAGATATTGCTTTAAAATCTTTAATTGTTTTCTTTAAGTAAACAAGGTTATCAACATTTAAGTAATCAGAGCCAAAACTAGATGCATACGATAATTTAATCTTTTGTTTTTGTACAAAACTTAAAAAATACTCTTCACTAAACCACTTAAAATTCCAAACTTGATCGCTACCCGTAATGAATACATCATAATTATTATTAGTCTCGTGTATATTCAAATAATTATATATTTTTGTACTATTAGGAATATTATTTCTGAAACGGTTAAATCTAAATAATCGCTTTTTCAACATAATCTTTAAAATTATCGAAGCAATTTTATGCTTAAGAGTGCTTTTTAAAGTAACAGGTTTACTTTTGAAATCAAATAGGATTTGTTCAGCGATAAATCCATTATCGTTCAAAAATTTACACAAAGAAAAAGCTTGAAGTACTCCTCCATAATTTATACTTTCATGAAAGTGTGTAATAATACCAATTTTCTTTTTATTCATATTGTTTTCCTATATCTTCTATTTTTATATGAAATAATCCAATATACTATCATGTAAAATCTAAGGATTAATAATATATATGTGATCTTAAATGATAAGTTTAAACCAGCAAATTTAATCTTTTTAAGTGAAGTCCTGAACTCTATATTACACATTTCATATCTAATTTGATTGTAACTAATGTTATTTCTTATCATTGATATGATTTTTGTAAGTGCTTTAGTACCCTTTCTATATGAAATCTGAACACTAATATTATTTGAATCATGTATGTATATAGATAGTCTTTTAATTATATTATCCATTGAAGTGATATACTCAACATCATTTTCTACAATTTGTTGTGTAGCTGAACTGTTGTTGAATCTATAAAAGTAATATGCTTTAGAATAATTTATAATAATATTGTTATTACAGTGAAGGACATACTCAGAAGTAAATAGACCATCTTCATTATATTTAACAGTTTCATCAAACAATATGTTGTTTTCTCTAAGTATGCTCATCCTAAAGCAAACTGCACACGCAGAAGCAACTGTAAAACCGTTAAATCTACCATCATCGATTATGATTTGCTTAAGTTCATTTGAGGTATAAGTTTTATTTGTGAAATTATGTTTGACAACTACTGAAGTTTTACTGATTTCGTTATATCTCAAATGACCTAAAGCAATCATGTCAATATTGTTATCAATAAGTTCCATTATACTTTCAACATAATTTTCACTAATGAAATCGTCTGAGTCTATAAATGAAATATACTCACCTCTAGCCTTATTAAGACCATAATTTCGAGCTGAAGAAACACCTCCATTGGATTTATAAAAATATCTCATTCTGTTGTCGTTTAATATTAACTTTTCAATTATGGATCTACTTGAATCTGTACTACCGTCATCAACAAGAATTATATCTAAATTGGAGTACGTCTGATTCTGGACACTTACAACGCAATCAAGTATGTATTTTTCCGAGTTATAAACAGGAATAATTATACTATATAAACTATCTATGATCATAATATTTACCTGAAACTCTATAGCTTGCTAATGCTTTTAAAGTATATATCGTTGAAAACTTTGACTTTCTCACCCCAAGTGTATTTTTTCGAAAGTTCATATGCATTTTTTCCCTTCTCATTTATAGATTCTGGATTTAATAACACCTCTTGTATACATTCACGCAAGCTTTTTATAACTTCTTTTTTATTTTTACCCGAAAATAACCATGAACTTGAATTATCTACTAATAATTTAGCACCAAAGTAATTACCTGTGATAACTGGTTTAGATCTAGACATAGCTTCGATCAAAACAGTGCCGGTTGCTTCGCTTAAACTAGGCAATATTACAACATTAGATTCATCATACTGTTTGTTCATTTCCTGATAATTGATTCTACCTAAAAAAATTACATGTTTCTTCAGAAACTCATCTCTTTTAACTCTTCGCTTTAACTTATCTTCTAAGGGACCAGCACCAACAATTTTTATAATAAAGTCAACTTTAGAGTAATGTCTCGGTAAAGAGTCAAATAATAGATTATGTCCTTTACGATAATTTAGTCTTCCTGGTACAAGAAAAAATACTGTTGATTTGACATCGTTATAGGTATTATTCATATTAGTTGGAGAAACGCCAATGTCACAGTGATAAGACCAAAAAGAATTATTAAATTCAAGTTTAAATTTATCGAATGCTCTTTTGGTTTCTTCATTAGTAAAAAGAATATAATTACATTTATTTAACTTCTTACTCATTCTTAGTAAATTAAAGGATATAAAATTCAATATATTCCGAGAGATTTCAATCAAAAAGTACCTTTTAGTATATGATCTCATTCCAATTGGGACCTTAAAACCTCCGCCAATTGGTCCTAAGATGTATTTAGTTTTGCCGATATTACCATAATCTCCAATTGCTCTAAATTCGATTGGAGCGATTTGATGTATAATATCATATTCTTCATTTCTACAAAGTTCTTTCACAATGGTTTCCGATACTTTTTGCCAAATAATAATTCTCATTGAATATAACAAACCCTTAAAAATTTGCTTATAGATATTTTTTATATCTATAAAAACGAATTTAATACTTAGTTCAGTATTTTTAGAAAGATAAAGTTGAATGCTTTCTTCGTGTTCTTTCTTTGTAATAACAGTAACATCATTACCACTCTTATAACTTGCTACTGGTATATTAAATCCTATTTGATCTTCACTTCCATTATATGGGTCGCAGGAATACGAAATGTAAATAATTTTCATGTGATCTCCTCATCGACTATTCGACGTTCTTATTTTTAAAATAACATGATACTTAAGTTCTTTTAGCTCAATTTGATTAATTAATGCAAATGGGACGCCACAAGAAATTAAGTATATATTATTAACTTCATATGAAAAATGTGGAGTTCCTGTCAATGAATATAAAATCACAAATGTTTGGAAAAAAATAGACCATAAAATTAATGCTTTTCTAAAAGAATATGTTTTTTCATGATATGCTATGATTTTAAACATCCGTATACTTAATGAATATATCCCTATTAAAATGAGCATATTAACTATAAAGCCAATAACGCCTGTTTCTACTAACCATTGGAGATAATCGTTGTGTACTCCTGCATATATGGCAATATCAGTATAATTGAGCGAATTAACAGTAAAACTTCCATATCCTATCCCCCATAAAGGATTCTTTAAAAAAATCTCATATGCGATTCTCCAAACATTAAATCTTCCACTGCTTATATCACCATTAGATAATTTTGAGAATGTTCGGTTTAAAATCATTTCTGTTTGAGGAACAAGAATATAAGCCAATCCTAATATAAAGCCTAGTAATATAAATAAATAGAAAAGTTTTTTAATTCTTTGTTCAGCAGATTTTTCTACAAACATGAGTAGCAATCCTATACTGACTAGAAGAAAAAGGGTATGCCCAAGTTTCCCAGTAGAAATAACAATTAATAGCATTAGAATAGAAAAAATCCATAATAAAATGTTATGCTTCTTGTACTTTGTAAATAATAGTGAGAATGAAGCTGAGAAACCTACAATCGCCGCATAAGCATTTCTTCCAATGTCACTGAATAAGCCTGTCAAATTTGAGTAATCATCGGTAAAAACAGAAATATGCAAGAGATTTATAACATTATTAAAATAACTAAATGAAACAATGCTTAATAAATTTGCGAAAAGATTAAGTGTGGTAAATAGAAATATTGCTGCGAAAGTACCAATGTAACTTCTTGCATTTTCTCTGAATAAAAACATAGACAATAATCCTAATATTAAGTAATAGGTTGCGAATTCAGCATAGTTTGGATCTCGATTAAATAGAAATATGAGCATGAAAAATAGCCACCAAATGTCAATTCTATATATTGTGAATCCCTCATTAAGAATAATTTTTTTGAATACAAGGATCATGAGAATAGAGATACCAATAATGAATAATACTTCTTTACTTAATATTTCAATATTGTAAGAAAGTGCAGAAAAAACAATAAAGAATTGCGCAAATATTTCAATAATTTCACTTTTATTTGACTTGTGTTTTTCCATATGAACTTTCTCCTATCAAATGTTAAAAATTAAAACTTCAGGACTCAAATATCTCAGAAAAAAAAGGCAAATTTGCATCTTTCTCGGAGACAATAGGATTTACAATTCCCCAATCAATTGCTAATGTTGGATCACTAAATCTTATCCCACAGTCATGTTCTTTGCTGTATAAGTTATCACATTTATACAAAAAATCGACATTATCAGTTAAAGTTAAAAAACCATGTCCAAATCCTTTTGGAATGTAGAGTTGCCTTTTATTATATTCAGAAAGCTCAATTGCAATCCACTTTTTAAAAGTATTTGATTCCTTTCTTAAATCCACAACTACATCTATCACAGAACCTCTTGTTACTCTTACGAGTTTAGTTTGAGCCATCGGTTCTTTTTGAAAGTGAATCCCCCTCAAAGTTCCTTTATGAGTTGAGTAACTTTGATTATCTTGTATGAACAATGTGTTAATTCCTATGTCTTCTAAGTTCTTTGTAGACCAACTTTCTATGAACCATCCTCTAGAATCCTGGACAACATTAGGTTCTAGTATATAAAGACCTTGAATCCCTGTCTCCGTTTTTTTCATTTTTGCCTCCGTTTATTAAATGTATTTCCCTTGTAATACTCTTTCTAAGTGTTCTGCATATGGAGATTTTCCATATCTCGCAATTGAAGATTTCAGTTTATCTTTTGTGATCCATCCATTTCTAAATCCGATTTCCTCTGGAGATGAGATTATTATACCTTGAATACTTTCTGTCATTTGAACAAAATTGCTTGCTTTAAGAAGACTATCTTTAGTTCCAGTGTCAAACCATGCAAAACCTCTGCCCATAATACTCACCTTTAAATCGGAATGTTTTAAATACATATCATTTAGATCTGTGATTTCATATTCACCGCGTTGAGATTTTTTTATATTTTTAGCAAATTGAACAGCTCTATTATCATAAAAATACAGCCCTGTTATACAATAATTTGATTTAGGATTGGATGGTTTTTCTTCAACTGATAACACTTGAAAATTATCATCAAATTCAACTACACCAAATCTGTGAGGATCATCAACATAATAGCCAAAAATGGTTGCCTTGCCTAGAGAAGAGTTTCTTACAGCTTCTCTTAAAATATTTGTCAATCCATTCCCGTAGAAAATATTGTCACCTAATATCATCGCACATGTATCATTTCCAATAAAGCTTTCTCCTATAGTAAAAGCTTGTGCTAAACCATCAGGTGATTTTTGCTCAGCATATTCAAGCCTAATGCCAAATTCACTTCCATCACCCAATAATTTTCTAAAGTAAGGCAAATCTTGTGGAGTTGATATTAATAGTATTTCTCTAATACCTGCAAGTAATAAAACAGATAGCGGATAATAAATCATAGGTTTGTCATAAACTGGTAGTAATTGCTTCGATATTACAGTCGTGAGAGGGTATAATCTAGATCCTGAACCCCCAGCTAAAATAATCCCTTTCATTTTTCTTTCTCCTTTTCCTTAATAACATCTTTGTAAATGCTTATTAGCTTGTTACTATATTGGTTAACGTCAGAAACAATTGAATTATTCAAGCAAGCTTCTGTCATGCGACTCAATAACATTTCATCACGATATAGTAGACTAATTTTTTGCTCTAAATCATGTGAATCACCACTATTAAATAGTAGTCCAGTATTACTTGAAATAAGTTCTGGGATTCCACCAATATTTGCGGCAACTACCGGTGTACCAAGCGCTTGTGACTCTAGAACTGATAAGGGACTGTTTTCATACCATTCAGATGGATAAACTGAAAACATAGCTTTCATGATAATATCATTCAATTCAATTCCTGATTTAAAACCTAGGTATTGTATGTTTTCTATGTTGATTAATTCTTCCACTAATGGACCAGTACCTACAAAAACAAATTTGATACTTTTTAGCCTTCTTATAACCTCAATTAAGGTTCTAATACCTTTTTCTACGCTTATTCTGCCGAAATATAATACATATTTATCTTTTTCTATCTTCTCTGTTTTATCCATACTCATCCGTGAAAAATTAACTAAGTATTGCATTTTATCAACGGGAATACCATTTGTATCATGTATGTTCATCATAAATTTACTAGGTAATATATATCTATCTATCTTGTGGTAAGTCTTTTTAATCCTATAAAAATATGATTCCATAGTTGCTAATATACTTTTGCTTCTAGAGTTCCATACGCACTTATATTTTATTGCATTGAGATAATTCCCCTTTATGCATCTTGTGCAAGGTTCCATTCTGTGCTCAATAAATAATCGGTGATTTGGACAAGCAATTTGTGCATCATGAATAGTTTTGACTATTGGAATCTTTTTTTTATTTATTGTTGAAATTATGGATGGAGTAATATTAAAATTAATAGTATTGAGGTGAACAATATCTGGTGAATATAGATTTAATAACTTTTTTATTTTTCTCTTTGAGTCAAAAGAATAAATAATCGCCAGAGGGTATGTCAACATTCTAAAGTTTTTTTTCTTAAAATCCATATGTTTTTTATAAATACAATATTTGTTACCTACGATATTTCGTTCATCCTTCATTCCAAAGTACTGAACATCATGGCCCATTTTTTGTAAGTTATCACCTACAGCTATCATGTAAGTTTCTACTCCACCTAAAGGAAATAACATGTTACTTATCATTAGTATTTTCACTAGCTAATCTCCTTTTTTCGATTTTTTATTATTTTTGCTGGTATACCACCAACTATTACATAATCAGGAACATCATTTGTAACCACAGATCCGGCCGCTACTATTGAATGATTTCCTATTGTCACGCCATCAAGAATAGTTACTTTTGAACCTATCCAACAGTCGTAACCAATTGAAATTCCTTTTCTGGAAACGCCCTGTTTTCTGATAGGAATATTTATATCATCAAAAATATGATTTTCAGGATGAGTAGAGAAAAATGGTCCAATAATTGTATCGTCGCCTATATGCACCTCACCCCTAATTGATATGAATGCATTAGGAGAAATTCCTACGTTATTTCCAATAATTAAACCTTCACCTAGATTGCTGAGCACACCATAACTCTCAATAATGCTATTTCTTCCTAGAGAAAAATTATCTCCAATAATAATATTCTTTTTGACTAAAGCGTTTATGTAACAGTAATCATTTAGTGTAGAGTTCTTTCCAAAAATAACCTTATTGCCATGATATAATTTCACCTTTTTACCAATAAATAATAAACCCCTCGATTTTGTCTTGATTATCTTATAATAAACCCCTCGAAGAATCATAGATAATCTTCTTAAGGATATAGCGAATAGTTGAATTCGATTAATATTGGGATCTATTGTATATTCAGAACCTTTTATTTTTTTCAGAATTCTTTTTATCATAGATTGTTATCCTGTACCCATTTTGCAGTTTTGAGTATTGCTTCTTTAAAGTTTGTCTTTGCCAAATAGCCTGTATGTCGGTAAAGTTTATTCGTATCTATAGACGAATAATCCAAGTAATAATCTTCTTTATATAATCCTAGATTGATTTCAGACGATGAATTTAAAATATCCTTGATGTCATAAACTATTTCTTTTAAAGGTTTTAGCATTCGATTTCCTATATAATACAACTCATCTTTATATCCATTAATTGACGCTAAAAATAATCCTTCAATAGTATCACTTATATAATTCCAGTCGTATAAATGCTCTCCAGTTGTCAAATTAATTGTAGCATTAGATAGAAAACTGCTAATAAACTTATTCGGTGTTCTTTTAGAATAGTCTCCAGGACCAAATGTATTTGCAAATGCTACACCGATAAAATCAACATTATTTTGTTTCGCAACTGAATGGCTTATAATGCGAGCTGCATGTTTAACACTTCCATATACATTTGCGCTTGCACCTTGATTATGAGTTTTCTGTTCATCTTCTGAAATCATAAATTCAGAAAATGAACTTGCAAAAATAAATCTTCCACAACCTATTTTTTTTGATTGTATTACAGCATCACATACTGGCTTGATATTTTGAATTTGAATTGAATAATCATTAGTAGCAGATCCATAACCTCCCCAAGCAAGATAAACAAAGGCATAGTAATCATCGGGTTTCATTATATCGCTAAGTGTATTTATGGAATTAAAATCAACTTCTATTTTTTGAAATTTCTCATATGCTTGATATTGAAATATTGCATTATCTGGTGAAACTATAATTGGATTATATTCTTTAGAGATTAAGTAATCAACGAAAGCTTTTCCAATAAAACCAGATGCACCAAAGACTATTATTTTATTCATTAACTAAAACTCCCTTTCTAAATGTTATCAAAGAAATCTTTGTATTTTTCAACAATTAAATCCCATGAATAATCACTAAGCATACGTTGTTTTGCTTTATAACCCAAAGATTTTTTTTCACTCTCAGTAATTGAATCACAATAATCTATTATATCCTTCAATCTAGTCGATTTTTTGTCGTAATAAAGAACAGCATCTTGACCAACTTGTCTAGCAAATATAACGTCATACACAATGTTTACATTAACCATTGACATTGCTTCCAGTAATCCAGGGTTAGTCCCACCCAAAGTATGTCCATTAATATAACCTCTAGCATTAAATCTTAAATAATCTAAAACATCTTTTTCGTAAACAGGACCTACAAATTTTATTCTCTTATCTTTGTCAAAAGACAATTTGGATAAAAGTTTTTTGTAAAAATTAATTTCAGTCAAATAATTAGTAACCAGAACTAGATCACATTCTGTATTAGATTTTAGAAATTCAGAAAGTATCAACTCATAACTGTTTTCTGGAACAAATCTACTGATTATCAAATAGTACCTATTTTCTTGAATATTAAAGGTATTAAAAAAATTAACGCTACTTTCTGTTTTGTTAATGACCTTATTGATGTCAGTGTATGTACCATAAGGTATAAACAATTTTTTTGGTCTCTTGCTGTGTATCATTTTGTTATATTCAGTAAGTATGCCTTCGGAATCACAAATCAAATAGTCTGAAGCTTTAGCCATGAAATACGCTGACAACCATAAATATATTTGAACAAGAATATTCCACTTTGTTCGTTTCCATTCCAACCCTGCAGCATTTTCAACAATAACTGCATTTAACTTTTTTAGTTTAGGTCTTTTAATATAAACATATGGTCCAATGCGTAAACCTAAATAATAAACAATAGGATTTAAAATGTTATTCTTCTTTATGAAGCTAATAGTATAATTAGTTGCTTTATAATCATAATTCATCATTGTAAAGCCACCATTATCTTTAACATAAATTTTTATAAGAGTGACGTAATCATTAATTTTGTATTGACACTCATCATTAATACTCTCGACTTTTTCAAATATGTAAAACAAGTGTTCTTTATCTTTCCAGTTATCAATTAAACCTCGAACAAAAGTTTCCCAACCACCATATTTGAAATTATAACCTCTCGCACCAATTATAAAAATAGTTTTTTTTGTATTACTCAATAGACTGTCCTACGCTTTCTTTAAAATCAGTATGATTATATTCTATTAAATCTATGGAATTATCCGAGTAAGTATCAATGCTATTATCATAATAGCGACTACCATAGATTTTTTTGATAAATCCCACATAATTAATAGAGATTTTGACTAATATTCCCAATAAATAAGATTCCCTATATGTTTTACTTCTATACATTTTTATAGTAGAAATAATATCATTAGTTGAAACAATCATAATATTCCTGGGGAATAAAGTACCGCAAATGTTTTTATCAATCACTAATTCAATAAATATTGATAAATTATCAATATACAAAATTGATCGCATATTGCTGATTTTTGGAACAAAAAATAGTCTAGGCGAGTATTTAATTAGACTGTTAAAATTACCTTTTGACTTTGGTCCATAGATCATTGGTGGACGGACGATAGTAACAGAGAATTTCTCACTTGATATTTTGTTAATCTCGTTTTCTGCTAGGAGTTTGCTTAACCCATAAAAATTATCTGGATTTGGAATCGTTTCAGATGTTATTATTGAATCCTTCGAACTGTATACAATCATGCTGCTCATAAAAATAAAGTGCTTAACACCAGATTCTTTAGCTTTATTTGCTGTTTCAATAGCTAAATCTTTATTAACTTTAAAATATAAGTCTTTCATGTGTTTTTTAACCGAAACATGAGCAATCCCAGCAACATGAAATACCACATCAAACTTGGAGAAATCAAATTCTCTCCAGTTAGGATCTTTCATATCAAGTGTTTCAACATAATATTTATCTGGTTCATTCATTAACCATTTTTCTACATTAGTACCCACATAACTATTTGCACCTGTAATCAATACTCTTTTCAAAGTAACACCTACTTACTTTCTTCAACAATCTTCTTTTTTTCTAATGTGCCTGTTCCGCCTTCAACAACTCCATCAGATCTAAATATGCTTTTGATAGTTCCAAAGAATATCTTGATATCTAACCATAGACTAATATGTTTAACATAATAGCCATCAAGTTTTGCTTTATCAGGAATAGGTAATTCATCTCTACCATTAATTTGTGCATATCCTGTTAATCCAGGATATAACTTATGTACATTATATTTATCTCTTTCTTCTACTAGATCATACTGATTCCATAAAGCTGGTCTAGGTCCAATGATGGACATATCACCTTTTAGGATATTTATGATTTGAGGAAGTTCGTCTAAACTTGTCTTTCGAAGAAATTTACCAACTTTTGTAATCCACTTCTCTGGATTTTCTAACATATGAGTTGGTGTATCCTTAGGTGTATCAATTCGCATTGTTCTAAATTTTAAAATATAAAAATGTTTTTTATTTCTGCCAATCCGTTTTTGTTTAAACAAAATTGGTCCTTTTGAATCGAATTTGATGAGCACCATCAAAACAAGAAACAAAGGGGATAAAATGATCAATCCAAGCAATGATAAAACCATGTCATAAAATCGTTTAAACCAGAAATAGAACATATATGATTAACCTCTTTAGTATTAGTTGTCAAAAAAATGAATGATTTTGTTTTTTGGGAAATCAATATTCATTAAATTTTGATAAATCTTTTCATGATGTGTATAACTCGAAATCATGATGCCATCGAAGTCATACTGATTGATTTGATTGATCGATATAATTGGGATGTTAACGACGTTTGATCCAACTCTGTTTTGGTCATCGTCAATGACAGTTATAACTTCTAGGGGAATCTCTTTATTATCATTCATCACTTGTAACATAATCTCCGCTACTTCTCCTGCCCCATATAACAAGATCTTTTTAAATCCTTTATCAATAATTTGATTTAGGAATGAAGTGATATTATCTTTTGCTTGAAGGTAGACATTATGGGATGATTTAAGGTACCAGATGTTAAGAAGTTTTCTTCTTTCACTACCTCTCTTAGTAACAAAATACTCCACAGTTTTTGTAGAGTGCTTCTTTCTAATGATGAGTTTATTCTTTTCGTACTGATCTAAATAAAAATTCGTCATTGAAACTGCAATCCCAATAGCTTGACTTATTTCACGCTGTGTAACATGAGGATTCTTTTCGATCATATCTAGAATCATATACTCTTTGTATAAAACCGTGGGTTTAAAGAACTGATTATCACTCAAACGTCTCACCATCCATTGTTCGGTAATTGAATGATTACATTTTACATCACGCGCAGGTAAATTACAAGCAAATTTTGGTAATTTGTTTGAAAATCGAACATTTATTTCAAATCTATTTCTATAAACGGCAAAAATAAGTCAATAAAGCCAAAAAATAGCACTCACATATGGTGTGTGCTAATCTTTTATCTATACTTTTTATGGATATACCATAGGTGAGGAAATGTGTCTAAGATTCAAGATATGCTATCCATACATCATAAATCAAATGACCGTCTTCTTTTAATATGAAAGCATCAAGTAACTCTTCTGATCTGTCATTCATCTTGTCGATATAATCTTGATAGACTAACGTTGAGGCAATCGTTTGGTGTCTTAAAAACTTTTTCGTGTCCAAGACACTCGCTCCTCTAATTAGATTAATGATGCCAGCCGTATGTCTTAAGGTATGCGGGGTAATCCTCCTATCAGATAGGCCACAATCCTTTAGTAACTTGGGAAACATATTCTGAAAGAAGGTGTGTGATAAAGATCCGTCTTTTGATTCCTTCTTATAGGATGTAAATAGATATATCTTGTCATCTTTTCTTCTTTCTAAGTACACATCAAGAGCAAGCTTTCCACCATCAGATAACTTCACTACTTGATCGTCAAAAGAATCATTTTTTCTAATAGTTAGATAACCGATACCATCAGTAACAACGTAATCACTTCGTTTAAGTCTAATGATTTCATCACGTCTTATACCTGCAGTCAGCATGAGATAGACGATTGCGTGATTCCGATAGTGATAAGTATATTTTCTGATTCTCTTCGATTCCATGATGAGCTGTTTCGCTTCATCCATAGAGAGTATATGTTTATTCAAATGATTCTTAATTTTCTCGTTTTGGAGTGGTTTCATGATGTCATAAAGGTATACATCAGGTAGTTTAAGTTCTTGCTGATGCACGTTTAGATAACGATAAAGACCTCTTAGCGCACATATATGGATATGAATAGCGTAGGTTGAATAACCCAGACTTCTTTTTTCATCACGATAACCAATCACATCACGTGTACTAGCATAGATAATATCACGCATCTTTAAATATTGGATAAAGAATTTATAGGCTAACCGGTAAGACTTCAACGTTCTAGGACTAAAGTTTTGACTTTTCAAATAGATTTCACTTAATTCTTCTAAAGGATGCTCTTCCATTATATCCTCCTTAGTCATCATGTCGTAAAATAAATTGTTCAATCTGCTCTGCTGAATCATCAACTTTCCTGTCGAGATGATGAGCATAGATGAGAGTCGTTTCAAGCTTTGAATGCCTCATGAGTCTTTTCGTTTCCTCTAAAGATCCACCTCTTAAAAGGTTTAAGGTAGCAGCAGTATGTCTTAAGGCGTGTGGGGTGATATCTAAGTCTCCTAAGCCTGATTCTTTGATGATCCGCTTTAACATCTTATTAAAAAACATCCGTGACATATCATAACGTTTTGTGCGGTGCCTGTAGACGATAAATAGATAGGGATTCTTATCTTTTCTTCGCTTTAAGTAATCATGGATGGCTTCTATCACACCTTCTGTGAGTTTGACATACGTATCTTTAGAATCTCTACCTTTTCCTTGAACATACAAGACTGATTTTCCATTTAGATCTTTTATATCTTTTCTCATCGCACGTCTTACCTCAACACCTCTTAATCCTGTCGTCAGCATCAAGTATATAATCGCATGATCACGGTATTGCCAAATATATTTTCTATTTTCTTTTGTTTTTAAGATGAGCTGTTTAGCTTGTTCAGTGGTGAGTACTTTTTTAGGTGATTGTTGGTGAATTTTGACATTTTTGATTGATAGCGTGATATTGATACTATATTCATGTGGAAGATCAAGACGTCTTTGGTTCAGAGATAAATAGCGGTATAGACCTTTAATCGCACTAATTTGATGATAAATCCATTTTTCAGAATATCCTTTAGTTTTTTTCATATTGATATAATCATTGACATCTTGTTTAGTCGCATAAGTGATATCATGTTCTTTTAGGTATGTAAGATATTGTTTTAGTACTGTGATATACAAATCATAAGATCCTTTTGTAATATCTTTTTCAGCAAGATATTCAGTGATGAGTTGTTCAAGTGGATGATTGTTCATGTTTTCTCCAATAAAAAAGTTCTCTACCTTATGTTAGGTCTATTGAGAACTTTTTACTTTTTTCATCAATGATTAATTTTATACGTTATTAACCATTCTATGTTTTATGATTATTGCATTACAAATACCTATATTGATAATAAATCGTCTTCTCTCTCAAATATACATCCAAATATAAACTCATAAAGATTGAAATACATGCTTCATAATGTTAAAATTACGATATACTAGGCATGAAAGGAGAAATTGAATATGAAATCATTAAATGTGGAAGATTTAAGACTTCTTTTTAATTGCTACTCTCCTCTAAAAACAAACAAGCAACTGATTGATCACTATAATCAGATTAGTCAATCAAGTTTTGATTCTAATATGAATATTCGTGATCAATACAACAAGGAGATTCTCAAAGATTTCTTAAATGAAGCTGTTATTAAAGCTGCATTTGTTGAGAAATTTAGTTTTAAGGAATCAAAATCAAGTACTGTTACGGTATTTGAACTCAATACAGGCACTAGTCGCGCTGACATCTGCATGCTAAATGGTAAAAGTATGGTTTTTGAAATTAAAACAGAATATGATACCTTTTATAGATTAGAGGGACAAATTGCTGACTACAAGAAGGCTTATCAATATCTGAACCTAATTATTCCTCAAAACAAACTAAATGAAGCTAAGAAAATTACTGATGATACGATTGGTATCATCACATATACGAAAATTAAAGGTAAAATCACTTTCAGAACTGATAGAGATCCAATTTTCAATCAATCATATGACTCGTTGTTCCAACTAAGGCAACTTACTAAAAAACAACTAACAAGCATCCTTTGTACTCCTGAAATATCAAAAGACGAAATGATCAAAAGAATTATTGAATCGCACACTAAGGATCAAATTAACAGATACTTCATTGATTTAATGAAGGAAAAGTATCAGGAACGTTGGTTATATCTTTATGAAAATAGAAATATAATCAAACCATTAGATTATCAATGGTTCTTTAAAAACAATATCTCAGTTGAAGCAGTCTATAGTTAATTATAGGCTGTTTTTTACTTGTGAGACATATCTTAGTACTGTAATGTACTTCCATTGCCCCCATTGCCCGGGTTTACCCTGGCTATATAAATTTAAATACATATACTCAAACGCTGGGCAGTTATCATAGGGGTCAAGTTTTTGCTTGTACACATTAAGTGCTTGGTCAAGAACATAAAGATGGCCTCTTGTGCCTTGATCAGTATCAGGATTCATTATCGAAAAGAACTGGTTATTCGAATCGTTATAAAATAAACCCAATGCTGCACCTTTGCCATTACTACTATCTGTAGGCAACACATTTTTGAGACCGGCATAATCAGCAAAACCATCAAATCCAAGGTTTTTATACTCAACTTTGATGCTATTATCAATTAAACCGGTATAATCTCCATCGAGATAACTTCCATTATTTAGTTTACTTGAGCGAGGTGAATGAAGCAAAATTATCTTATACGAGCTACTTCTTCTCGATAATAGTTTTCTATCGAAAAATTTTGATTGAATCGAGTCTTCATTGATATCATAGATAAGTAAATCATCTTCTCTGAGCAAAGGATCTATTTCCATAAAGAAGTTTTGTAGTAATGATGACTGAATTCGCACTGCTATTTTTGAGGTCAGAGCTTGTAACATTTGGATAAGTGATTTAATTGATGCCTTGTTTAGAAGGAAATCTCTTCCTTTTTTTACTGAAATTACAGGGATTCCATGTTCAGTAGCACATACCAACGACAACAATTCAAAATAGTCATTTATCGTATCCTTTCTATGAGCAATATAAAAAGGAACCTGATTAAGATCATACTTCGAATATTCTCCCTCTTCAAATGTGAAAAAATCCACAAAATAAGTAGAATTGATGTAGCTGTCATAAATAGAGAGTAATTCATCAATTTGCATTGAAGTTCGTCCAATTTTTTGATTCAATATTTCGATCAGTGGTATAACTTTCTCATCGAAATAGTTACTTTGCTCCCTTATAAATTTATTTTCGAATAATCTATTCTTTAGTACTGGTATGTACATGTATGTCACCTCCTATATCTTTCCTTTTAAATAATTAAACTCACCATGTTTTATGACTTTATCGTGTTCTAAGAATCCTATAAGCACATCTGGTATGATTTTGTGTTTTTTTGATAATACAACAATGTTTTCCGCTGTGATAACATTATGTTGTTTAATAAAGTCTTGATACTCAGTATTATCAATGAAAAAATCTCTTGCATACTTATTTACTAGTTTTTCCTCATCATCTTCAATAAGAATTTCATATATGTCTTTTGAAGCAGTTCTTTTTATGATATGCCCTATCTCATGGATAAATGCGAAATACAGTGTATCTAACCTTTTATAGCGGTCAGAGACATAAATAACTGGTCTATCATTGATAATTCTTACTGCACCTCTTATCTTTGCATTAGGTATAGACTCATGAAATACAAAAATCATACCTAATTCATTTGAAAATCTTCTTAAATTATCAATAGCAAGATTGAAATCTTGAGTATACATTAATTCTCTAAAAACTTCTAAATTTCTTTCTAGCTCCTCAATAGAGAATGAAGGTATGTTATCAACATCATTTTGAATTTCTATTTCTGATTCACAGAGCTTTAGCCATAATAACATTGCCTTTTCGTCTCCACCATCCTCCATAAAACTGAATGATAATTCTTTAAGCAGATTATCTACTTCATCGAATGAGTTAACACCTAGGATATCGAGCATTTTTATTGCTTGTTCCTTAAGTGACATCTTCATACCCTTAAATACGTGTTTAAATTGAAAATCCTCTGCTATAGTTCTTAATCTTAAAATTTCTTTATCGTCATTTCTTAATAGGTGTAATCTATATGCTGTCTCTATGTCCATCCAAAATTCTGCCTTAATGTCTTTGAAAACTTGCTCTAACTTGATTGCGAATTCTTCGGTTAACTTGATCTTTCCATTAACCAAGTTGGATATGTGACGCTCACTACTCTCAGTAATCTTCGCTAAATCCTTTTGAGTAATATTACGAGCATCCATATATTCTTTCAATATTGTTCCTGGTGAAACAACAAAATTAAAACCCATTATAATACCCTCCTTTAATGCGTATCCGTTATTTCTTCAATAATTATTTTGTTTATTTGATTTTCGTTTATTATATCTTTTTTAAAAGCTGTAAATAACAATCTATAATTCTTTGAAACATCAACTGACCAATATCCTTCATAATTTCCACTGAGTTTGTGTTTTCTCGGAGGTGGATTATGAGAAATCAACGATAAGTTTCTAACCGCATGTAGTTCAGTCATTCTATTTTTAAGTCCAGAATAAATGCTTGAAAAGTGTTTTTTCATTAATCTATCATCTGATAGTATCTTCTCAAGTTTTTTTGATCGAAAATTAATTTCCATTGCACACCTCCTTCATATATTTTAATTATAATTTATATTACACTTTATGTCAAGATTTAAACACATAATGCGGTTAAATATTATAATGCATCGCTTTTTCTTAAACTATTGTTATCTCTACATGGGTATTTATCAAATTTTTCTATGGGTTGATAAAGTATAAAATCGGATATTTCCCTAAAATCCATTAAAAAAGAAAAGAAATCATCTTGTCTCATATATAAATATTAATTCATTATATTTTGGGATACATACGTTTCATAACAACATACATAAGACAGACAGTCACATCTTTAGAATTAGCATGTTATACATACATCTTCCATACCCGCTTCATAGAGAATTCTTTTTAGCATGATGTTAAGGAATCTACGAGATACATCTTGTCGTTTTGTACGATGCGAATACGTGATAATGAGATATGGATTCTTATCCTTTCTTCGTCTTAAATCCTTTCTCATGGCACGTCTGACTTCAATACCTCTTAATCCTGTTGTCAGCATCAAGTAAATGATTGCGTGATCACGGTATTGCCAGATGGCTTTACGATTTTCTTTCGTTTTTAGGATCAGTTGTTTAGCTTGTTCAGTGGTGAGCACTTTTCTAGGTGATTGTTGGTGAATTTTGACATTTTTAATGGATAACGTCATATTAATTTCATATTCAGGTGGAAGATCAAGACGTTTTTGGTTCAAAGATAAATAATGGTATAGTCCTTTGATCGCACTGATTTGGTGATATATCCATCTATTAGAGTATCATTGAGATGTTTTTACATCAATATAATTGATGACATCTTGTTTAGTCGCATAAGTGATATCATGTTCTTTTAAGTATGAAAGATATTGTTTTAGTACTGTGATATACAAATCATAAGATCCTTTTGTAATATCTTTTCAGCAAGATATTCAGTGATTAGTTGTTCAAGTGGATGATTGTTCATGTTTTCTCTGATAAAAAAAGTTCTCTAATTTATCTTAGTGTTTCTGAGAACTTTTTACTTTTTTTATCAATGATTTATTTAATATTTGATCGACAATACAATCACAAACTTTTAGTTAATGATATTCATTTAATTCATTCACACAAACTTCTTGACACTACCCGTTATCTCTTTTTTTGATTGATAAATTACTCTTTTTTGTGTTGGTGATAGTTGTATTTATAATTTTTCATTTCCACATCTTTAATTTTTTCATACTTATGAGTTGATTCTTTCTTTATTGTTCTATGACCAATCTTATAAATGATTGCGTCACTCAATATATTTTCTAGATATTGAAATTCACTATATTCGTCTAGACTTGCCATGACGAGTGCATTTCTAAAAAATGCTGCATATGTTTTAAGAAGTTTTTCATCCAATGAAAAGCCATATTTTTTTAGAAAGAAATACATATAGGTTGATAATGTTCTCGTATTTCCTTCTCTAAACGGGTGTATCTTCCAAAGTGCCGCAATATATCTTACCATTTCGTAAATAAGTGAATGTTCACTCATGGTCTTCCAAGGTTTGTTATAATAATGACGGTGGATAGCATCAATGGCTTGCATTATTGTTGATTTATCGTTATATTTAACACTCATCCCATCTAATACGACTTCAGGTTTTTCAATGTTTATGGTTCGAGGCACCCCTGCCCATTCGTATACATCACTAAAAAGGCGTTTGTGTATGTCAAATAACTGATTCGTGTGAGAAATAATGTAATCCTCTTTAAACAGTTTAAGCAGTGCAAGGTTAACAACTGTGTTTTCATAAGCATCCAAAGTATCCGCATCTTTTATGTCCAATGTATTTCTTAACACACGACTGCTTTCGTATAAATATGGATCAGACATTGATGAACTCCTTCTTTATTGCATACAATGCAACATCATAATCAATATCTCCTTTAGCGTAAAGAGAGATAATCTTATTAAACTTTTTAGGGTATGTCTTACCACCCGTTAAGTTGATTGCTTCTGCTAACTCTTGAACTTTGTCAACCTTTTCTTTTTTAGGCTTTTTCACTTCAAAAGGCAAACCTTGATGTAACAAGATTTGATTCAAGTAGATATCAATTGCAGTTGACATATTGATTCCCAAATCAATGAGAATTTCATCTACATCACTTTTTGTTTTCTCGTCCACACGAACATTGATGTAGGCATCTTTTTTCATGACAATCACCTCATCTATATTGTAACACATATGTGTTACTTTTACAATAGATTTGTGATGGTTCAAAACGTGTTCTATGATTCACTTGAAAACAGCAATGACTGTTTTTTTATTTCCCTTATATTACTTCACCTGAACCGTTAAGTATGTTTTTCTTGAGGTGGATAAAGTATTGAATTGATTTTATTGTTTTTATATCATTAAAAATCTATATATTAGAACGTTCTCATCATTTTGGATTTGATCACGGTATAGCCCTTTGATCGCACTGATTTGGTGATAAATCCACTTATCTGAATACCTTTTAGATTTTTTCGTAACAATATATTCACTGACATCTTGTGTAGCCGCATAAGTGATGTCCTGTTTTTCTAAGGATGAAAGATATTGTTTTAAGTTGGTGTCATATAAACCATAAGATCCTTTTGTAATATCTTTTTCAGTAAGATATTTAGTGATAAGTTGTTCTAGTGGATGGTTTTCCATTTAGTCTCCAATCATTAAGCTATCTATCTTATCATAGTTATCAAAGAATTTTTTTACTTCAAAAAACGATGCTATCAAGTTAATGAAATCACCACAAAAGTATCACTAGAAATTCTTAACAGTGTCTTTTAATTTCAAATGTGCATCGCAAATGAAATTAAAACATGTTTTCTATATTCTAATTTCATTTCGTATGTGACATTATTTCTTATATAGAGAGAATATTTGTCACAAATGTAAAGTTCATATTTTTATCAGAAAACGTGATTTTTATATTCATGTATTTTTATAAAGTATGTATGTCGTTTGACTCATTAAATATTTGTTCATTTCCTGTCTCCTATGGAATAAATATATGGAACTAAGGTAGCTTGCTTTGATAGTTATTGAGGTAGTAATAATGCCTTTATATAGGTGTTAAGTGAGTTATCATTGATTCTTAAAGTTTGAATTCATGTATTTTGTTAAAAATATAAAAAAGACATAATTCGTATGTCTTTTGCATCATTGGCTTTAGTTAGATTTTCACTCACTATAAGGTCATTATAACTACATAGTCACAAACAGTCTATCTACATCATAAGGGGTGAGTATCTTTCTAGTGACGTGATGATGTATTGTCAATAGCGGTTTGAAAATGTATTAAATTGACAGTTTGAAAATGTCTTTTTATAGCGGTCTTTATGGGTTAAGATGATCTTTCATCATGGATGGCTTTTGAAGTGCACTCGAGTGAAACGATTTTTCCTTAAAAATATTATAAGTAGTAACATCTATTAGATCATTTTTCACATATCATGAATATTTTTTATGATTTTGGATTGTTTTTCTACTTTTTTTAATTCTTTTCTAATATTAGGTCCTATGGCGACCGGTATCTGATTGATAAAAACATCATAAGTTATGACGTTATTTAATGGAATTAATCGTGTTTCAACAAACTGAGGGAGAATAAAGAATGGAATATTTAATGCGATAGCAGAGACAATACCTGACACCATATAGATCTTCTTTTCCTCTTCATCTAGTAAAACAAGTTTTTGATTCTCATAACGTAAGGCGATAAATGTCTTTTTTAATGTATGTTGAAAACCAGTTAAAATCTCTAAATGCGTGCTAGTCAATTCACGTTTGTATTGTTTGATATATTCTGTGATGATATCTGGTGAATTAAAAAATTTCTCTGCTAGTTTTACAAAATTAGGTTGAGTCAATCGTTCAAAGAATTTATCTGCATTGCCTATGTGTGGGAATACCCTATACTTTTCATTGGTTCGATGCAATAACATATAGTATAAACCATAAAAGACGTACATCTGCTTTTCATCCAAAATAGCTTGGCGACTCATCAAGATATCATCATTTTCACAGCACTCAATTAATGATAATCCACTTCCACAGGGGCAAAGTTCGCCAAGGTACTCATCGTTTTCTTTCTTAATCTCTTCTTGTCTTTTCTGAATCTGAGTTCGATCGACCAATGATATCGGATCACCTTTGAACTGCCATCTTGGAATTTCAACAACAATCTCATTATAAAGTTTCAAGGCTTTATCCATGTCAGGTTCAATTTCCAAGAATGTCTCCAAAATGTAACGCATGTTGAACTCTTCGTTAAGCTGTGTCATAACAACAAATTCTTCTACAAAAATTTCTCTCATGATTTCATCTTTATGTTGACATAGTTTGTCATAAAATTCATTTAATATAGGATTGTAAAGATTTAATCCATACTGGCCTACTGACATATATGTCTCCCAAGTGTGCTTATAGATTGGTAAATAATCATCATAAACGAGTGAACGATAGAATCCCGGATGTTCAAACGCATCTTCAAACTGATAAGTAGGTTCATTAATTTTTAAGAAGATACGAGGCAGATTCATCATCGCATCATGTAATGATAAGCTGATATGTGATGGCTTGCATGATTGAAAAATCGTCTCAAGTTCATC
The DNA here is from genome assembly GCA_964625015.1 of uncultured Candidatus Saccharibacteria bacterium. Taxonomy (GTDB): domain Bacteria; phylum Patescibacteriota; class Dojkabacteria; order SC72; family SC72; genus UBA5209. The sequence goes on along the minus strand of CAZUZI010000005.1, from coordinate 21,039 downwards.
CATTGCAACGTGCCCTTTAACAAGGATAACACCTTTTAGGAAGGTGTAAATCGCATCTAATTCTTGATGTCTACTTGTAATCTCCAAAACTTTGAAAATATGTTGAATTTTTTTAGGTACTCTGAACCCATCAGGCATGCCATGAAATGACAACAAGAAAGCGTCTTGTAGTTCTTGTATCAGTTTGTATTCAGGAACACTATCAAATGTGATTCTTCTCTTACCTTGAGAAACCTCAATTAAATAGCGCAGGGCATCAGCACTCACATACCCGTCAAATCGACTGGAATCTTCTATCAATGCATCATAAATGGACGAAAGCATCTGTTTTCTAGTGATCTTTTCATACTCTTTCACATCATCAATCATGTGTGAATAAAGCGTATAGACATCTTCTTTTGGATATCGATTGATAAACTCATACTCGTCATACATGGTCATACACCTCATTTTTAATGATTTTTGCAATCTCTATAGTTATATTTATTTATAGTATACTTCAAAATATACCATTTACACAGACTTTCATTTCTGATAAACCATATTTTAAATCATTTAATATTCTCTTACACTTAAAGATGGTGGTACAAACTCGTCTTTTCATGAGATAATACGTTTATAAATAAAAGTGAATCATGTTTCACTGAATCATAATTCACTTCAAAATATCACAAATATCCATTGATTAAACGCTTTATTCATATCATGATAAAATGACATGAAGTTCGATTTGACACATCCACGTATACATTTATTTAACTTGATTCTTCCATATCCAATTAACTATAACAAAATTGCTATGGATCTAAGTATCTTCATTTTGTAAAAAAATCTATTAATATCGAAATTTTACATCAATAGACTTATATTTCTATGATACGATATGATATATGATATTAGAGCTAACTATGAAAAAATTCCATTTAACTGATCATTATGCGTTAATCAATTTTGATTCGTCTTCTTTTGTGAATGAACTTAAACTAATTAAAAGTAAGATTTTCGAAGATGTCGTTTCAAAATTCTTCACACAGTATAAAAAAAATCAATCAGGTGTTATACTTTTTGATGATGTTACAACGATTATAGATATCTATAAACTGCTATTAGTTTATGATCTAGATATCGTCTTATCAATGACCAGTATTCAATCAAAAAGCACATTTATTGAAATCTATCATTTCACTGAAAAATTATATGATTATTGGAGAAAACTTGAACGATTTGGCTTGATGCAAGTTAATAAAAGTTTACATATAGATAATCGCAAGAATGACTTACTTATCCAATCTGATGTACTTAACAAAAAAGTGTTATCGCTTTATCGAATGGTTACACAAAAATTATTAGGAACAACACTTTCTGTTTATCGTCAACTTCCTGCAGGAACAAGCGCTAATCTTCTTTACATGCAACATAAATATACCAATGCAGAAAAGTATCAAAAGCTACAAAATATGGGGTTTGTTTTTAGCATTATCACAAGACCTCCTTTTATTGTCTATTCTAAGAGTAATACCAGAAAAGGTTATTTTACTGAGTCCAAAGTCAATCCTCTGGATCATGTTCATATTAATAAACTTCATTATTTGGTTTTCCCAATTAAAATTGGAGAACTACTTGCTTTTGTGTATATCCACAGAGATTTCCTACATCATGGTGTTGGTTTATCCAATCTCTTTGAACTCGCTAAATATGATGAAATTGAACATAGAAAACCTGATTTAATCTATGTTTATGGCATAAAAGAAAATGAATATGATGGTAAATACTACTATGATCAAGATGAACATATATATTTAGGATTTGTCAGTAGAGATGATCAGAATGATTATTTCGGATATTTAAAGAAAATGATACTCACACTTCATAATCTTTACATGATTGACCATGGGAATTTACCGATTCATGGTGCTATGGTATCTATCAAACTTAAAAATGATTCGATCAAGAATATTGTTATTATGGGTGATAGTGGTGCAGGTAAATCAGAAACATTAGAAGCATTACGAATTATTGGGAATACATACATCAAAGATATGAAAGTTGTTTTTGATGATATGGGAGTTTTCCAAATTGATCAAAAAGTAATTGCTACAGGAACAGAAATTGGTGCATTTGTAAGACTTGATGATCTTGAAGCAGGTTATGCTTATCAAGAGATAGATCGAGCCATCTTTTTAAACCCAAATCAGAAAAATGCAAGGGTAATTATTCCTGTTAGTCTTTATGATTTTGTATCATCAAATCACAAGATTGATATTTTACTTTATGCAAACAATTATGATGTTAATCAACAAGGAATCAAGATATTTAAAACGACAAGTGAAGCTATTGATGTATTTAAAAAAGGTGAACGTTTTGCAAAAGGTACAACTAGTGAAACAGGTTTAGTTCAATCTTATTTTGCAAATCCATTTGGTCCTGTTCAAAAACAAAAACAATGCGATGTGCTAATTGACAAATATTTCAAATTATTAGAAGAGCAAGGAGTTTTAATCGGTGAGATATTCACAAAACTTGCTGTTAAAGGTTTAGAAAGTGAAGGACCACAGGAAGCAGCAAAAATCCTATTAAAACACTTATCAAACGAGTAATCCATTTTTATGTTCACATATTTTCATTTATTCCTACAAAAATGTCTTAACTATGTTAAAATTGCTATGGAAGCACTTTCATAGCATTTTATTATTATATAAAAACATGATGAGGAGAACACATATGTCAGTCAAAATTGTTGAAACTTCGCTACGTGATGGCCATCAATCCCTACTAGCTACACGTATGACGACCAAAGACATCTTATCCATCATCCCTGAACTTGATCAAGCAGGTTTTCATGCTCTTGAAGTTTGGGGTGGTGCAACATTTGATGCATGTCTGAGGTTTTTAGATGAAGATCCCTGGGAAAGATTAAGAGAAATAAAAAAACTAGCCCCTAACACGAAACTTCAAATGCTCTTTAGAGGACAAAACATTTTAGGTTATCGTCACTATCCAGATGATATCGTTGAGAAGTTTGTAGAGAAGTCCATTGAGAATGGTATTGATATCATTAGAATCTTTGATGCGTTAAATGATGTGAGAAACCTAAAGTCTGCAGTGGATGCTACCAAGAAATATGGTGGACACTGTCAAATTGCATTATCTTATACGACATCACCTGTTCATACGATTCCATATTACGTTAAACTCGCTCAAGAAGTTGAAAAGATGGGCGCCGATTCTCTATGTATTAAAGATATGTCAGGTATTCTTCTACCAGATGATGCTTATCAACTGATTAAAGCACTTAAACAAAACACAAAATTACCAATAAACCTTCATGGACATGCTACAGCAGGTATTATGGAAGCAACCTACCTGAAAGCTATTGAAGCAGGTGTCGATATCATCGACACTGCCTTATCACCTCTATCAGGTGGTACATCTCAGGTTGCTACTGAATCTTTCTATCATATCTTAAAAGATACACAACATGATACCCATTTAAATATCGATCTACTTAAAAAAGCAGCTGAAAAACTAACTGTCATTAAAGATCGTTACTTAAAAGAAGGTATACTTAATCCTAAAGCTTTAACGTCAAATCCCAATATCCTAGAATATCAAGTTCCTGGTGGTATGCTATCAAACCTGATGAGTCAACTTAAAGAACAAAACCAAATGGATAACTACGAAAAAGTTCTAGAAGAGATTCCTAAAGTCAGAAAAGACTTAGGCTATCCACCACTTGTGACACCACTATCTCAGATGGTGGGTACACAAGCTGTGATGAATGTCATCACACAAAATCCTTATAAAATGGTTTCTAAAGAAGTTAAAGAATATCTTCACGGGTTATACGGAAAAGCACCTGCAGAGGTTGATCCGATGCTTTTAGCAAAGATTGTTGGTGATGGTAAAGTCATCACGCACCGTCCTGCAGATGACCTAAAACCTGAATTTGAAGATTTAAAGAAAAAGTATCAAGGTTTTGCTAAGTCAGATGAAGATCTCTTATCGATTGCCTTATTCGAAAAAGTTGCTATTTCATTTTTAGAAAAGAAATATCAAGATAAACCTAAAGAAAAACATGAAGTTTATGCCTTTAGTGTCGTGATTGGAGATGGTGATGATGATCTATAATACGTTCGCTGATGGACTACTTATCTCATTATTTAGTATTCTCATTGTTTTTCTGATGTTAGGTGTAGTTGCCTTAGCGATTGGTTTACTCAAATACATCGTTGTTCCAACAAAAAATATCATTGAACAACTTACCATCCAAAAAGCTATTCAATTATCAGATATCAAAGATGAAGATATGATGGTTGCTGCTCTAGTAGCATCCATCGACTACTTTAACGAAATAAAAAAAGATGTGAGAATTGTCTCCATCAAAGAAATCACACATGAATGAAAGGAATTCTCATGAAAATTTATAAAATAAACGTCAATGGTAAATCATACGAAGTCGAAGTCGAAAGTATTGAAGAAGTAAAAACTGAAACGAAATCTGTTAAACAAGAAGTTAAAGAAGAGTCCAAAATCAAAGTCTTAGCACCTATGCAAGGTAAAATCATTAAGCTTAATGTCAAAGTTGGTTCTAATGTCAAAAAAGGTGATGTTCTCATGGTATTAGAAGCTATGAAATTAGAAAATGATATTTTATGTCCTGCAGATGGTTATGTCAGACAACTCTTTATTAAAGAAAACGATCAAGTTGAAATCAATCAACTGATGTTAATGATTGGGTAAACCATGCTACAAGCATTAATTGATTTCTTTAAAAGTACTGGACTTTACTTCTTCTTTCAACCAGATGGTTGGAAATACTTTGTGATGATCATCATCGCTCTTGTTTTACTTTACTTAGCTATATTCAAAAAGTTTGAACCTTATTTACTCATCCCTATTGGGTTTGCGATGTTACTTGTTAACATTCCAAACACCAACATGTTTGTTGAAACCAAAGTCTTAGTCGATGGTGTTGAACAAACGACGTATAGTGGTTTATTAGGTTTTCTTTATTATGGTGTTAAATTGGGGATCTATCCACCTTTAATCTTTTTAGGTATTGGTGCTACGACAGACTTTGGTCCACTCATTGCAAACCCTAAATCGATGTTATTAGGTGCTGCTGCACAAATCGGTATCTTCATCACCTTCTTAGGTGCGATACTCTTAGGCTTCAGTGGCCCAGAATCGGCTTCTATAGGCATTATTGGTGGTGCAGATGGACCTACATCCATTTTGGTATCCAGTGAGCTTGCACCTCATTTAATCGGGGCGATCTCAGTTGCTGCATATTCTTATATGGCACTTGTTCCACTCATTCAACCACCTATTATTAAACTTCTTACAACTAAAAAAGAACGTGCCATTAAGATGGAACAACTTCGTGAAGTAAAACCTATTGAAAAGATCATGTTTTCTGTGATTGTGACAGTGATTTGTATTATATTAATTCCATCATCTGCTCCTATTATTGGGATGCTTATGTTAGGTAACTTAATTAAAGAATCAAAGGTTGCACCTAACTTAACCAAGACAGCTGGTGATTCGATGCTTTACATCATCACGATTCTCTTAGGCTTATCTATTGGTGCCACAACAGTTGGTACATCATTCTTACGATTTGAAACATTAAAGATTATTGCATTAGGTTTATTTGCATTTGGAATTGCTACTGCTTCTGGTGTTTTAGGTGGTAAAGTGATGTGTAAACTCACCCATGGAAAAGTTAACCCCATGATTGGTGCTGCAGGTGTTTCAGCTGTACCCATGGCTGCACGTGTTGTCCATAAAGAAGGACAACTCGTTGACCAAAGTAATTATTTACTCATGCATGCGATGGGACCTAATGTCGCTGGTGTGATTGGTAGTGCGATTGCTGCTGGTTTATTCTTAATGTTCTTCTAAGTATGAAACATATTCACTTTAAAACAATTGATTCAACACATAACTATGTATCATCTCACTATCATGAGTATGATCAAATGACTCTAGTAAGTACAGATCATCAAACATCTGGTATCGGACGACTTGAACGCATATGGTATGGCGATCAAGATTCTATCATGTGTTCACTACTAATTAGAGATCATTTAGATGACATGAAGATATCACTCATACCTTTATGTGCTGCCATGTCTGTTCATAAAGTCTTATCAAACTATCATCAAGATATCTTGATCAAATGGCCTAATGATCTATGGATTCACGAACTTAAGTTATCAGGTATTCTCGTTAAATCCATGATTGAATCAAGTAAGGTGCTTTCTGTCATTGTGAGTTTTGGTATCAATATCAATCAGGAAGTATTCCCTAGTGACA
>CAZUZI010000005.1:0-14711 GCA_964625015.1 uncultured Candidatus Saccharibacteria bacterium | reverse complement strand
TTGCCACCTCACTCAAAAGAGAAACACATAAAACATATGATAAAGATACCATCATGCGTCATATCATCTCACAGTTTTTAAGAGATTTAGATCTACTAAGAGATCAGCCTACACAAATCATCGATTATTGTAATCACTATGCTGCATTAAGTAATCGTGTCGTAACATTCTTAAGAGATAAAACATCTCATCAAGGTATCGTTAAGCACATAAATGATGATGGACATCTTGTTGTTCAAAGTCAAAAAGAAACGATTATCCTTCACAGTGGTGAAGTTGTCTTATATCACACTTAAATATCATCATCAGATGGTCGTTCTTAACAAAGAATGACCATCTTTTTCTTATATTCAAGATTTAATCGTGCTATACTGAAACCAAAATACGAACCCATATCAACTGGAGGATCAAATATGTCACAGTTAGAAGATTTACGTATTGTCGATAATTTTTATCAGACATCTAGTTTTTTTCCGATGCCAACCATCTTAATATCAACCTTAGATGATGAAGGTAACACAACATTAGGAGCTTATTCGTTATGTTTCCCCTATTATGTTGCTGGTAAAGATTATTATGCGATGCTCTTAGAATGCAGAAACAGTTCAAACACTGCTCAAAATCTCCTTAAGAGACCTCATTGTTCCCTTAACTTCTTACCTGATTCAAAGAAATATTTTAAAGAGATTGTCAGATTAGGTTTTCCTGGTGACACATCCAAAGAAAAAATGGAAAAATGTCTTTTCCATTTAGAACCTGCACAGACTATAGTTAACAAAAAAAGACCTGATAACGTATCAGAATCTTTTCAAGTATTTGAGTGCACATGGATGAGTGATCTAGAAGATGCACATTTAGACCAAGCAGGTACACTAGATGGATATCAACCACCTTATCGTCATTTTAATGGTATCACATCGAAGTTTGGTGCACATTTCATTTTAAGAATTGATAAAATACTTCTTAAGAAACCCTATAAGAAAAGTATTATTGATGGCGTCAGTGCAAATAACTTCCCACATGTTCCAGTAGACTATGGGTATCGTGATAACACACACTTTTGGTATGCACCTTCTAAACGTTTTAGAAAAGAAGCTGTCCCAGCACCTAAAGAGATTAACATCTCTACAGTTAGGTATGCTGCAGATCGCACAGATCCTACCATTCATTTCACGGATGAAGCATGTATGAGACTTGCAAAAGTTCCTCGTATCTTCTTAAAAGCTGCATTAGATGGTTGTGTCCAATGGGCAAAAGAACACGATATAACCGAAATCCGTGAAAAGGAAATGATTCAAATCCAAGATAAACGCAACAAAGAAAAGAAAGAGCGATAACATGAAAGTTATTATTTATTATAGTCTAAGAGGTCAAACGAAGAAAGCATGTGAAGAACGTTTTGAAGGTGACTTCTATCGTTTAAAAGGTAAGATCAAAATTCCTAAATAATATACCATGCAACTCATCTACTTAGGGATGTTTGCTACACTCAATTCAAAACTTAGTTATCAACCCATCGATATTGACTTCGATAAGTACGATGAAATCATCTTAGCGAGTCCCGTTTGGGCATGGACGATTGTTCCATTTATGAAGAAATTTTTAAAAGATCATCCATTTAAAGATAAAAAAGTGACTCTTCTCATCACGCATATGGGAGGTCCAGGTAGGGCACTTAAAAAATTTCAAAAACGATTGCATCCATCGAATGTGATCATTCAGACATATAGCATCCCAACAGGAAGAGATTATGAGAATGCTAACATCATTAAAAAACCATAGAAGGCTCAATTGAGCCTTTTATCATATTAAAAAGTGACTGTACGTCTGTACAATCACTAATTATGTCCATTACCATTTCTCTTGTAGGTTGCGATGATTGATGCTACAAATTCTTTCACTTGATCGTTCTCTAATTGTTCTAGTGTAGTCGTAATCTTTTCAAGTTCGAGTTCTTTTGCTTCAACTTCACGCTGTCTTTCAATGAAAATCTTTTGATTATCTGTCTTACAATGATCTTCATGGTTGTGATCAACCAAGAGTTCTTCAAACAGTTTTTCACCTGGTCTTAGACCCGTAAATTCAATATCGATTTCCTTATAGGGCTTAAAGCCTGCTAAACTGATCATCTTTTCTGCTAAATCTTTAATCTTAACGGGTTCTCCCATATCAAGAATAAAGACTTCTGCACCATTGGCGTATACACCACACTGTAAGATTAATCCAACAGCTTCAGGTATCGTCATAAAGTATCTTGTAATCTCAGGATGTGTCACTGTGACAGGTCCACCATCTTCAATTTGTTTCTTAAAGAGTGGAATGACACTACCATTAGATCCTAATACATTACCGAATCTAACAGCAGAGAATTTAGTTACTTTTGAATGTTGTTGCTGCTCCTGGATAATGAGTTCTGCATAACGTTTTGTTGCTCCCATGACATTGGTAGAACGTACAGCTTTATCACTTGATACTAAAACGAATTTCTTAACATTATATTCATTAGAAAGGCTTGCTGCATTATAGGTACCAATAACATTCGTTCTAACAGCCTCAATGGCACTATCTTCCATTAAGGGGACATGTTTATAAGCTGCAGCATGGAAAACAAGTTCTGGACGAATAAGTTCAAAGATGGATTTTAGTCTTTCTCTGTTATAGACACTACCAATATAGACAGTTAAGTTTAATTTCTTTCCTTCTTTGTGATACTTGCGAAGTAATTCTTGTTGGATATCATAAGCATTATTTTCATAGATATCAAAGATGACTAAGTGTTTAGGTTCATAACTAGCGATTTGTCTGCACAGTTCACTACCGATTGAACCACCACCACCTGTAACTAAGACGACTTTATCTTTAATAAACTCATTAATGCCTGTGTTATCAAGTATAATTTCATCACGATTGAGTAAATCTTCGATTCTAACATCAATTAAGGTAGGTTTCTTATCATCAACATCACTGACACTTAATAGTCGTTTCATACGACAATTACGTTCAGCAACGAGGTTAGCAAGATTCATTAATTCATCTTTAGGATAGTTATTAATCGCAATGATCACTTCTTCAACACGGTATTGATCGATATAATACTTAATGGCACTGATGGGACCAACAATTTTAATGCCCATCATACGTTTACCAATCTTTTCAATATCATCATCGACAAAAGCTACTGGAATATTATTTAAATCTTTATTTCTAATGATTTCTTTAACGACGATTTCACCAGCTGAACCAGCACCTACAATGAGTGTTCTTCTACCTAATGCTTGACGCCATTCAATATTGGTTTTCACATAGGTTGCTATGCGGTTGATCACTCTTGGGAAAGTGACTAAACCAACTTCTGCAATCGTTAGAAATATATAAGCTGACTTATACATAAATTCTGTTTTTGTTACCCATATGAATAACACAATCATGATATTGGTTACTATGGTAACAATCGTTATCTTGATCACATCTTCAAAACCGATATGATTTTCTAACATTCTGTATAAACCAGCGATATAAAATACGATTAACTTAAATGCAATAATACCTGGTATAGCATACCAGAGTTGATTACTGTTAACAGGAATCTCTAAAACCATGAACATAAAAATAGCTATCAAATACGCTATGCCAATCATCAAGACGTCAAAAAACATGTATTTTAAAACATATAGGAATTTGTTAATGTTTGTTTTACTCATGTAGACCTCGTCAAAAATACTTAATTATTTCTTAACTATAAATAGTATACATCTTTTTCATCATTAAACCAATAGAATAACGCTTTCGTTTTACCAATCTTTTACGATACGATCAGTTTATCTATAATATAACATAGCATGTTTAAAAGAACAACGGTTCCTCATCAAAGATGAAGAATCGTTACATTTACTTTTCACATTGTTCTAAATTGAGTCGATATCCTAAACCCCAAACCGTTTCAATGAGTTCTTCATCGGGTTTGCAGGCTAATTTCTTTCTTAATCGTGTGATATGAATACCTAACGCATTATCGGTTGCTGAGGTATCTTCATTCCACACATGATGAATAATTTTATCTTTTGATACGACAGCTTCACGGTGTTCAACTAAGATTTGAATAATCTTAAATTCAACATTTGTTAAGGGAACCTTGTTGCCATCGATAAGTACTTCTCGATTATCGAGGTGAAGTGTCAATCTACCATAACGAAGTGTATTAGGTACGCCACGTTTGACCTGGTGTAAGAATCTTAATACAGCTTTGATACGTGGTACGATGACTTCAGCTCTAAAGGGTATTTCAACATGTCCTTCAGATCCAGATTCTAAATAGTGTGCAATTTGTTGATGATCTTGATCGTGTGAAAACACATAAAGTGGACATGTACAGTGGTTTTTAATCTCAGTGATTGTTTTGACATCATTGTCATTTTCAATGTGTAGCAGTATAAAATCATACTGTCTTAGTTCATCATGCGCATTCGCAGTTTCAATGGATTGATACAGGTACACATTTAAAAAATCTTTTCTCAGTAAATCAATTAAATCTTTAAATGGTCTTTCGTCTTTTGAAATAATTAGAATATTGTACATCTCATTTTAGCCTCCCCAGACGTCAATGTAACTTCATTATAGGTTTTAAATTATTTCATATATCTTTCATAGCGAAATATGAAACCGCTTTCATGTGACATTTTTCATGACCTTGTACACTTTTATCATATATAACGCTTATTACATGATAAACCGGTTTCATATGAATTTCTAATATTTATGATTTCCCGTAAGCATAGTAGTAATATGCATAATGATGTTCTTTTTTCTTAACACGTGTCATGACGCTACCAATGATGTTAGCACCGTTATCCTTTAGATCCTTAATGACGCGTGCTGCAACATCAATTTTAGCTTCTCTTGCAGCAAACACAATCACAACACCATCAACTAATGAACTGATAATATTGGCATCTGTAACTGCAGTCATGGGTGGTGTATCAATGATAATCTTGTCGTATTTTTGTTTTAAGTTCGCTATAAGATCTTTAAGCTTATCACTCATTAAGAATTCAGCTGGATAGGGTAGTTTTGTTCCAGATGTCAAGATGTGAAGATGATCATCAACCTCTTGAACTGCTTCTTCGATGGTTAAGTTATGTAGGACCATATCAGATAAACCAATCTGATTGATCTTTCTAAAACCTCTATGAATCTTAGGTTTTCTCAAATCCATATCAATAAGTAGTGTTTTCTTGCCACTTTGTGCATAAACGGTTGCAAGATTAATTGATGTAATGGTTTTACCTTCCATGGCAAATGTTGATGTGAGTGCAATTGTTTTTAAGTCTTGATTGAAATTAGATAATTCAATATTGGTTCTGAGTTTACGATATTGCTCGGTGATAATGGAATGAGGTTCTTTTGTTGAAATAGGAATATATGAACCCATTTGGTGATACTTCTTCTTGTTCATTATAATTGTTCAACCTCACTTTCCATCTGATAATCAGGAATAATCGCTAATGTGCGTAAACCTAATTTTCTTTCAATATCATCAGGTGTTTTAATCGAATGGTCAACAAGTTCCATGACAAAGATCATACCAACACCAAAAATACCACCTAAGATGATACCAATCGCAACATACAATATCCGATTAGGTCCACTAGGAATCGCAGGTATTTGTGCAACATCTAAAACTTCAATATTATCAAAACCTTCAAACTGGAGTGAAACAACCTGCATGACTTCAACCGTTTTATTAGCAATATTTTTCGCTAGATGAGGATCTTTTGTTTCAACAGATAGTTTAATCACAGGTGTATCTTGTACACCAGAAATCGTCATCATCTTTCTAAGTTGTTCATTGGTATAGTCTAAAGATAATGATTCGATGACTTCTTGAACGACGAGATCACTTTTAGCTAATTCGGTGTATGTCTTTGTCAGCTTTTGTGAAAAGTTGAAGTTTTGCTCATCAGATTGTACATCGTTATCAACTAAAATGATCATCGATGTCTGTGCAGTATAGTCGTCATCTAACATACCATAGGCATAGATACTTGCAAGACCAAAACAAACAATTGTTGAGATGAGAATGATGTACCATTTGTTAAATAGCATTCTAAAAAGTGACAATAAATCAATTTCCTGAGTTTGTCGCGTGTCTTCCATGGACATCCTTCCTTTCATGTATACCTAATATCTTTTTAGGGTTATCAACATACCATTTCTGAGCACATGCATAACCTACTTTTTTAGAGACATAGTCATAGCTTTTTTTCAAGAGATCAAGATCATCAATCACATGACAATCCGATGCGATAATATCGATTAAATGATGTTTCAATAAGCGCTTTGCACGTCGTGATGATTTTGTCATACGATAAGGCACAAGATGTTCTGCAGATACTTGAAAGATGGCACCTTCTTTTTTAAGTGACAATAAATCATTAAATGAGAGATATCGCAAACGCTCTGGATGTGCAACAATCGTGTGATATCCCATCTGTCTTAACGTGTAAATCACTTCAGAAACATCGGTCTCACGCATCGTAAAATCGATTAAGACGTACTTAGAATTACCAAGTGCATGAACGTGTTCAAACTGTTGAATAAGTTCATCATGCTCGTCGATTTCAGCACCAACGAAAAGCTCAAGATCAATATCTGACTCACGTAGCTTATCAATCAACTTGTTAACTTTGATATGAACAGGTATATCATCTTGTTGAAATTGTCGATAGGTGGATTGATGAGGTGTTAAGCAAACTGCTTCAACACCAAGTTCATACGCTTTTTTAAGCATAGAAAAAGATTCATCAAAAGTTTTCGCCCCATCGTCAATGCCGTATAAAATATGTGTATGTAGGTCTATCATAAAAAAAAACCTCCATCTGCATTTTATCCTCTAGTACACTTAATTTTACACAAAAATCCTTTCTTATTTGTTTCACTTTATAAGATTTATATTAAATTTTTAGTCTACTTATCATATTTTCAGACATAATTATGATAAACTATATGCTATACATTTCAAAAATAAAAAAATCCACTCATAGAGCGGATATCAATCTTTTACAATAGGATTTCATAACAATTTAACTCTTTAATCCCCAAAACATAATAGATATGATTCGTTGGTACCAACTTTCTTTCTTCAATCAGTCGTCCACCAGACTTTAAAACTGACTTAATCGAACTTAAATTATGGGGATCACACGTGACAATTAATGCGCGATAACCATGTTTCCTAGCAAGATCCAAAACCAGTCCTAAAGCATAATAGCTATAACCATGTCCACGATACCCTTCATCGATGGTATAACCGATGTGACCATGAATCATCGTCATATCATCAAACCCTAACCTGAGTGTAATCGTACCAATCTTTTGATTGCCTAACATGATGAAAAACGAATAGGAGGGAAGATCTCCTTCTTCACCATGATAAAAGCCTTGGAGCTTAAGACTTACGACAGCTCCTAAGATTTCATCTGTATGGAGTAGTTTTTCATGAATCATGCAATCATACATTTAAACATACCTCACATAAACGCAATAGATAATGCAATTAGTATTTGTGCACCATAATACGTTAATAGATTAAGTGCAATCATCACTTTAGATGATTTATCAGTATAATAAATAGGTGCTAAAATGAGATCTGATACACCAAATAAGATGGCTCCTAACAAAAACAAGACACTTGAAGTTTGATAGTTTAATTGACGACCAGCCATCACACTTTGTCCAACCATAAAGAAAATTAAAAATGCATAAACATAAGATGGGATACGCGCAATTTTCATGTTGAATTTCATGATGTAGCTCATGACAACAACTATAAAGAAGGCGATCAGACCAACAATGAGAGATATCCATGAAAATGTACTCATCATAAGTAATGCTGTGAGATAAAAGAGATGACCAATACTAAATGAGATGATTCCAAAGACAATGATCAGTTTATCTTCTTCTTTAGGTCTAAGTGGTCTTAATGCTAAGACAATATCACCAATCATGCCTGATGCTAAACCTAATAAGATCCATCCTATATACTCAGGTATATTGTTTACATCATAAAGCAAACGATATGTGCCTAAAATGATGAAAGATAAACTTGCTAGAGCTTTCACATAAAGCGATATCAGTGGTTTTTGAGTTAGTTCAACAGTGATATAAATCACTGCCATGATGATAGCAACCCCTAAGAGTATGTACATCCTATTCACCTGTTTCTTTAAAGATGATTTTAGAATCGATAAAACGTTTAAAGATCTTTTGTCTTATTTTAAATTCATGTGTATCAAAAAAGAAGAGACTAAATGCTTCCCAGAGTAAGAACCAACCACCGATAAAGAAACCTTCGATCATGATGTTGGTTAAAAGCGATAATGTTGTCACATTTCTTAATAAGTAAGCAGCAACCAAGAAAATCAGTGATAATGTCACATAGACGAGTAGTCTACGATAATTTCTTTCTATTTTCTTTTTAATCATTTGATTAACCACTTTGAAATTGTTTTGAATGGTTAAGATACTGCGTTCATCTTTTTCAGCATCTCTTTTATCTTTGGGTAGATAAAAAACCATTTCAATCGATTGCTTAATGGGAATTTCAGTTCCTGCTTCTTCTAAGTAATCTAAAAGTTCTGGTTCTAAATCTTTACGTCTTACGGGAGATGCATCCCAACCATTGAAGAGTTCACTGTAATCTTCTAGAGATACTTCAATAAGATAAGCATTGTTTTCTGGATTTGTTCGATATAAACTTAATGTTTCTAATTTCTTTTTATTCATAAAAACCTTTCTAACGTATGTCTAGTTTGATTATCCTCTCATAGAGTGGTAATCTAAAGTGCTTTAAGACTTTGAGCATACGTAATGTATTAAATCTTCCATAAGATCCTTCTTCGAGAGGAAAGTGAATTTTCCCTGGAATTTGTGATCCTTTTAACATCAGCGGGCCATGCATCTGTTTGACTAGCAAATTGATGGCTGATGTTAATCTCAAATCATCAGGATAAGATACAGATGCTAAAAATTCAAGTGCTTTTAAAATGTCATATTTCCAGCGTGGTGGATAACTAGGTTTAATCATCGCATGATGAATGGGTTCTTGTGTATCATGTGCTTTATAAAGATGTCTTTTAAGAAGACATTCAATGCCATTTAACATCGCAATCTTAACTTCATCGATCCGATATTGATATCCATTCATTTCATAATCTCTTAGACCTTCTAAAACAGAAAGCGTCGTATGTACGGATGAAATCTTAGGTGCTGGTTTTCTTTCCCATTCACAATTCCATCCACCATCTAAAAAGATGTGGTCTAAAATATAGTCAATCATATCATAAATGCGTTCATCTCGTAATTTACCATAGGTCAATAAGGAGACAAGCATACCGATAACACACATGTCTTGATGACGATCATGATGATAAATCCCTTTGGGTTTCCATTCATGTGTGATGAGTGTGTTAAGTGCATCTTGATAAACAGGATGATTGGGATCAATTTCCATGTATTTCAGTTCAAGCATGGTGTAGTGTGTCGATATCCATTTTGGTGAATATACGCCACCACCAAACATGTGTTTATCATGATCATAAAGATTTAAATAATCTTGGATAAATCCTTGATCATCATAAGGAATATGTTGATTAAGTAAATATGTTTCTGTAAGTCGTTTGATGACAGGGTTACCTTGACATAACCATTCAATGACTTTCATAATCTCACCTACTTTTGACAATTTGGACAATAAATAACTTTACCACCTAAAAATGCTTCTTTCATTAAAGGTGTTTGACAGATAGGACAACATGTTTTGCTGTTTGACATCTTAACCTGATAACCACCTTTTTCACCATAGATGGATAATGTTTGATCTCTACCACCAAAGGTGATCATCTCATCAATCTTGTTAATTGTTGTTTGATAGAGTCTAACGCGATCATTTTCTGTTAGTGTATTAATCTTTCTTTTGGGTGATAATTTCGCATCGAATAAGATATCTTGAAGTGTACCATTTCCAAGTCCTGGAAGATGTTGTTCGGTTGCTAAAGCTGATTTAACAGATCCTTTAGGTTCTAATAGATGAGTCGATGTTAAAAAGTAATCATATGTGAAATTATCATCACAGGGATGAATGCTATCAATCGCCATCTTGTAATAAGGATAATGCGCATATAAGTCTTCAGATTGTCCTAAAAGGATAAACCCATAAAGCTTGATTTTTAATTCAAGTGCATAGTCATTTTCAAAGATCAGTACCAACTGATTTTTTTGACTGACTAAGTTCATAGGTTTAAATTCATATGTAACATCTTCTGCACAGACTAATTCATGCCCTGAACTTAAATGGATTCTGATGTAGTGAGCACTGCTTGTGACATCTCTTATAACATTTCCTAAAAGAATGTCTTCATAGTGTTCCTCACTCATGCTCATCCAACAGAACTTATGAGGTGATTTTAAGATTGAAACATCGATGATGCTTTTGCCTTTAAGTTCTTTTTTTAGTTGTGATGCAATAATCTTACTTTCAGCAATTTCAATCATGAGACTTACCCCCTTTGATACATTTAACTTTTTCTAAGTATGTCATACATGGTTTGAGATGTTCTTTCACATGAATGCATGCTATGGCATGACCACATGCTCTATATAGATACTTAATCATCACATCTTTTTCTTCTCTCGCATATCTATGCATCGAAAAAGCTATCTTTCTAGCTTCACTGACACCAATTTTATGATTCAAGTAATCATCACAAGCAAGTAAACCAGAAATCATTTTCTCTGTTAAGTCATGTTGATAGATGTAAATAGCATTTTTTGCATACATGATGATTTCATGATGAGATTTGGGTTCTATCATATGAGCATCACACCTTTGACTAACCATCTTAATATTAGTATACATGAAAGATGATGTCATGGTTGAAAAACATAGGTTTTTAACAAAAAAACGATCAAAAGATCGTCATTTTTGCTTAAATATACATTATTTTTGATAGATCGGTCTAAATGGATCTTCTTGACTTGATGTCATCCAACTTGTTATATGATCTAGATTTTCCTGTATGGGATAAGACGTCATAACATCTTGATAAAGAGATTGAAGATCTAAAATCAAGGTATCAAAGGTATCAATTGAAATACCTGATTCAAGTCCATATGCGTGAAGTGATATCACATCTGTTAACTCAGCATCACTTAAAGATCTCGCATCAACATGTATCACAAGATCCCCATTCTTTTCATTAAAGCTACATAATAATCCATCATCAATGAGCATGTCATTCTGATATAATTGGTATAATCTAGCGGATAAAGGACCATCAACATCATGTTTGATGGTATCCCATCCTTCAACATGATTTAAACCAATCATATAGTGATATGGATCAAGAACTGAGAATTTGACATGACCATTCAGATATTGATAATACTTAAACTGAGTTATCTCATGATTGGAATATGTTACTTGATAATAAACTTCTTGATGATCATCATAATAATCGATATATGAAACCTCAGTAGAAGCATCACTAACATAATTCAACCTATTACCAGTTTTCATATCAAAATAATAAAAATAGTACAGTTGAGATACTTTTGTAATAGTCATCTCATAATCATCTTCAAGATATTCGATGTGGGTATAACTTGAATTCATATTATCTAAACTATGAAATGCTTTTGTTTGGATAAAATGAACTTTGTTATCATCTGTTGTTTCATAAAAATAAGTATTCTTTTTTGAAGAAACCTCATCAATGACTTCTGTTGATTTAAAGATAATATTTCCATCAACCGAAAAATATAGACCAAAGACATCGCATACCTTGTTCTCTGCACAGTCATTATATTGTTCTTTGTTTGACATAAACTGATTCTCATATAAAAGCATGAGATTGAGCTGACTATTTTGATGAAGCATGGTTTGATTTAAATATGGATCATAGCGTTTAGTTTCTTCTTTAGAATAAGATTCTTTTAGTGTTAAGAGACTAAAATCTAAAGGCATATCATCAACACCTGTTAAAAACATATGATCTGACCAGTAATGTTGTCTGATGTAGGCTTGCGTATTATTCAGATAGGTTTGATATTGATCATAAAATTCATCTAGCGTTGATTCAGATGCATCAGAAAAATACATGTTATCAATACCTGATTTACATGATGACAACATCACAAAAAGAAGACTAAACAGTCCAACAATCATCCATTTAGATATAAAGTTTTTCATAATTCCTCCCCGAAATATGTATTTATAAGCTATAAGCTAATATACGTTTTTTTGATTCCTCAGATAAAGGTGTTGATTTGGTTGTTTCATTATCAACTTGAACTAACACATTTTCAGATAAACCACAAAGTTTGCCATCTTGATAAAGTGATTGAACAATTTTAACTGAGCTTCTTCCAATACTTAGGATGGATGTTCCAATGTCGACTATTCCTGGCCACTTAATCTCTAAAAGATAATCGATGGATGCACTAGCTATCACAAATGAACATCCTTCACCGTACATTGGTTTTTCTGGATGATATAAAAATTCAACTCTTCCTGTTTCAAAAAATGTGCTAAATACAGCATTATTGACATGGCCTTGTCGATCTGTATCACGATATCTGACTTTATCAAAGGTTTGATGTTTATGGTCTTCAAGTTTTAAGTTCTTTAATTCATCTTTTGTCATATTGGTTGTCCTTTAATTTTCCTTTTAATACTTCAAATAATTTTCTTTCATCATCTACAGTCCATACCGTTGTATTAATTGAGACGATATCACCAAAACAATCTTCTTGTCGATAACTTTTCATTGATTCTGCGAACACTTCAAAGGATAACAGTCCTCTCGATTGATGCACGGGATGACGATTTTGATCACGTTTTAGATATCTTTCATACAAAACATTGACATCACCATATAAGAAAAGTGTAATAACATGGCTATCTTTGAAGATGACATCTTGTTTTAAGATCTCTAATTCATGTGTCTTGAAATTGGCTTCGATGATCATATCTCTACCAGCAAGGATTTCTTTTTCTGCGACATGCTTCATGATATGAAATGTCGCATCTGATAGTTTTAGATTCTCTTCACGATTACGAAATCCAATGGTATCTCCTAAGACTTCTTTAATCGTATCTTTATTTAATACGGGGATGTGTAATGCATGACCTAATTGATGTGATATGGTTGATTTTAATGTAGCTAGAAACCCTGTAACAATTATGACTGACATAAATATTCCTTGTTTATGACGTTTGATTTTTCAATGTTAACAAACTGACACTTTCAACAAGTGATGTGTAAGGAAACATGTCAATAGGTACACATTCAACCAAATCGTAGTGTTTTAGAAGCACATTAAAATCTTTAGCTAAGGTCGATGGATTACATGATCCATAGATCAAACGTGATGGTAAAAACTTTAAGATGAGATCAATTGTATCATCACCTAATCCAACACGTGGTGGATCGAAAAACATCACATCAATTTTCTTTTCTTTGAGTCCTGATAAAGCGCGTTTAAAATCACTATGTAGCACAGTGACATTGGTTATATTGTTCTTCTCTAATGACATTTTAGCTGATTCACATGCTGCTTGATCGAGTTCAACAGCATAAACCTGTTTAGCTTCTTCATGAATGTAATGTGACACAGGAGCAATCCCTGCATACGCATCAATTGCTACTTCATGTTTCTTGAGTTTAGCTAAGCGTTTCATCTCTGTGTAGAATACGTGAGCTTGAGCTGTATTTAATTGGAAAAAAGCATCTGGTTTTAACTGATACGTTTTACCATCTAGTATTTCAGTAATCGTTTCTTTGCCATAAACAAGGCGTTGCTCATCAGCAAAGAATCCCATTTTCTTAAGATTAGGATTAACCACTTCAAAAATTGAAACGATATCTTTTTCTAATACTATTAAGTCTTTAATGACATCATCAATCCTATTAGACTTCTTTAACATGATGAAAGACACTTGAACTTCACCGGTATGTTCAGCAACCCTAACAACAAGATGTCTGACGTATCCTCTTCTTGTTTTAGGATCATAGGCATCCATGTGATGTTTATCCATCAGTTTAATGATGGTTGTCATGATGTGATTGATCACGTCATGCTGTATGGGACAGTCATCAATCGGGATGAACTGATTCGAGTTTCTCGCATACATGCCAAAACGGTTCTTTTTATTAACCATTTGAACAGGAAGCGATGCTTTATTTCTATAATGTGTAGGATGTGATGCACCTTTAGTAGGTTTGATTTTCTTTTCATTGATTTTTAAACCTGCATAACGATCAAAACTTTTTACTAAGATGTCTCGTTTATACGCTAACATCTTTTCATAATCGATATGTTGTGTCTGACAACCACCACATGACTCATAAACAGGACAAAATGGTGTTTGACGTTCGTCACTTTTTTCTATAATTTGTTCCACTGAACCAATAGCTCTATTATCAAAGACTTCATTGATTTTAACATCAACTTTTTCACCAGGTAACGCATGATCAACAAAAATAGCTAACTTTTTATAGTAAGCAATCCCTTCACCGTTGATCCCCATACGTTTTATATCTAGTTGTAAAACATCATCTATGTTGATATGTTCATTCATTATTTATCACCTATTGATATTATATCATTTGTTATAAGTAAAAAAGGGATGATATTAATTTTTCATCCCTTTCATC
>CAZUZI010000004.1:25323-65104 GCA_964625015.1 uncultured Candidatus Saccharibacteria bacterium | reverse complement strand
GGTTTTACACATAAAGGATCGTCTGCATATTTAGCAGTATTCCATTCACAGAGTTCTCTGTCCTTATACTTTTTAAGTATTTCTGTACTACAGACCTTTTCTGCATTTTTTGAATCAACATATGTAACAGTGGAAGTACTTACAAATTTACTATTATCTTCAGAATCTATAGACCAATCAGACCATTCACCAGCTATCTCATCAGTAGCAGAGCACTCAATATACTCCATATCCCTCTCTTTTCTTTCAACCTTTATTTCACAAATGCTATGTTTAAACCAATCCTTCCATGTTACTGTTCTCTCTCTATACTCCTTTGTAGGATCCTCTGGATCTAATTTCCACTCTGACCATTCACCAAATTTAGGATATTTCAATGAACAAACAAGATATCTATCTTCTTTTTCGGTTTTACTACTACAAACTTTAGAACTATCCTGAGAATCTAAGTAAGATATCGTTCTTTCTCTATACTCCTTTGTTGGATTCTTTGGATCGACCTTCCAATCAGACCATTTACCTACAGATTCAACGGTTTTAGAACACTCTTTATATTCCTCTATCGTACAGTTGTTCCTCAATATTTCTCTTCCTTCTGGTGTCCAGTTCATACCAGGATATGAACCAGCTGGCATAGGTGAAGCACACTCTTCTCCGTCCTTACAGGTATTTTCTGGAAGTTCACAATTTTCTTTGGTATATGAATTACTTCCTTTCTCAGGACAGAATTCTTCATACTGAAAAGGAGGAATAATGTCTCCCTAATCACCATCTATACCTTGAAACCAAATAGGGCCTGTATGACCACTATGACCCTTAGTAAAGACTGAATCTTTATCTACAGAATTTTTAGTATATGGATTTGAATCAGATGAAGTAGAATGACAAATATTTATCTTATGATCATTATTACCTGCTTCCGCAATTACATCACTACTAAACAGAAACAGAATAGAAAAAACTAATAAAGCAGCTGCAAAGATAACCTTTTTACTTTGCATAACCGAAAAATAATAATTTATATATATATCATCAATCGGTTTCGCCACTAGCTCACCACTCTTAAGGCGACCAAGTAAAAGAGAGGGTCATAGCATTTGATTAGTATATTTTACTATTTAATAATTTAGATTTCAATATAAATTGTCTTTTGCATACACATATATATTCATATAGAATACAGAAATATGAATAATACATTTAAAGATATTAAAAGTGTCGTATTTGATCTTGATGACACACTCTTTCTAACACGACAGTATTACACAAATGAAATACTTGAGTCTGTACAATATGTATTGGATAAAACAGGTGACCAAGTACATACATTAGAAGATCTCTTAGAAAGTGTAATAAAGAATCACAAAAAGGACGGAAAGCCAGTACTACTTAATATTCTAATAGAGAAAACAATAGATGAAATATATGGAGAAGAGCTGAAGAGTAGGGATGAGATATTTAAATATATTGATAATAGAATAGAAAATTTCTATCTTAATGTTCCACAACTTGTCCCAAGTACATTAGAAGTAATTAACTATGTGAATTCTAAAAAAGTACCAATTGGTGTGTATTCTCATGCACAAAGAGAATGGACAGAGAGAAAAGTTAAATACCTACAAGAAAAATATCTTGAGAAATACAACGATAAAATAGAAATACTTGCATACTCAACAGAAATAGGTGAAGAAAAGAATGCAGACGGATGGAATCAAGCAATACACAACTTTGAATTTATACCAGAACATACACTTGTAATTGGCGATAATATGAAAAGTGACATAATACCTGCGAAAGAGATAGGAGTAAGGAAATTAATACTTGTTACAAGTATGTATTCTGAAAATGGCACACTAGAAGACAGCAATGGAGTAACCAAGGTTAAAAATCTTGGAGATATTATCAACCTTTAGCACATACCTCTACCAGCCATAACCCCAGTTACTGCAGCACCCGTAATAGAACCAGATAGACCAGAGGCATCTCCAGCAACATATAACCCCTTTATACAAGTCTCTAGATTTTTCTTCGTCTCTATTTTAGATGACCTAAATTTCACCTCTGGAGCGTATAGTAGGGTAGAACCTGAATTTATACCTGGCATAACCCTATCTAACATTTCTAACCCCTCGAGCAAATTTAATACTATCCTATGTGGCATACCCATTGATATATCACCAGGTACAACATCTTTTAATGATGGCTCTACAAAAGATTTCTCTAATCTAGACCATGTAGATCTTCTCCCACTTCTTAGATCATCAACACTTTGAAGAATTGGCTTACCACCTCCAAGTAAAGATGTAAGCTCCGCTATAGATTTAGCATATGCAATAGAGTTCTCTAACGGTTCTTTTAAGTTAACCTCACAGAGAAATGCGAAATTAGAATTCTTACTCTTGTGATCTGAATTAGAATGACCATTAACACATATATAGTTCTCATACTCTTCTACGGCAACCAGACCATTAGGACAGCTACAGAATGTTCTAACGATATCCCGATATGTCTTAGTTCTAACACGATATACTGTCTCATACAAAGTTTCTGCCTGTCTTTTCATAACAGCAGAAGGGAACTCAACTCTAACACCGACCTCCACCATATCATATAGATATTTGATACCGTACCTATCTGCTAACTTCTGTAACCATCTTGCATTAATTCTACCAGGAGCAAGAAGTACAGTATCCGCTTTAAGCTCTTTACCATCATCAAACAAAACGCCCATTACCTTACCATCCTTTACTAATATATCATCAACCTTCTTCTCATCAAGTATATCAACATCATTCTCTATCAAATATTCTTGAAATCTCCCTACAAACATTTTTAATTTGTCTGTACCAACGTGTCTAGCTTTTCTCGTTACTAGCTCAATATCATTTATCTGTGACTCCTCTATCAAATTCATATACTCTTCTGTTTCTTTAGGATAGTATTGAGAATCAACACCGAAAAAATTAAAAAGAGTATCTACATAGTCTAATACCTTTTGATATTCACCTCTTGAAATCAAATGGAAAGCCTTCTCATGTGAAAGATTTGCAGTGAGTGTCAGCTTACCATCAGAGAATGTACCAGCACCACCAATACCAATCATTACTTCATTAGGTTTCCTGTTCTCTATTCTCTTACCCATATCAATTAGAGCTATTTTTGCTTTAGGATTCTGTTTAAGTATTTCGTAAGATGCAAACATACCTGCAGGACCAGCACCAACAACTATGTACTGATATTTGTTCATCTGAAAGAATAGTTATGTTAACTACATAATATACAGAGTAAAGCAGACAGTTTCAATATGTTAACAGTGTGAGAATAAGTGTATAATATTTGAATAACTTAACTGTATAAAAATATGGATGGAATTGATCCAAACAGATCTAATGATCTACCAAAATCATACTTTCGAGAAGGCGATGCCTTAGAGAACTCTGTAGAGACATTTCTTAAAGATACATTTGATGGAAGAAGTGAAGAAGAGATATCTATTGCGATGGACAAAATAAAGGAAGAAGCCGAGAGTATAAGTATGGGTACAACAACCGAAAAAGCATTAAATCAATGTACAGAATTTTTAAAAGAAAGAGGTATTGAAACAGAAGACAATAGTCAGGCTATGGATATTTGCACACTTAGAGTACTGAAGATGATGCCAGGCATCTTTGATTTACAAACAGGACATAACAGTAGAATAGAATTACAAGCCATAGTACTTTCTCAACTCATACAAACATATATATTGCCAGAAAAGAGTAATATTTTAAGAGCAAGAGCAACAGGTTCAAATGGTGTAAACTCACTTGATCAACATATGAGAATTAATGGTGCTGCAATGAACATTCAAAGACATATATCGGATGAAGAAATGGGAGTAGTATTAGCAAATGTTAGAACTCTTGTTAAAGGGTATATGCAAACACAAGATCTTTAGACTATACCAACGAGATTAATATGCTCTTCTTTGAAATATGAATATCTCTCTTCAGGCATAAGAAGAACTTTGTCTATTCCTAGGTTTTTTACAAATTCAGGCTCATGACTGACAAGTAGAATAGTACCTTTGTACTCCTTTAATGCCTGAAGGAGTATCTTCTGTGAATCTGGATCTAAATATGTAGTAGGTTCATCAAGTAACAGTACATTATGTCTACCTGCGAATAGTTTGGCTAGAGCAAGCCTAGTTTTTTCTCCTCCAGACAAAGTCTTTATCTTCTGATTTACCATATTCCCAACAATTAGGAAACTACCTAAGAATGATCTTCTATCTATATCTCCCCAATCTAAACCGTATACATTCTCTAGAACAGTTTGTGAATAGTCCAAATCCTCATACTCTTGAGAGTAATATCCAATCGAGACACCACTTCCCCATTCATATTCTCCCTTACTTTGATTTAATTTGCCTGCAAGTATTTTAAGCAATGTTGTTTTACCAGCACCATTCTTCCCTATTATCGCAAATTTTTCTCTTCTCTCCACTTCAAAACTAACATCTTTTAATACAGGTGTTCCACTTACATACTCCTTTTGGATACCACTTACTGTTAGAACAATTCTTGAGCTATTAGGAGGAGTAGGTATCCCTATCTGTATCTTTTTACTCTTAACTAATTTCTGAGATATTACCTTTGCTTTCTCTTTTTCTTTTTCAGCTAACTCAAATTTACGAGCTGCTTTCTTCTTCTCCTTCGATGAGCCTCTACCAGCTAAAACTTTTGCACTCTCCTCAATTCTCTTTGCCCTTTTCTCCTGTGCTTTTAACTGCTTAACTAGGAACTCATCTCTTAACTCAATTTGCTTAAGGAATTTCTCATAATTACCTTTAAATACCTCCACATTATGCTCTCTCTCATTAAGATACCAAATCTTAGAAATACCCCTGTTCATGAGTCTTAAATCATGCGAAACAACGAGAACAGCATTAGGGTATGTAGAAAGATATCCCATCAACCACTGTGCAGTAGGAATA
The DNA here is from genome assembly GCA_964625015.1 of uncultured Candidatus Saccharibacteria bacterium. Taxonomy (GTDB): domain Bacteria; phylum Patescibacteriota; class Dojkabacteria; order SC72; family SC72; genus UBA5209. The sequence continues at coordinate 60,129 of CAZUZI010000004.1, read as the reverse complement.
TCTAAAAAGTTTGTAGGCTCATCCAATATCAAAAGATCTGCTTTCTCCAAAAGGATACGAATGAGTTCAATCTTAATCTTTTGACCACCAGAGAGCTCTCTCAGAACAGAGTCAGAACTCTTATCCTCCATATGCATATTGTTAAGCAACTTGTTTATCTCCCACTCTTGAACATCTATACCTTTTTCTACAATTAAATATTCACCAATAGTGAGATCTGATCCTTCATTTATCTTAGAAATCCCAATCTCTTTATGTATCTCCTGAGAAAGATATGACATATCCCCCCGAAGAGAAATCTCTCCTAAATCAGCTTCTTCGATACCAGCAATTATCTTCAACAGTGTAGATTTCCCTGCACCATTTACACCAACAAGTCCGACCTTCTCCTTAAGACCTAAAAAAAGATTTACATTTTTTAAAATATCCTTCTCTCCTCTAGACAAGGATATATTGTTAATACTTAACATAGTCCACAATTATATCAAAATACTTAGGTAATTAGATGATTTTGTGATAGAATTAGGGCTTGGTTATGGAAAATATACAATTTAAACAAGAAAATATTAGAAATGTTGCAATAATTGCACATGTCGATCACGGCAAAACTACATTAGTAGATGCCTTTATGAAGCAGACTCATCTTTTTAGAGACAATCAAGAAGAGATGGCACAAACAAGAATACTTGACAGTGGAGAGTTAGAGAAGGAGAAAGGTATCACAATTAAAGCAAAGAATATTGCAATTAGATATGGTGATTTCAAGATAAATATTATAGATACTCCAGGTCATGCAGATTTCGGTGGTGAAGTAGAAAGGACATTAAATATGGCAGATAGCTGCCTTTTACTTGTAGATGCACAAGAGGGCCCTATGCCTCAAACAAAGTTTGTATTAAAAAAAGCATTAGAGCTTGGATTAAAACCAATACTTGTAATAAACAAGATAGATAAAAAACTTGCAAACTGTAAGAAGACAGTAGGGAGAGTACAAGACCTTTTCTTAGAGTTAGCAACCGATGCAGCACAATTAGATTTCCCTGTTTACTATGCAATAGCAAGAGAGGGTAAAATATTCAAAGAATTACCAGAGGGGGATCTAACAAACACAGAAAACATACATGGTGATGTAACACCAATATTAGATGAAATTGTTAAAAACACTCCAGCACCAAAAGGTGATATAAATGGAGGATTTCAAATGCAAGTAACATCTTTAGAGTATGATCCGCATTTGGGTAGGTATCTTGTAGGAAGAATAAATAGGGGAAAAATAGAATTAGATAAACCAATTATTTTAATTGGAAAAAACGAAAAAGTACAGGGTAGAGTAAAAGAACTATTTACAAAAGAAGGATTACAGTGGCAACCAATTGAAGAAGCAATTGCTGGTGATATCATAGCTTTGGCAGGTATAGAATCTACCGCAATTGGAGCAACAATATGTGATATCAACAATCAAGAGGCTATGCCAGATATAAATATCACACCTCCGTCCGTAAAAGTTAAATTTGAGGTAAATACATCTCCATTTGCAGGGAAAGAAGGAAAATTTGTTACACCAAAGCAATTAGAACAAAGATTAGAACAGGAGAAAGATACTAATATTAGTTTAGAAATATCTAAAATCAGTGGTTCTTCATTCTTCGTTGCAGGTAGAGGGGAACTCCAGCTTGCGATTCTTACTGAACAGTTAAGAAGAGAAGGATATGAATTCCAGCTCGGGAAACCAGAAGTAGTACTCATTGAAAGAGAAGGTATTAGCTACGAACCAATTGAGGAATTAATCATTGATTCTCCTAGTGAATATCTTAGTGTAATTACACAAGAGGTTAGTGAAAGAAAAGGGGAACTGATTGATATAGAGAATAGTGATCAATATACAAGATTTACATATAGAATACTTACTAGAAATTTAATAGGTCTTCACAGGGTACTCATGAATGCAACCAAGGGTACTGCAGTTATCAATAGTTTCATACATGATTATATACCTTATGAAGAGAGAGAAAACCTTTTCAGAAAAGGTGTCATTATCTCTGCAGAAACAGGAACGTCACTTGGATATGCATTAACAACAATCCAAGACAGAGGACAACTCTTTATCGGTTCATCAGAAGAGGTATACGAGGGAATGATTATAGGGATAAATAATCATGAACAAGATTTAGAAGTTAACCCGTGCAAAGCAAGGCATAAGACAAATGTAAGAATGTTAGCAAGCCAAGTTACAGAAGTATCCTTAAAATCAAGGATACCATTAACTGTAGAGTATGCACTCTCCTTTATTAATGACGATGAGTTAATAGAGATTACACCTAAGAATATAAGATTAAGGAAAAAGCTTCTTACAAATACACAAAGGACATGGGCTAAAAGAGGAAACCTTACAGCATACGCAAAACAACAAATGGAGATGGCATAAGAATCTCTACCTTTTATATATTTCCCCTATGATATAATTAGAAATGGCTAAGAAATTACCGATATTACAATCTAATAACAAAGAAGATTTAAAGAAACTAAGAACAGTATCTAAACCAGTTAGTATTGAGGATATTAAATCTGAATCATTCCAAAGTTTTCTTGATGATCTAATATATACAGCACAAAACACCCAAACAGAAGAGGGTTGGGATACTGCGGGATTAGCTGCAATACAGGTTGGACAACCAGTAAGAGTGTTCTGCTTTCTTAAAGAGAGTGGTGACTTTGAAGTTATGATTAATCCAGAAATAAAAGAAATCTCTCCTAATACTGATATACAAGTAGAAGCATGTTTAAGTATTCCAAAAACCGTTGGCAAAGTTAAAAGATTTAAGAAGATAAAAGCAACATACTACGATAGAAATGGAAACAAGAGAAAAGATAGATTCTCAGGGTGGGAATCAAGAGAAATACAGCATGAATATGATCACCTAGAAGGTATTCTTTTTACAGATTTACTCATTTAACTGGAAACTTTTTCCATTTCTGTATACAATATTCTAGATTAAATAATCGATACTGCCGCATATGAAAAAAATCTTTAGCACAATCTTCATATTACTGCTTTTCCCATTAGGAGTTAATGCTGTCGATTCAATACAAACTGCTACATTGTATGCACAATCTGATGTAGATCAATTGAATGAAATAGAATTGCAGAGACAGCAATCACTAGAACAACAAGTTGGTTTTACACTACCTTTGTACACAGATAATCCTAGTTATGTAATTACGTTCAATGACCCTTCTCCAGACAAAAAAGGAGTTGAGGTACAGATTGATAGTAAAGAGTTTGCAGTCATATCAAGCCCATATACATTCCCAGCACTTACAATAGGAAAACATAGTATAAAATTCAGATTCTATGACAAGGATGGTAACGTACAAACTCTAGAGTATAACTTCATCGTAATTCCTAGAGTCCCAATCATTAATCCACCAGTAGTTTCAGAAGGTTCAATCACAATTAAAGGTACAGGTCTTTCTAACTCAGACATTCTTCTTTTCTTAACATCAAATACATTCAATCACACAGAAACAATACAAACAAATTCAAATGGAGAGTGGAGTACAGTAATTAAACCAGAAGCAGGTCTTTCCAATGGTATATATACAGTAACAGCATATACAAGAAGATTTGGATACGCCAGTGAACTTGCGCAATCAACTGTATTTGAGATTGGTAATAGTAATACGAATGATGTTGATACAAAAACAAAAGGTATATCTTTTGCATTCAATCAGATAGATTGGTCTAATATTGTAAACACAATAACTTTAAATCCTGATCTCATTATACTTTTAGTCTCTACACTTCTCTTGGGTATTATTCCTACCGCTATTCTTTCGAACTCAGGTAAGAGATACAGAGAAGAAAAAATATTTAAAAGTGCAGAAAAGAATATAAAAAGAGAAAAATCTGGAGAAGAGAAAACCCTTCGTGAACTCTTTGAATCTGGTGGTAAAGTTACAAAGGTTAAGGAGACACCGAAGGAAGAGAAAAAAGAGATTAGGATAAATACAGATGTAAGTAAAAAGGCAGGAAATATTGAAAAAATTCTTACAAAAGAAGATTTTCTAAAGGAGTATAAATCAGCAGATCCAGATGAGCCAACAGGCAAAGAAAAATCTTCAGAGAAAGTTAATAAGGAGATAAAAGTTTCCTTAACCTCAAGAGAAGAATAACCTTACGAAATATGATAAAATCTCTCCAATAAGCCGGGATGGTGAAATTGGTATACACGCTATGTTCAGAACGTAGTCCAATCAAATGGGTGGGGGTTCAAATCCCCCTCTCGGCATAGTGAATTATCTAGACCAGTATGCAATATCTCTGAATCTCTGATATGGGAATGAGATATTCTGAATATCACCAATTTTTATATCATTTCTAACAACATATTTGTAATTAGGATTGTAAAGAAATACTACTGGACTGTCCTGTGTTAAGTATTTCTGAAACAAGGCATACTTCTCTTTCCTTACTTTCTGATTCATATTTCTCCTACCATCCTCAAGAAGAATATCGACTCTCTCATAGTTATACCCAGAGAGATTTAAATCAGGATAATTACTTTTAAGAGAGTGCCATAGATTATACTGATCAGGATCAACTGTAGTTGCTATCTCATACATTAATAGCTCAAAATCCCTTGTTGCAACAATCTCTTGCGTTAATTGTGTATATGATAAAGATTCAAGATTGATAACAACGCCTTCCTCCTTTAGCAAATCTCTTAGAGTATTCGCTAGTATCTCATTAAACTCATTATTATAATAGCTTAGGGTAAAACTTAAAATTTTCTTATCTGCGCTTTCAAAGTATCCACTCTCTGGATTCTTTGTATATCCCAAACCTTTTAATAGCTCTGCTGCTTTCTGAGGATTATATTCATATACAGAACCCTGCGTATATGCCCATGATGTAGTTGGGATAGGACCATTCGCAACGGTACCTGAAATACCTGCCAGTTCTAAAAGCTTCTCCTTATTTATCAGATGATTTAACCCAACCCTTATCTCTTTACTCTTTAATTTTTCTTTCCTTGTGTTAAAAAATATCATTCTAATCCTAGAATATAGAGGAACATCATATTCCATGTATTCTGAATACTCCTTTGCGAATTCCATACCACGAGCATCAACACCACCCATTGCATCTAAAATACCATTTCTGAATGCTGCCTCTAAAGATGTATAGTCAGAATATAAACGATATACAAATGTATCTATCTTAGGAGTTACCCAGTAATACTGCGAAGCCTTTAGGTAAACGACATTAGGCTCCGATCTGTATACTTGATATGGACCAGATCCCATTGGAAATCTTGTAAAAGAGTTAAATGGTATATCTGCAGCAGGTACTTTCTCTAAAACATGTTTTGGAACTATGTATATAGAAAGAATCTCAAAGAAAGTAGCGTTACTCTCTGGTAGAGTAAATCTCAACTTACTCTCAGATATCCTATCTATCTTAACATCCGCTAACGAAGAACCTACTGTATCGTAGCCATAATCTTTTGAAAGAATTTTAGCCAATTCAAAAGTAAATATTACATCATCAATTGTTAACATATCTCCATCCTGCCAACTATGATCAAGAGATATTTCGAAATCAAAAGTTTTACCATCACTTGAAACAATCCATTGTTCTGCAATATTTGGTTTTGGAGATCCATCAGAAGAAATATCTATAAACTTCTCAAATACAAGAGCCTGAATATCACTATCTACAGTATTCTGAGATATGAAAATCGGATTAAATGTTGATATTGCACCAACATTACCTTCTACAAATACATCATTTTTGTTTACAGAAAGTACATTAGCGAGTACATCACTACGCAAGAAAGTAAACATTCCAATACCTAATAGGACAAAAAGAAATATTGAACTAAGTGGGGAAGTCTTTTGAAAGAATTTAAACAAATTTGTAGGATAACTCCATAGAAAATCTCTCAAACTTGAACCATTTCTCTCTTGTACACCCATCTTTATCACCTTCCTGTCTGAAGACTTTAAACGATCAAAAGCCTCCTTCATTGACACATTTTTTGAACTTGCTTTATCAGCAATTGTAGCCTCTGTTTCCATAATTACCTCTATTTTAAGAATACTTAACTAATATGAGGGAAATAGTAACAAGGATAATTGCAAGGAAGATTGTAAAGTAGTAGAGGAATTTTTCAAAACCTCTCTTTGTTCTAAATACCTCACCACCACCACCAAACATCTTACCAAGCCCCTCTGCTCTGTTTTGCAAAAGTATAGATACTACAACAAGAACACAAACAGCTAACTGTACGTAAAGGAGTATATTTTGTATTGCTGAATCCATGTGCACGATTATACAATATTACGAACTTTTCTCAAGGACAAACAGAAGTGACCCTAAGAATGATGCGGTTATAGATGCAGAGATAATTGTTAATACAGGCGTCATCTCAAAATCATTAACTACAATATTGTTAAGCTCAATACCCTTAAATGTTGAAGACTCAATAAAGAAACCAGTCATAAATGCATCCAAAAGATAGAACATACCTATACATATTAATGAAGAAAGAATAAATGTAGTAATAAAATTTTCCTTAACAGTTAAGAATTTCAATATCGGTGATACTAAAAGCATACCAATTGAAATGATTGCTAAGGATGCAAGGAAATATAGTCCAGAATCGGGAACTTGTATACCCGTAAATAGAGTTAATACAAGATACGACACTAACATATATTGAATTAGGTTCTTAAAGAAATTTGCCATTTTTTTTCTTTTTCATATTATACCTGTATGCATTTTACATATACCATACACGCTATTCAATACTGAATAATATAGGATAATTGGATAAATATATATCTTCATGTATATTTTATATATAACTGTCCAATATGAAAGAATTCGCTAAAACAAAAATTGTTGCTACAATAGGCCCTTCATCATGGGATGAAAATATCCTTAGAGAAATGGTACTTGAAGGTATGGATATTGCCAGAATAAATGCATCATTTGCAGATTTTACCGAACTAGAAAGAGTATCAACATTAATTAAAAAGATCTCTCCAAGAGTTGCCGTAATGCTTGATACAAAAGGACATAAGATAAGAGTTACAGGTTTTAAAGAACCAAAAACATTAGAGATCGGTAAACATGTAATTATTGTACCCGAGAATTTTTCAGGAAATATAACACCTCAACATATACAAATAACATACAATACACTTCATAATGAAATCTCTAGAAAAACCAATATACTTCTTGATGATGGCAATATCGTATTAGAAGTAGATGATATACGAGAGAATCAAATACTCTGTAAAGTTATACAAGGAGGAATACTTAAATATTCAAAAACAGTTAATATACCAGCTGTACACCTTAATTTCCCATCACTAAGCGATAAAGATATTGGAGATATAAAATATGCTGCTGAACATGATTTCGACTTCATCTCAGCCTCCTTTATAAGGAATGCACAAGATGTTATAGCAATAAGAAATATAATGGGAGAAACTGAGACACAGCTTATCGCAAAAATAGAAAACCAAGAAGGTATAGATAATTTTGATGAAATACTCCAGTTAGTAGATGGAGTAATGGTTGCAAGAGGTGATATGGGAGTTGAGCTTCCACTTGAAGTAGTACCTATATATCAGAAACAGATAATATATAAATGTAGAAACATCGGTAAGCCAGTCATAGTTGCAACTCAAATGTTAGAAAGTATGAGAGAGAGTAGCAGACCTACAAGGGCAGAGGTAAGCGATGTAGCAAACGCAATAATGGACGGCACAGACGCAGTAATGCTATCAGCAGAAACTAGTACTGGTAAATACCCAATAGAAGCTATAAGGACCATGAACAGAATCGCACTTGCAGTTGAAAATACATTAAGACCTCAAAAGGTATTTGGTAACACAGATTCCTCTATCGAAACAGATGAAATATGCAAAAGCGTATTTGATATGACACAGAACTTAGTTCTTAAAGGCGTTATTGTAATCTCTGAATCAGGAAGAACTGTCAGAAGCCTATCAAGACACAGACTTAATATCCCAATATGGGAAATATCCGATAATATAAAACATATAAGATGCAATAATTTATTAAGAGGTGTGAAAACATACTACTTAGATAAATTACCGAGGGATAGAGACACAGTTATAACCAAGGCAGTACAAACCGTATATTCATACGGAGAGTTGGATTTAAGCGATAAAATTGCTATTATTAGTGGCAGTTCTATCAAAAACAAATCCAAAAATACCATATTGGAAATAGTTGAAGTAAAGAATGTAATAGAATAAATATGGTGACGTAGCCAAGCTGGTTAAGGCCGCAGTCTGCAAAACTGCTACCATGGGTTCGAGTCCCATCGTCACCTTATAGTATGAAATAGAGTTTAGTGATATACTCTACGACAAATATGCCGAGATGGCGGAATAGGCAGACGCGCGGGACTTAAAATCCCGTTCTAGAAATAGAGTGGGGGTTCGATTCCCCCTCTCGGCACTCAGCCGACTTATAATGTATTGAATTTCATTAAATGGGTGTGCCTATTCGTATAATCTATTCTTCCCAGTTTTTCTATACAGTTCATGCCTTTCTTTAGGATTACTCCCTATTGGGAATTTCTTTTCTAATTTTGGAATCTTTTCATTAAATGCTTTCTCGATATCAATATCCGTTTTATCTGCAAATCTATATAGATACCAAAGGACGTCAACTAACTCATATGAAATCTCTTTCTTCTCTTCCCCAGATAGCTCCTTAAACTCAGTTTGCCATTGGAAATGGTCAATAAGCTCTCCTAATTCACTTGCGGTAGCGGCAAGAAGAGCAGTTGGATTTGAATGAGACCAGTTACGATCCTCACAAAACTTCCTGATTCTTTGTCTAATACCGTTAGTAGATTTCATATCTATAATTATAAAATAGTTAGATTAATCAGCATCAATAAAATAGTCTGGATCTTCATTACCACATCTAGGACACTTTCTTAATTCCTTTGAACCTTCATACAGGTATCCGCACTTCTGACACTTCCATCTTAACCATCTACTATCTAAATCCTCAGGATTGGCATCCTGCTGAGCAACTCCTTCTTTAACTTGAACATGCTCTGTAGGATCAATCTCTGTACTATCATTTTGTGTATTACTCGTTGTCAATGTATCGTCCATCTTTTAATTTTTCTAAAATTAAATTAAATGTCTCTACCTCATTTAACTTAGAGGTATCAATTACGATATTGTAATACTTCTTAGGCTTATCATACTGTATTTTATACAAGCGCATATACTTCTCCTTATCAATTCTATACCTTTTCTTCAACCTTCTCTTTATACTCCAACCTCTAAATATCTTCTTTAATCCTTTTACACTCTCTTTTGCGAGATGCCTCTTAACCCTAACATCAATACTAGCATCCAACCAAATTGATGCTGTACATTCAATTCCATTGTCCTTCATCAATGCACCAAATACCTTACTCTCTATTAACACATTACCCTTCTTAGCATATTCAAGAAGTAGATTGTCTATCTCTAAATCAAGCGAATTACCACCATCTGAAATATATTGAAGAAACTCCTCGAAAGATTCATACTCTGATTCTTTCGCCTCCTCCCTAAAAAGATCACCAGCATATATCCTTGGAATATTAAAATGTTGTGCAAGCATCTTAGATATTGTAGAACTACCCGAGCCACCAGGTCCTCCAACAACAAAAAGAAGTTTTTCTTTCTTTTGTCTCATATGTAGATATATAGTATATTAATAGACATACAATGTCGAGAAAAGTAGCAAAGAAAAGAGAGAATACAAATGGTAAGCACGCCCCAGATAAAGGGATACTTTTCTTTCTCATAATAATGGCGATATTTGGCGCTATCATGATATATGATGCAAGCGTATACCAAGCAAATCAAATTTTTAAAGACCAATTCTATTTCCTCAAATCACAAATAATATGGTTAATATTAGGAAGTATTCTTGCATTCTTTTTCTACATAATTGATTACAGAAAGCTACTTAAATTAGCACTTCCAGCATTAATAGTTACAATTGTATTCCTTGTTCTTGTATTGGCATTTGGAGAAGATATTAATGGTGCAAAAAGATGGTTTCAGCTAGGACCACTTCCACCAATACAACCAGCTGAGTTTGCTAAAATAACAATAGTTATGTACTTAGCAAGCTGGCTTGCAAAAAGAGAGCATAAATATACAAAGTTCGAAGAAGCACTTAAAAAAGGATTTGTTAGTAATTTAATAGGATTTCTTGCAATACTCGGTGCTGTTGCTGTACTCGTTTTACTTGAGCCAGATCTAGGTACAACAATGGTTATTTGTACAACTGCATTCGCAATGTTCTTTGTATCTGGTAAAGACAAGGCACATACTATTGGCTCTGCAGGAGTGCTGTTACTCTTTGTACCACTAGCTGCATTAGCAGCAATACTTGAACCATATAGATTAAAAAGAGTAACAACATACCTTAACCTTATCCTCACAGGAGAAGTTGCAGATCCTAAAGGGACTGGATATCAAATGCAACAAATACTCATTGGGATAGGATCTGGCGGATTTTGGGGCAAAGGATTTGGACAATCAAGACAAAGGTTTGGGTATTTAGTCGAGAATACAGCATTTACAGATTCCATATTCGCGGTTGTATTAGAAGAACTCGGACTCTGGGGAGGAGCCTTAATTGTATTCTCATGGATATTCTTCCTCTGGAGAGGATTTAAGATAGCACTTAGTGCAATAGATAGGGAGGGGCAGCTCCTTGCAGCAGGTATAACAATATGGTTAACATGCCAAGCATTCTTCAACATGGCTGCAAATGTAGGAATAATCCCACTAACAGGTATCCCATTACCATTCCTAACTTACGGAGGATCTAGTACAATTGTAACACTTGTAGCATTTGGCCTATTATTAAATGTAAGTAGATATGCAAAACAGAATTAACAAAAAAATATTAGTTACTGGAGGAGGGAGTGGAGGACATCTTTTTAGTGCCCAAACACTGATTCAAGCAATGTTAGATGAATATATGATCTCACCAGAAAACATAGTATATATTGGAGGAGATCTGGGAATGGAAAATGAAAAAGATGGACACTCTATCGAACAGAAGCAAATGAGAGGAAAAGATTTTAAAGTATATTTCATAAGGGCTGGTAAACTACAGAGAAGAATATCTTTTAATACCCTTAAACTACTCCTTAGATCAATACTTGGATTCATAGATTCATACAAGATTTTAAGGAAAGAAAGACCTAGTATAGTGATATCTACCGGAGGTTTTGTATCCGTACCTGTATGTCTCATTTCAAAATGCTTAAACATTCCAATATATCTCCATGAGCAGACAGCTGCAGTTGGGTTAGCAAACAAAATAGTAGGAAGAATCGCTAAAGAAATATATGTATCGTTTAAAACATCTCTAGAATACTTCCCAAAGGGAAAATGTATACATACAGGAAACATATTAAGAAGAAATATATTTCAAAAAGAAGCAACATCTAATACAGACAAAGACATTATCGACCTATTTAGACAAAATAAGCCAACAATATATATATCAGGAGGAAGCCTTGGATCACATAGCATAAATATGAAAGTTCTTTCTCAACTTGATATTCTTTTAGAGGAGTACTGCATATTACTACAGACTGGAGATAATGAGGAATTAAAAGATTTTGATTTAGCAGAAGAAAAAAAATCAAAACTAGATGAAGAAAAAAGTAGAAGATTTCTACCGCTAAAATATGTAAACAGTGAAAACATAGGGTACGTATTCAACAATATGAATATGTTCATTGGCAGATCTGGAGCAAATACTGTATATGAATTAGGTGTATTAAAAAAATATGCACTCTTAATCCCTATACCCTGGGTTACACATAACGAACAGTATTTAAATGCAAAAGTTTTAGAAAATATAGGTACTGCAAAAATACTTGAAGAGAAATATTTAAAAGATACAGATCTTCTATCAGAAATCAAACAGTTTAAAGAACAGATAAAATTAAGAAATATAAATACAGAAAAACTAGAAGAAATATTCCCTATTAATGCCACATCTAAAATCCTTAATAGAGTATTACAATGAAACAATTGGAAGAAGTCTCATTAAAAAATTATAGTACATTCAAAACAGATGTAAGAGTCAGGAATATGATATTTTTGGAGAATGAAAAAGATTTTGTATCAGATGAATTAAAAAAAGCAACTATAAAAGAACACTACATAGTAGGAGAGGGTTCTAATACACTTTTTGCAAGTAGATTAGTTGGTACAGCCATAGTTATCAGAAACAAAGGAATAGAGATATTAGAAGAAAATGACAGTAAGGCCGTTATCAGAGTTCAAGCAGGAGAGAATTGGAATGATTTTGTACTGTGGAGTATAGATAATGGTTTCGTAGGATTACAGAATTTAATTGATATACCAGGTACGGTAGGAGCTTCTCCAATACAAAATATTGGTGCATACGGAGTAGAGGTAAAAGAGTATATAAAAGAGGTTACAGTCGTAGATATCCCGTTATTCATAACAAGATCTCTGACTAATTCAGAATGTAGATTCGGATATAGAGATAGTATTTTTAAGAATAAACTCAAAGACAAAGTGATAATAAAAGATGTAACATTTGAACTTGAAAAATACAAAGGTAATGTTGATGACAAATATCTTACATATAAAGGAGTGCAGGAGAAGTTAGATGGAAAAGATATAACACTGCTAAGTGTAATGAATGCAGTGAGAGAGCTACGAGAGGAAAAACTCCCACCTCTTAACAAATACGGCACATGTGGAAATACTTTTGAAAATATAGAAATATTACAAAGTGAATACAAAAGCCTAGAAAAGAAATTCCATGGTCTTCCCAAATATGATACTGAGATAAAGGGTACATACAAAATACCAACTGCATACATACTTGAGAAATTAGGATGGAAGAACAAGAGAGAGGGGGATGTTGGCACATGGATTTACCATCCTCTTATTGTAGTAAATTACGGTAATGCAAATGGTATTGATATATACCACTTTATTCAGGATATGCAAGAAGATTTTAAAAGTAAAACTGGCATAAATCTTGAAACTGAAATTAACATTATCATAGATACCTATGTCAAATTTAAAAGTAAGAGGAGGAAAAAAACTTAACGGGATCATTACCCCTGCTGGTAATAAGAATTCTGCACTGCCGATACTATGTGCAACACTCCTTACTGATGAATCTGTAACTATTAGAAACTTCCCTGATCTAACAGATATAAATAAGCTATTAGACCTTTTGCAGAAACTGGGCTCAAAGATACAGTGGGACAAAGAAAATAGTATAGTTAAAATAAATAACTCAGAATTCTGTAAAAATTTTGGAAATGAAGGATTCCCATTAGGAATGAGAGGTGCCCTCCTCATACTTGCGCCACTTCTGTATAGACATAAATATATTGAAATGAAAGATGAAATAGGAGGATGTGCATTAGGTATACGAGAAATTGATCCCCATTTAGAGGTATTTAAACAGTTGGGAGCAAAGATAGATACAAATAGTTCTATAAAAATAGATGCAAAAAATGGATTGATTGGTAATTCCCTCTGGCAAGAGTATATGTCTGTCACAACAACAGAAAATTTTGTAATGGCAGCAGTACATGCAAAAGGATCATCCACGATGGTTAATGCAGCTTCAGAACCACATGTACAAGATCTATGTAACTTCCTTGTAAGCATGGGTGCAAAGATAAACGGCATTGGTTCTTCAACATTAACCGTAGAAGGTGTGGAGAACCTGCACGGTACAGATTTTACAGTTTCATCTGATCATCATGAAATAACAACACTACTTGCATTAGGTGCAATGACAGGAGGACATGTAAGAGTAACAAATGCAATACCTCAACACTTTCCATTAATTAATAGAACATTTGAAAAATTTGGTATAAAAATACTTTATGATGGTGATACTGCATATACAAAAAGTAATGGGGCATTAAAAGTAGTGGAACCATATACAAAAAATTTACTCCCAAAAATAGAGGCAGCACCTTGGCCATACTTTCCTACAGATCTACTTCCACTAATGCTTGCTTTAGCAGTAAAAGCAGATGGAAATATAATGTTCTGGAATAAAATATATGAAGGCGGACTATTTTGGATACCCGAAATGATAAAGTTTGGAGCACATATTGTAATGTGTGATCCTCACAGAGCAATTGTATTTGGTGGAAAAGAACTAGTTCCAGCGACAGTAGATGCCCCAAACATTATTAGAGCAACGGTCGCACTCCTCATGGTAGCTTTAACAATAGATGGCGAAAGTACTATAAGGGATGCTGATAGTATTAAAAGGGCACATCCAAATTTCGTTGAGAATCTACAAAAACTTGGAGCAGATATAGAATGGTCTAGCTAACCTATATTTTCATTAATAGGTCTATCGTTTTTTCACAGGTTGTACATAATACAATCATTTTTGCTATATTTCTGAGCTTGTAGTATTTCTCTCTTGACCATATTCATAGGTAATTGTATATTAATGGCAAGAAGTGGTAAAAAGTGGTAATATACAAATATGATTATCGGAGAATACAGAAGTACAGTTGGAGACAAGAAAAGAGTATCACTTCCTAAGAAATTTAGAGATGAACTAGGTGGGGACATAATACTTACAAGAGGATATGAAGATTCATTAATACTTGTAAACAAACAGATGTGGGAGAAAGTAGCAAGTGAAGTAGTGAATGGCTCTTTTATAAATAAAAATATCCGAGATACAAACAGGTTCTTAGTTGGTGGAGCAGTAGAAATATCTACAGATAAATTAGGGAGATTCATAATACCAGAATCACTCTTCGATCACGCTGGATTAAAAAAGGATGTAGTCTTCATTGGACTCGTTAACTGGATTGAGATATGGGACAGAGAAAAATGGGAAAAGAAATTAGAATTCTTAAAACAGAATGGAGAAGAGATAGCAAATGAAATAAGTAAGATGAGCAGTTCAAACAATGGATAAAATACATGTACCAGTACTACTAAAAGAAACTATTGATTCACTCGATATCAACCCAGATGGCCTCTACATAGATTGCACATTAGGAGATGGCGGACACAGCTATGAAATTCTACAAAAACTCTCAGAGAGAGGAATACTCATTAGTATAGATCAAGATCAACATGCAATCGATTTTGTAAAAGAGTACTACAAAGAAAAGCTACGAGAGAACTGGGTAATTGTAAGAAGTAATTTCTCAAAGATAGATGAAGTCATATCTAAGTATGATAGAAGACCTGATGGAATTCTAATGGACTTAGGACTCTCATCCAGACAGTTAGAACAGTCATACAACAGAGGTTTTAGCTATCAAGAAGAAAATGAACCACTTGATATGAGAATGGATGAAAACTTAGGTGTAAGAGCAAAAGACCTTTTAGTAGCACTTTCAGAAAAAGAATTAGAGAAACTTTTTACAGTCTATGGAGAAGAAAGATATTCAAGAAAAATTGCAAACGAGATAAAGAAAAATATTAAGGATATAAATACAGTTGGAGATCTTACAAGACTTGTCTATAGAGTTGTGCCGGCAGCTCATCAAAGTTCTAAGAACCCATCACGCAGGGTCTTTCAGGCCCTGCGGATAGTGGTAAATGATGAGTTAAACAGCTTAAAGGTTGGCTTAGAGAAATCCTTTGAGATCTTGAACAGTAACGGAAGGCTATCAGTAATTACCTTCCATTCATTAGAAGATCGCATTGTGAAAACATTTTTTCACAATATTGCAGAAAACGGGAAAGGGGTTTTACTTTTCAAAGATGTTCTCGCCCCAACCGACATTGAGATGAGAGTAAACCCCAGATCTGCATCTGCGAAATTAAGAACAGTAACAAAAATTTAATATATACACACTGCCTAAAATGCAACAACCAGATACTAGAAAATCAAATATGTCATTAAAACTCTTCATCCTAACACTAATAATATTTGGTGTATCTCAGTTAGTAGTAAATTCAGTTTTAACACCATTAGGAGTTAAACTTCAGGCATTAAATACAGAGAAAGAACATCTTGTAGAAGAGAACAGGCAGATATCAGAAGAGATAGCTAAAAACAGTTCCATCAAAGTAATAGAAGACCTATCAGACAAGAAATTAAATCTTACACAGGACAGACAGCAAACAGTAGTATATATTGAAGATAGTACACTTGTTGCTAATATGAATAATGAGTAGATTAACACATTTACATTCCCCTGCTAAAAGTAAAGGTAAAAAAGAAGGCCTCTTTTCCAATATTCAGAAAAATAACTTCAAGATTGTAATCGCCATACTTACATGTATCGGACTAGTGGTCCTTGTACAAGCTTTCAGATGGCAAGTTCTCGAATCAGAAAAATTTCAATTAATGGCTAAACAGCAATACGAAGATAACAATACGCACAGTGCAGAAAGAGGAATTATAAGGGCAAGTGATGGAACTATACTTGCTGTAGATCAACCGATATGGAATATATATGCGACATTAAGTACAGATGAACAGGACAGGAAAATATTTTTTGATAACAAAGAGAAATTTATTGCAACAGTATCTTCGATATTAGCTGTAGAGAATGAAACAATAGCAAGTAAAATAACAGATGATTTTGTATATACATCACTTGCAAAAGGTGTAGATACAGAAAAAAAGAATGCACTACAATCAGCAAACATATTTGGAGATGACAAAATTGATAGAAGGGGATTTGGTTTCTACTTTGAAAAAAGTGTAAAAAGAATATATCCAAATGCACAGTTAGCATCTCATATTATTGGATTTATGGGAAAAGATTCGAATGGAAATGATCTTGGACAGTATGGAATTGAAGGCTTCTACTTTGGTGATATTACTGGGAAAGAGGGATATACATATGAAGAGAAAGATTCAAGTGGAAATACAATATTGACTGCAGAGTATGAGCCTGTACTTCCTAGATCTGGAAAAGATTTCAAATTGACAATCCGTCCATCAATCCAAAACAAAGTAGAAAAATATCTGAAAGAAGGAGTGGAGAAAACAGGCGCTAAGAGCGGAACAGTAATCATCATGAATCCAAAGACAGGAGAAATTCTCTCCATGGCAAACTACCCAACATACAATCCTAATGAATATTGGAGAGTATCTGATCCATGGATATTTAAGAATCTTGCAGTTGCAGATGTATATGAATACGGTTCTGTGCATAAACCAATAACGGTAGCAATTGCACTAGAATCCGGATCTGTTGATGAAAACTATACATGTAACGATACCACTGGTTACTTAGACCTATACAAAGCGACAGGGTATGAAGACTTAAAAGGAAGAAAGATTAGTACATGGAATAGACAACCTAATGGTTTACAGACATTTGCACAAATGCTTAAAAACTCGAACAATCCATGTATAGCACAAACAGCCCTAGAAATAGATCCTGAATACTATTACTCAAAACTAGGAGAATTTGGTATTGGGAAATTCATCGGAATTGGATTACAAGAAGAAGCAACCTTCTATTTAAGACCTTTTTCACAATGGACAAAGTTAGATATAATCACTGCTTCATATGGACAAGGTATCTCTGCAACTCCTCTACAAGTTATATCTGCAATAAGTACATTTGCAAATCATGGAGTACGAATGAGACCTTACATTATATCTGAGATATCAGATGACAAAGAAACAATAGAGTTTAAACCACAGGTACTCTCTACACCAGTCTCACAGAATACTGCAGACAAAGTAGCAGAGATGATGACCCACGTTATCGAAGATGGAGGTATAAATGAAAGAGAAATAAAATTACTTAGTGAATACTATGTCGCAGGTAAAACAGGTACCGCACAAATTGCAAAAAAAGATGGACCAGGATATGAAGAGAAAGGAACAATAACAACATTTACTGGCTTTGCACCGGCAGATGATGCACAAATGGTAATGCTTGTAAGAATGGAAGAACCTAAAACAAGTCAGTATGCATCACCAACTGTTGTCCCTCTATGGACAAATATATTCTTAGGAATTGTAAATGACTTGGAAATTACGAAGAGAAACTGAGATAATATGTAAATAAATTAATAAAAAGAGTAAATGATCCCCATACTTAAAGAGAGTTTGAACTACTTATTTATATCTACAGTAGCATCCGTAATCTTTGCACCAATAATGATTGAGATACTGTATAGGTTCAATCAAGTAAGCGGATTAAAGAAAACAAAATTGGGTTCTCGTGAGGGTACTAACAGTACTTTTATGAGAATAATGGATGCAACAAAAACCAATGGTACACCAAACATGGGAGGGGTACTAATCTGGATTATAGTCCCACTTATCACATATCTCTTTATACCGATAACACCTCTTCTTAAAGTCCTCTTAATTGGCTTTATGCTCTTCGGTTTCTGGGGATTAATAGATGTTGTTGTATTCACAAATGGTTTTAAAAATAACCCTAAAGTAAAAGCATTTCAAGAAACATTTGAATGGAGGTTGGGTAAATTACTTGTTGCGATATTACTTAATTTAGGAATAATGTACCTTCTGTATTCAACAGGTCTATTCACACAACTAAGCATATTTAATGTATTAACAGTCTCAGTTACACCTGCAATCTTACTTCTTGCCGCAATAGTAGGGCAATTTGCAATATATTCTGGTGAATTAACAGATGGATTAGATGGTTTAATGATAGGTATTTTCATTATCATTACAATGGCAATGAGTGTACTACTTCTTGTACAAGGAAAATATGAATTCCTACCATTCTTAGCAATCATGCTTGGAGTACAGGTTGTTGACCTCTATTTCAATATACCACCAGCAAGATTCTGGAACGGTGGACCAGGTGCAATGCCATTAGCATTCTCTATGTTCTTTATCGGATTAGTAACAGACAACTTACTTGCTTACTTCTTGATGAGTTCAATAACCTGGGTAATAATGGGATCTAGTGCAATACAAATCTTCAGTATGAAGTTCTTTAAGAGAAGGATATTCAAGATTGCACCACTACATCACCATTTTCAAGCAATAGGATGGCCTCAGCACAAAGTAGTAATGAGATTCTGGCTATTTACACTCTTCCTATCAATACTTGGGATATATGTTGGACTACTCTAAACATTTCTTTTCTTGTTCACATATGTTCTGACCTAGTCTACATACACAGAGGAAACATCCATCAGAGGAGTTGTATACATCTTCCTCATTACGAACAAATCCTTCATATATACAATTACCTGATGGAATAAGGGAACCGTATTCATCTTGGTAGAATATTTTAAAATCATTTGTAAACTTAACAGGTGCATTCATAAGTTGGAAAACATTTTCACTTACACAAGGTGTATTAAAAGATGGATCAACAAGATTAGTACCGATTGTAAAAATAATTCTATCCTCATCCGCCCTATAAAATCCTACCTGAGGAGCAACATCATCTAAGCTATTACACATTGTTCTCTTTTCTACAGTAACCTTAAGTATATTTCCGACCTGTGAGATATCAGAGAAGGTAATATCTTCTACAATATTGTTTTTAGCAGTAATTAAACCCTGAAAAGTAGAAGTAAAACTTAAGTTCTGTGTCGTAAACTCATCAGACCCTATAGGAGAACCTGTATCACCTTCATCATCACATACAACTTTACCCTTACTATCGCATATACAACTCTTTCCTTCGTTAAAAACGATATCTCCATATGCACATTTTTTTAGACCTAGAGAATTCTGTATTGAAAGTATGAAAATACCCAGAGCTGATATAAACAACACCGCCGTAATTACCACCAACCAATTAACATACCATTTCTTTTCCATCGCAAGACATATTGTATCACATTATTCAAAATTTTCTGCAATATATACATCATACCATATATTGTATGTTAGAATACCCATATGCACGATACACATGTACATATTGCAATGAGTCCACTAAAAGAGAATATCTTTACAGATATAGAGGAGTTCATAGTCAATGGAGGTAAAAAAATACTTGCACAAACTACTGATATTGCAGACTATTCAGAAACAATATCATTAGTTGAAGAGATAAATAGAAGACATCCCAATATAACAGATCTCGCACTAGGATTACACCCAACAATTTTCAGCGAAGGACTTAATAGAAATAATCTCAGAGATATTGATCTATATAAATATGCAAAGAAGCAGATAGATCTCTTTAATGATTTCTTTAATAAAAACAAAAGAATTGCAAAGGCAATAGGGGAGGTGGGAATTGACTATTTTGAAATGAATGAATACATAGAAATAGAAGAACATATCAAAGAACAGTTAAGAGAGATACAGAAGAATACATTTCGACAGATAACAAAGTTAGCAGTAGATAATAACTTACCAATGAGTATCCATTCTAGAGATAGTAAAGGAAGTATGCAAAGTACAGAGGATATATTAGGTATATTAGCACAAGAAGGAAAGGGACTCGTAAAAGGTATATTCCATAGCTACACAGGAGAAATAGAGCCATTAGAAGATATACTCAATCTTGGCTTCTATATAGGTTTTAATGGAATAATTACATATCCAAGTGGAGAGAATGTTCGAGAGATACTAAAAAGAACACCTGTTGAACGGATAGTATTAGAAACAGATGGACCGTTTTTACCAACACAAAGTATTAGAAAAAATAGAAAAGAAATTAAAAGATACGGAAGACCAGTAATGATAAGGGAAATACTAAATACAGC
Organism: uncultured Candidatus Saccharibacteria bacterium; assembly: GCA_964625015.1. Classification (GTDB taxonomy): domain Bacteria; phylum Patescibacteriota; class Dojkabacteria; order SC72; family SC72; genus UBA5209. The sequence goes on along the minus strand of CAZUZI010000004.1, from coordinate 39,390 downwards.
AGCAGAAATAAAAAATGTACCTGCTAAGAAGTTCGAAGAAATTCTAGATAATAATTACTACACTATTTTTGGAAATTAGCTATTACGACAAACTCTCCATGGGGAGTATTTTCATAATCCCTCTCTTTTAGGATATTTAATACATCTGATACATTACCATGTATCACTTCTTCTCTCTTCTTTGTCAAATCTTTGGCAAGTACAATATATATATCTTTGTTAACACTCTCAACTTGTCTTAGAAGATCTAAAATCCTCTTGGGAGATTCATATATTACTGTAGTATCTCGTTGAAGATATGTTTCTAAAATTTCTAATCTCTTTTTTTCTGATTTAGGAAGAAAACCAACAAAAGTAAATCTATCAGTAGGAAGACCACTAATGGATAAACCAGCAATTATTGCACTAGGACCAGGAATACTCTCAATATCATATCCAAGCTGTCTTAATTGCCTAACAAGTTTAAAACCTGGATCACTAATTAATGGTGTACCACTATCAGATACTAAGGCAAGGTTTAATCCCATATCTAACTTCTCTAGAATCTTTCCTATCATTCTTTCATGATTCTGATCTCTATATGAAATGAGCTGTGTATTAATATCGTACCTATTTAGTAACTTAATGCTCTCTCTTGTATCCTCTGCAAGGATAAATTGAACACTTTTCAATACTTCTACAGCTCTATATGTAATATCACCAAGATTACCTATAGGGGTTGCAACTATATATAACTTCCCTTTATTCATTTTCTAAAATACTTTTTACTTTAGATATATCTATCACACTATTTAATATACTTTCATTAATCTCTGTAGAAACAATAGCATCATTTACAGAAAAACTCCCTATACTCTCTCTCCTTAAATTCTTCGCAGTTGCTAATGTATCAAGCATTACACCTAAATCATTAATTAATGTCCTTATATATGTACCACTAGAACATACAACAGAACATTGAAGAATTGGATATTCATACTGCATTACATCAAACTCATAAATGGTTATCTCTTTTGGTTTCAATTCGACACTTTCTCCCTTTCTGGCTATCTCATATGCCCTTTTTCCATTTACCCTCTTTGCTGAAAAAAGTGGTGGCGTTTGTAATATATTGCCTAAGAAATTGTTCTCAATTACCTGTTGAATATCCTCTATCGTAGTTGTATTCCCACTCTGTTTTAATACATTCCCCGTTATATCCTGTGTATCAGTAGATATACCCAAGACACCTTCTACAAGATATCTCTTTTTTAAAGACAGGAATGTATTCATCAATTTTGTTGCCTTTCCAAATAGAAGGATAAGGAGACCACTTGCAAATGGATCAAGCGTACCGCTATGTCCAATTTTTTCACTTTTTCCAACAATCTTTTTAACTTTTCTAATAACATCGTAAGAAGAAATACCTTCCTCCTTGTCTATTAGTAAAATTCCGTCTATCATATACTAAGATAATATTTAATCTATACATTATCTCATATGCCAAGCGGTTTAGCACTCGCAATAATACTTTTAGTCTCAATGCTTTTCCTGGCATATATTGTATCCCTAGCAATAAACTTCTTTTCTCCTTTCTATACAACACCGAGAAAAAGTATAAAGAAGATTGTAAATCTCTTTAAACTAACATCTACGGATACATTTGCGGACCTAGGAAGTGGAGATGGTAGAATCGTTTTAGAAACATATAGGCAGTATCGATGCAAATCAATCGGATATGAAATTAGTCCAATCCCATTAATATACTTTAAGATATCAAAACTTTTTACATTTCCATTCAGTAATAAGGTACAGGTAAAAGAGGAAAGTTTCTTTAATAAAGACCTCTCTGAATACAGTGTAATATACTGCTGCTTACCTGAAGATATACTTGAAATATTAGTAAAGAAATTCAAACGAGAATTAAAAAAGGGTACGAAGGTATACACATACAAGGAAAAATTAAACGGTATGAATGGAGAGAAGACAACAGTGGACGGAGAGAAGGTATACCAGTATACCTTCTAGTAATTTTGAGCTTCCATATTTTCCAAGAGGGTGTACAATGGTATACATGCCAGTATACGAACCATTAGCTTCAAAATATAGACCATCATCATTAGACCAGTTCATTGGCCAGGAACACATTGTAGGCCCAAATGGTCCAATACGAAAATTTTTAGAAGCTGGACATATACCCTCTATGATATTTTGGGGACCACCTGGTACTGGTAAAACTACACTTGCATACATAATCTCACAGAACTTGTACTATGATTTCTACAAGATGCAAGCTGTAACAAGTGGAAAAGAGGCATTAAGAAAAATAGTTAAGATTGCGATCGCTAATCAGCAGTACAACAAAAAAACAATACTGTTCTTAGATGAGATACACAGATGGAACAAAGCACAACAAGATGCATTACTTCCATATGTAGAGAAAGGAATAATAATTTTAATTGGTGCAACAACAGAGAATCCATCTTTTAGCATAAATAGTGCTTTGCTTTCAAGAACAAAGGTATTTGTTTTTAAACAACAAACAGAAGAGGATATAGAGAAATTAATTTCTGACATTTCAAAACAGGAGTATCCCGAAATAGAAATATCTAAAAAGAGCCTACTAATACTTGGTAAACTAGCAAATGGAGATATTAGATCCGCACTCAATATACTAGAAATGGCTGTTACTCTTGCTCAATCCAACTCAAAAGGAAAAGAAACAAAAATCTCAGAGGAGATATTACAACAGGTAATACAAAGGCCACTTTACTATGACAAAAACGGAGAGGAACACTACAATATAATCTCTGCAATTCATAAATCAATGAGATCAAGTAACCCTGATGCTGCTGCATATTGGGTAGAACGAATGTTAACAGCTGGTGAAGATCCTTTGTATGTAGCAAGAAGACTACTAAGGTTTGCAAGTGAAGATGTTGGTAATAGTGACCCACAGGCTGTCATACTCGCAAACAGTGTATATGAATCATGCCAAAAGCTTGGAATGCCAGAGTGTGGAGTATTCTTAGTACAATTAGCAATATATCTAGCAAAGGCACCTAAGGATAACAGTGCATACATGGCTGAAATAAAGATAAAAGATGATATCGAGAAGTACGGTAATCTTCCAGTTCCAATGCATATTAGAAATGCACCAACTAAACTCATGGGGGAACTTGGATATGGGAAAGGATATCAATATGATCATGATTTACCAAATAAAAAATCTGATCAACAATGTCTACCTGATAGATTAAAAAATCGTAAATATATATAACCCTTTGTAAAAATCAATCACAGAAGATATAATACTAGGGAAAATGGAAGTATTAAAAGATTCAGTAATAATAGAGAGAATCTTAACGAAGGGGGTAGAACAGATACTCCCATCTTCTGACATACTTAAAGAATTACTACTCTCTGGGAAAAAGATAAATATATATCAAGGATTTGATCCGACAGCGGACACTCTACATATAGGACATACTGTTGGAATGAGGAAATTAGAAGATTTCCGTAAGCTAGGGCACAATGTGATATTCCTCATTGGAGATTTCACAGCAAGAATAGGGGACCCCAGTGACAAAACATCTGCAAGAGTTAGACTCTCAAAAGAGCAAGTAGAAGAAAATATGCGAAGATATATAGATCAAGCATCACATATCATCGATATATTTAATAAAGAGAATCCAGTAAAAGTCCTTTATAATTCTCAATGGTTAGAACCTCTTAACTTTGCAGATATAATAGAATTAGCATCAGAATTTACCGTACAGCAGATGCTAAAAAGAAGTATGTTCCAGAAAAGAATTGTTGAAGACAAACCAATATATCTCAACGAATTCCTCTACCCAATGATGCAGGGATATGACTCTGTAATGATGGATATAGATGTAGAAGTAGGAGGAAACGATCAACTCTTTAATATGCTTGCAGGAAGAGATTTAGTAAGAAGTAGATTAAATAAAGAAAAAATTGTATTAGCAGGGAAACTGCTTTCAACTGCAGATGGAACAAAAATGGGTAAGTCTGAAGGAAATATGATAAAGCTAAGTGATAGCTCAAATGACATATACGGCAAGGTTATGGCCTTTGAAGATTCTCAATTACTCATAGGTTTTGAAATACTAACAGACTTTAATATGGAAGATGTGAAAGAGATAGAAAAGAGATTAACCTCAGGAGAGAATCCAATCAATATAAAAAAGGAACTTGCATACGAGATTACAAAGGATATTAAAGGAGAAGAAGAAGCTCTCTCTGCACAAAGATACTTTGAAAGCGTATTTCAAAGGAAAGATATAACAAGTGAAATACCTGAGAGAGAAGTAATAAGTAAGAAGATAATAGATATAATTGTTGAGTTAAATATTACAAACAGTAAAGGAGAAGCAAGAAGATTAATTGAGCAGGGTGGAGTAAAAGTAAATGAAGAGAAATTAACAGACTGGAACACAGAGCTAACACTGTCACAGTCTAAACAATATACACTTAAGTGTGGTAGATACATATATCACATAAAACCAATTTCTGATTAACAAAAGGGGATGTACATATCTAACATTGTATATTCCCATGAGTGGGGATATTAAACATGAGAGAACACATAGAAGAACAACTCATTGAAAAATGCCCGAAGAAATTCCAGAGTACTGTAGAAAAAGCCATAGAGTTTTCTAAAACATATCACAATGGTCAAAAAAGACTCTCTGGTGAAGATTTCTCAAACCATACAATCAGATGTGCAATAACCTTAGCTGATATGGGTTTTGATACAAATACCATAATAGGAGGACTTTTACACAACATATTAAGTAGAAATGAGGACAAAAGAAGTCTGCTAGAAGAAGAAATCGTTAATAAATTTGGAGATGATGTCCTAAATCTAATACATTCATCTGATGATATCAGTAAAGCAACAGGTAGTACTGATACCGACTATGAAATAATTACTAAATATATATTGAATCGTTCAAAAGATTTAAGACCAGTATTAATAAAACTTGCTGATACCCTTGATAATGTACGAACAATTGAATATATGCCATCAGAAAGAATAGGTTCAAAGATACAAAAAGTATTTAATATTTACGGCCCATTGGCAGAATATCTAAATCTTAATCAAATTAAAAAAGAATTAGAAGAAAGAGCATTAGAAATATATAGGAAAGAAGAATATGACACTATAAAACAAACCATGCTCGATAATGGGTATACAACAGAGATGAGAGATAAATATATGCTCTACTTAGAAGAATTGATGAAAATGATACCAGGTGAACAAGCTATACACGGCAGAGTAAAAAGTATTTACAGCATATATAGCAAACAGAAGAAATACCTTAAAGAAGGCCACTCTATGAATATTTCTGATATACAAGATCTTTTAGCTTTTAGAATAATTACGGAAACAGAAGAAGAATGCTTCAAAGTACTTGAATTAATAATGGATAACGGAGAGATATTAGATAAAGATTTCGATGATTACATCTCTAACCCTAAACCGAATGGATATAAAGCGTTACAAGGACCAGTCATTCTTCCATCAATCTCTAAAAACATAATTGAGATACAAGTAATGACTCCGGATATGTACTATCACAACACATATGGAGCTGCTTCACATATTGCATATAAAGAAAGTAAAAGTAGATACGCAAAACCTACTGATAAATACAATTGGGTAGAAGAAATACATAAAGAAATAGACAGAAATATATCATCAAGGGAAGAAAAAATATCCGCACCAATAAATGTAGATATATTTAAGGAATATGTATATGCATTTACTCCGAAAGGAATGCTAATACAGTTAGATAAAGGAGACACCGTCGTAGATTTTGCATTCCTAGTTCATACAGATATAGGAACAAGTATGGTTTCTGCAAAAGTAAATGGAAACCCAGTAAAATTGAACTACGAAGTTCAAACAGGAGACATGATCGAAATAAAGACACAGCCAGGAAAGAAAACAATAAACCCTGAATGGATTAAGTATACAAACTCTTCAAGTATTAAACATCGAATACAAAAGACTTGGAAAAATAAATAAATATTGTAGAATCAAACATATGAATAAGAAATCAACAATAATAAAAAAGATCTTTAATATCTTCATAGCAGTAGTAATGATAGCAAGTTTACTACTACCAATCTTTCTAGCTATATCTAGCCTCATTTAAAGATGAGCACATTCAAACCTTCAACCCCAATAATAGAATTAAAAGGGGTTGGCAAGGCACAATCACAAAAATTTAATAAACTCGGGATAGAGACAATTCAAGATCTCCTTTTTCATATACCATTTAAATATAGAGACACTTCCGAAATACTCAGTATTAAAGATTTTAAATCAATACAGGAAGGTACATTCTTAGGACAAATTGTTGAAGTAAAAAATATATATACAAGAAGAGGGAAAGTACTTACTAAGGTTGAAGTTGCAGATTCAGACGATAGCATAGATCTTTCATACTTCAATCAAAGCTATCTCTCCAAAACATTAAAACAGGGTGAATGGTATATATTTGATGGAAAGATATCTGTAAAAGGCAAGACAAAGAATATATATAATCCTAAATATGAAAAATACACAGGAGATATATCTGAACAGAAACATCTAGGGAAAATAATAGGAATATACCATGAAACAGAAGGCCTCTCTTCAAGGAGTATTCGAAATGTTCTCTCAGATATTAAAAGTGATATCAAAAATATACTTACAGATCCAATACCAACAGATACCTTGAAAGATGAAATATCATTGCAAGAAAGTATAAAGATTGTACATTTTCCTAAAACAAGGGAAGATTTACCAAATGCGTTCTCTAGATTAGCACTAGATGAAATGCTTAGAATAGCCCTTAAACTTGAAAAGGAAAAAGAGGAAAGGAACAAGCTTAAATCCAAGAATATTCTAGAAGACAAAGTATTAACAAAGGATTTCATACATTTACTCCCATTTGAATTAACAAATGATCAGAATAGAAGCACACAAGAAATTCTTAAAGACATATCAAAAAACAAACCAATGAATAGGTTACTTAATGGTGATGTAGGGAGTGGAAAAACTGTAGTAGCTGCAATAGCAATACTACAATGCATACGGAATGGATATAGTGCTGCAATACTTGCACCGACAACAGTACTAGCACAACAACACTTTGAAACATTTAAAACATTTTTAAAACCATTTGATATCGATATTCAACTCTGGATCTCATCAAAAAAAACAGATGCAAACTCAAACAACCGCCTTATCATTGGTACACACGCAGTACTATACAAAACAGATATGCCCAAAAATCTTAACTTAGTTATTGTCGACGAACAGCACAGGTTCGGTGTAGAACAAAGAGAAAGGTTACTCAAAGGACAAAATACTCCACACTATCTTACTATGACAGCAACACCTATTCCTCGAAGCCTTACAGAGATTGTATTTGGTAGTACAAAAGTTAGTGTGATAAAGGAGAAACCTAAGCATAGAATAGATATCGATACAAAGTATGTACCATACAGAAAAAGAGAAGACTGTTTTAAATGGATAGATAAGAGAATAAAAGACAGTAAATATATTGAACAAGCCTTCATTGTATATCCAATAATCGAAGAATCAGAAACATTAGATGCGAAAGCGGTTTTAACAGAATTTGAGAACCTAAGGAAAAATTCATTTAAAGATCTGAAGGTTGAGCTACTGCATGGAAAACTAAAAGACAAAGAGAAGAATGAAATAATAGAAAGATTTAGAAAAAAAGAAATTAACATATTAGTATCAACATCAGTAATTGAAGTAGGAATAGATATCCCAGATGCAACCATTATGGTAATAGAAGATGCACACAGATTTGGTCTAGCACAGCTACATCAGCTTAGAGGTAGAGTAGGTAGAGGTAATCTTCAATCTTTCTGTTTCGTAATCCCTAGTAAAAATGAAGAGAAGAATGAGGATACAATCGATAGATTAAAATACTTTGCTTCACATAACTCTGGCTTTGATGTAGCAGAGTATGATCTTCAAAAGAGAGGACCAGGTGAGGTATATGGTATAAAACAGTCAGGTATTCCTCAATTCAAGATTGCTTCTTTAACAGATATCTCACTTTTTAAAAAAGCGAAATTAATTGCAAAAGAACTACTTAAAAGAGATAATACTGACTTAGAATATATATATGAAAATCTTTTTAAATAATGGAAATCCACATTATCTTAGACAATATTAGATCTGCATTTAATGTAGGAAGTATATTTAGATCCTCAGATGGAGCAGGGTATGTAAAAAAAATATATCTCTGTGGTATTACAACAGAAATAGATAATCCTAAATTAGATAAAACAGCACTAGGAGCAACAGAAATGATACACTCTGAGCACTATGATAGTACTGAAGAAGCAATTGATGAGATAAAAGAAATGGGTATTCCAATATATGCAGTTGAGCTTACAGATGATGCGCTACATTTCCAAAAAGTTACATATCCAGAAAAAGTTGCACTACTATTTGGACATGAAAAAAGAGGAGTAGACAGTACATTACTATCAAGGGTAGATAAGAAGATATATATTCCAATGAGAGGTATGAAAGAATCCCTTAATGTCGCCAACTGTGCATCTATTATGCTCTACGAACTTACAAGAGGGTTAGATTAACCCCTCCTTTCTGATATTATTAACATATGAAGGAACCGCTTAAGAGTATATCTATTTCAAAAAGGACAGCTATAATTGCATCAACTCTTGCAGTATTAATAATCGCACCAGTTGCATATCTCCTTACACAAGACAGTGCGGAAGTAAAATCCTGGTATAGCTCTAGTTGGTTGTATAGAAAAGCTATTACTGTAAGTAATTCTGGTTCGGCATTAACAGATGAAGATGTATTAGTAGAAATTGATACACAATCATTAATTACAGCAGGCAAATTACAAGCTGATTGTGATGATCTTAGATTTGTAGATAGTGATGACACTACAGCCTTAAGTTACTGGATAGAAGGTGGATGCAATACAACTACTACACAAGTATGGATAAGAATACCAAGTGTACCCACAGGAGGTAAAACAGTATATACATACTACGGTAATGCTTCTGCTACAAATGGGGAACAAACTTGGACAGGGAGCTTCTATACACTATCAGACAGTAGCTGTAACAATGGATGGACAAGAGATAGTAGCTTTGACAATCGCTTTATAATGGGATCTACAACAAGTGGAAGCACTGGTGGTGCAAGTGGATCCCACGGTGGTTCCTTTTCAGTTACTTCTGAGGCATCCACACCGGCAAATAGTGGAGAATATGTAGACACATACTACTGCCTAGCGGATCCATTCCATACACATACCGTAACAGGAACATATTCAACAGCCGATTCAACTCCGCCATACTTGAGTACTCCAGTATGTTCAAACAGTAGATTAACAACATTAAATAATTTGATCATGATCTCAGATACATCGACACCAAGTGGATGGACAAGAGTTTCTGCACTAGATAGTAGATATCCAATCGGTTCAGATACATATGGAACAACTGGTGGATCTGCTACACATTCACACACCTTGAGCAATGTTCAGGTACAATCAACCTCCCAAACTGTTTGTGATTTTTTTGAAACCCCTGCAATGGATGAAATGGATGCTATGTTAGGAAACCATACACATTCTGTTTCTGCAACAACAACCAGTAGTACACTCAATCGCCCACCATCTATTGAATTATTGTATATTAAAGCCCCATCTTCTCTTCCTTCGCTCAACCAACAAGTAATAGCAATGACTTCTTCAGTACCACCATTAGGTTGGACTTCATATACTCCTGCAATCAATAATTTTATTTTGGGTAGTTCAACTGTAAACACGACATCTGCCGGTTCCACAACACATAGCAACTCGTTTGCAACTGACGCGGCATCTGGATCTGTAATTCTATTACCAGATGTAGGAATCAGTGTATCTGGAGACCACTCACATACAGTAAATCTTACCTCTTCAAATGTTCCACCATATAGAACAGTAGTTTTCTCAAAAAGGAAAACAACATTAACAAATACATTAGGAACTGAAGAAACGAACAATACAGCTCCAACTTCACCTACATCACTATATGCAGAAGGACAAACAAATCCTATTGGAGTAACGGATCTAACACCTGAATTCAGTGCAATATTCAACGATCCTGATACTGGAGACACAGGTGTATCATATGAAATAGAAGTAAATAGACAATCTAATTTTGACCCAGAGTCATCTTGGTGGAGTAGTGGATTACAATCAATGACAGCAACAGCAATAGGAACAAGATCACCCGACATATCATATTCATCAGGTACAGCATTAAGTTTAGATGGATCGACCTACTATTGGAGAATACGATTTACAGATAACAATGGGGGAGTTAGTCCATGGTCTGCAACAGCTCAATTTACAATGGCCTCAACTCCAACTGCTCCGACATCCCCATATACAGAAGGACAAACAAATCCTATTGGAGTAACAGATCTAACACCTGAATTTAGTGCAATATACAACGACCCTGCAACAGAAAATACAGCAACATACTACGAAATAGAAGTAAACAGTAATTCTGCATTTACTGGTACAGTAATGTGGGATACAGGACAAACATCGATGACGCCACTCGCACAGGGAACTAGATCTACTGATATAAGCTATGCAGGCACAGAATTAACAACAAATGGTACTACATATTACTGGAGAATAAGGTTTACAAATAGCTATGGAGTAATAGGAGAATGGTCCACAACAGCACAATTTACAATGGCAAACATAGCACAACAATCTCCGAATGCACCTACAAATACACTAGTAGACGGATTCACATCACCTGTTAATATCAGTTCATCTACTCCAAAATTTCAAGCTCTTCACACAGATGCCAACGGAGATAGTGCAATATACTATGAAATAGAGGTAAACAGTAATTCTGCATTTACTGGTACAGTAATGTGGGATACAGGTCAACAATCGATAACTCCTGTACAATCAGATACGATAATACCTAAAATTACATACGCAGGTACGGCACTTGTTCACAATAGCACCTACTATTGGAGAATCCGCGTATGGGATAGTAATCCAACACCAAGTGATTGGTCATCTGTTTCTTCATTCACATATTTACAAAAAGATACCATTATTGAAGGTATAGGACTGGAAGGAATCAATTTTGATTAGTATAATACGACATATATGAGTTTAAAATTCGATTCGTCAAAAAAATTAAGGAAAGACAAGAGTAAGCACAAGGTTGAAACTTGGGTAGAGTACGAACAACGAGAAGAAGAATTTCTTAAAGAAAGACTTCAGAGTAAGGAGCCAACTATATCCGCACAAGTTAGAATAACTGGTGGCAAAGCAAAAAACTTTCACATTGACATACCAAGAACAACAAGACCTCTAACAGATAGAATGAAAGTAAGGATATTTGATCTTCTAAAAGAAGATATAGTAAAGAAAAGTATATTAGATCTATACGCAGGTTCCGGTTCATTTGGTTTAGAATGCCTATCAAGAGGAGCTAAGGATGCAACTTTTATTGATGCTTCTAAACAGGCATTTCAAATAATAAGTAGTAATATTGCTCATACAGGATTTCTTCCACAAGCAGAAGTAATAAAATCAAAGGTAGAAGAATACATATCTAAATCTATAAAAGAAAGTAGGACATTCGATATCATATTCATAGACCCTCCCTACAAGTTGTATAACACAAAAAGACTATTCAAAATAGAACAGATGGTAAACAATGCATCATTTCTTCTTCCTGGTGTAGTAAACCATAATACAAAGAAATTTAAAGGTGCCGTTATTATAAAACACCCAAGAAGATATCCAATAGACAAATTACAACTAAACAATATAAAAAAAGTTGAAACATATGACTTTGGTCTTAACTCAATATCCTTCTTCATCGTAAGAGCATAATAGGAGATCAAACAGCACTCTTACACACTCCTTGGGTTGCATAAATAAGAAAAAAAACATAAAATACATTCAATGTACAAAATATTTGGTATATCCAAATCAAAACTTACAAAAATTGTATATCCGACATTCTTCTAATGTCGTTTTTCCCTTGGAAATATGTTCCTACTTTTATTTTTAATTATGTATATATATATTTATGAAACAAGAGAATATGAACTATCTAGAGAAGATGAGACATTCAGCATCTCATGTATTAGCACAAGCAGTCCTTAAGCTATACCCAGATACAAAGTTAGGTATTGGACCAGCAATAGATAATGGTTTCTACTATGATTTTGAATTTAGCGAGCCAATAGAGGAGAGTAACCTCAAGGAAATAGAGGAAGAGATGAGGAAGATAATAAAGAGAAAGTTACCAATAGTTCAAACCTTTATGCATAGAAAAGATGCATTAAAGTATTACAAAGAAATAGGGCAAGAGTATAAATTAGAACTCCTAGAAGCAATTCCTGATGAAGAGGTTAGCTTCTTTGTCACAGGTGATAGTGAGTTTGTAGATATGTGTAGAGGTAATCATGTAGAAGATACAGGTAAAGTAGGCCCCCTCAAGCTTCTCAAGACCGCAGGAGCATATTGGAAAGGAGATGAGAAGAGGAAGATGTTAACAAGAATATACGGCACTGTATTTGAAACAAAAGAGGAACTAAAGAAATATTTAGAAGAGCTCGAGGAAGCAGAAAGGAGAAATCATAGAGTACTTGGTAGACAGTTAAAACTATTCGCAATTATCCCTGAGATTGGCCAAGGATTACCAGTTTGGCTCCCGAGAGGATATATGATGCGAAGGATACTTGAAGATTACATGCTTGATTTAGAAAGAAAACATGGATATCAACATGTTCTAACACCACATATTCACAGAGGACATCTGTTTGAAACATCAGGACACTTAGGCTTCTACAAAGAATCTATGTATTCTCCAATAAAAGTGGATGAAGAAGATTACTACCTAAAACCAATGAACTGTCCTGCAGGCTTCATGATCTACAAACTTGATCCAAAGAGTTACAGAGATCTTCCATACAAACTTGGAGAATTTGGTACTGTATATAGATTTGAAAAGTCTGGAGAGTTACACGGATTACAAAGAGTCCGTGGCTTTACTCAAAATGATGCCCATATCTTCTGTACCCCAGAGCAGCTTGAGGGAGTAATAAACGAGACACTTGATCTACTAGATATCTTCTACAAAGATGTTGGGTTTGATAACTACAGATTTAGGCTCTCTCTTTCAGATAGAGAAAAGAACCCTGATAAATATGCTGGTGATATAGAGAAATGGAAAGTAGCAGAAGAAACCCTTAGAAAAGCATTAGTCGAAAGAGGTGTAGAATTTGAAGAAATGCCAGGAGATGCAGCATTCTACGGTCCAAAAATTGATGTACAAGCCGTAAATGTATTTGGTAAAGAAGACTCAATATCTACAATACAGTTAGATTTCAATATGCCAGATAAATTCAATATTACATATATAGATGCTGATGGAGTTGAGAAACAACCATTTGTAATACACAGAGCACTTGTAGGATCATTTGAAAGATTCTTCGCATTCCTTATCGAGCACCATGGTGGAGACTTCCCACTCTGGTTAGCACCTGATCAGGTACTAGTAGTCCCAATATCAGAAAAACATCAGCAATATGCAAATGATATACTTCTTGCTTTAAGAAATGCTAACATACGAGCTGATATTGATAGCAGGAATAAGAGTATGCAATCAAAGATTAGAGATGCAGAAAAACTTAAGATTCCATACCTAGTAATCATTGGAGATAAGGAAATAGAAACAGAAACTGTTTCTGTAAGGTCTAGAACAAATAAACAAATTGGCCTTATGAAAACACAGGAATTCATCGACTACATTGAAGAAGAAATAAGAAAGAAAGGTAAATAATTAAATTAATAACTATAAATATACATAAATGGATTTTAACAATCAGAGAGTAAATAAAGAAGTACATGCAAAGATAAATGAATGGATTAGGGTTCCAGATGTTTTAGTAATTGATCAAGATGGAAATAATTTAGGCAAGGTGAGTACAATAGAAGCAAGAAGACTAGCTTCTGAGGCAGA
>CAZUZI010000004.1:8103-25223 GCA_964625015.1 uncultured Candidatus Saccharibacteria bacterium | reverse complement strand
ATGGCAGTGTTCAATGATATATTGAATAATTTTAGTGAATATGGTAGTATCGAGCCTGAACCAAAGATAGAAGGAAATAGAATATCCATTACATTTAAAAAGAATGGCACGACAAAAAACAAACAAAACAGCAGTAAAGAGAATTAAGCTATCCAATCCTAAGGGAAATAGGAAAGCAAAGATGATGTATAATCAAAGTCACAAGGGTCACCTCAAGACTAAGAGATCTTCAAGATCAAAGAGAAGACAATCTTCTGATAACATTGTATTCTCAACTACTGAAAAGAGATTAAGAAGAAAAATCGTTAACTTGAACTAATAGAGAAATGAGAGTAAAGGGTGGAATAGTAAGAAAAAGAAGACATAATAAAGTTCTAAAGGCAACTAAGGGATACAGAATGACAAAAAACAGACTGTATAAGGTTGCACACGAGGCATATATGCATGCTGGTAAATATGCATATGCTCATAGACAGAGAAGAGCTTCACAATTCAGAAATGTATGGATACAGAAATTAAATGCAGCTGCTAAGAATAACGGTATCCAGTATAAAGATCTTATCGGTGGTATGAAGAAAAAGAATATTGAGTTAGATAGAAAAGTATTAGCTGATATTGCAGTAAATAATCCAGAAGTATTTTCCTTTATAGTTAAGTCTCTTTAAGATTTTCTTTCAATCAGGAATATTTCTGGTAGTAGACCTCCTTCGTCAACACGAAGTATATTTTTTACTTTCCAATCTTTAAATGTGTTTCTAACTAATGTTTTCTCCTGACTGAGTAGAATTATCTGCCCTTTCTTTCGAAGAAGTTTGTTTGCCAATCTTTCTAATGATGAGTATAAGAGGATATTCTGTTCATGCGTACCAACCCTTATACCAAAAGGTAAGTTTGTAATTATTTTATCAATATTCTGCTTATTCAAAATTACTTTCGATATATCACTTCTAAACAATTTATATTTTTCTTTGGGTACTTTAGCTATAGTGAAGTTTAATCTGCTTGAGAGAAGTGCTTTTCCGCTAATATCCGATGCCAATACCCTTTTTACATCAAAATACTTAAATGCTGTTATGGGTATAGTTGAACTTCCACAAAAAGGATCATATACAATATCATCTTTATCGAGCTCTGCAATCATACACATAATATAAGCAACAGATGGATTTATACCAGCAGATACATATGCTTTTCTCCAATCTCTTCTGGACAAATTAATAGTTTTTCCATTTGGATTTGTTATATGAGTAGGGGAGTACAAGTTACGAAACACTTCAACATCCATAATATCAGAGATGAATTTAATCTCTTCTGGCTTAATATCAACTATAGATACTTTTGGATATTTGGTTAATAATTCCTGCTTGACATAATCACTTGTGCCACGCAAAACTTTTATTTTATACGTTGAATTAGACATATTGCTATAGTATACTACGAAGGATGACATTACCAAAAGGTCTAATAATACGAACAGTAGGAGAGTATACCCATATCTTGAATCCATACTCTTCCAAGATTGTCACATTATCAAATCATGACTTCAAAAACCTTCCAGATACAGATTCTGATGGAATAGATAAAGAAATTTTAGAGACATTTCAAATTACAAAAAAAGATATCTCATCAAGAGAGTTCCGATCTAAACTAGTTGATTTGGGTTCTGAGTTTAATTTCCCTACAATAGTAAACATTGAGATAACCAGAAGATGTGTTTTAGATTGTAAACATTGTTATATAACTTCTGAGGAACATAAATCCTCGGAAATAAAAGGTATAGAGAATCTATCAAAAGAGGAAGTTGAGGATTTAATAAAGCAAATTCATAACATGGGAATATTTTTGATTGTATTAACTGGTGGAGAACCATTAATTTCAAAGAACCTTTCTTATTTCCTAAATGCATGTAAAAAATATGACATGTTAATAGAAATTTTCTCCTCCCTACAAATAATTCCAGACGAAATAGCAGAATACAAAAAGAATGGGTATAAAATAGCTAGAATACAAGTTTCAATATATTCACTTAAGAATTCTGTTCATGATGATATAACAAGAAAGAGTGGATCTCTTGAAAGATCTCTTAAAAACATTGATAAACTAAAAGGTCTAGGGCTATATATAGAGGCTGCAACCCCATTAATGAAATTAAACTACAATGACAGACACGAATTAAAAAATTATTTCAATAAAAAGAAAGTATACCAAGACTTTTCTTGGCCAATATTTAATGAATATTACTCAGAAAGAACAAATAAATCTGATTTAAATATATCAAAGGAAAAACTACTTACATATATGCAGGAAAATCCTGATTACTTAATTACATGTGAGTACAATGACGAAAACAGCCCACTTTGTGTGGCAGGCATATCCGTTTTTTCGATAGTTGCAGATGGAAGTGTATTCCCTTGTAGTCAGTATCCAAGAATTGTAGGAAATATCTTCTTAACAAAAGAAACATTAAAAGAGATATATCTTGGGAAAAGAATGAAAGATTCAGTCAAATACAGAGTTAAAGACCTATGTAAAGATTGCAAATCATATAACTTTTGCATAGGAAACAACTATTCAGAAACGGGGGATCCTTTAAAACAACCAGTATTCATGAAAGACGCACTAGAATACTGTGCAGAAAATCTCAAAAAAGGAGGTGTCAAATATGATAAAAGCAATAAAAAGTAGTTCAAAAGTTTACAACTGTACAAAATGTGCTTCTAGAAGTTCTCAACACTAACTGGGTAATTTAGGAGATCCCCCAGTATCCAACTTCTGTTTTACTCTATACCCCACAATATTGTATACTCATACCATAAACTGACATTCGTATATATGAAAGATTTGTCAAAAGTACTTAAACAAATAGATGAGGATATACACTCATTACAAGGTTCAGAATTAAAACAGAAATATATATCTAAAAACGGTATTTTAACAGAGCTATTCCAAAGCATAAAAGATATTCCAAAAGACGAAAAGGCTGAATATGGAAAGCAGTTAAATGAAATAAAGAAATTAATCGAAGAGAATATTAACAATAGGAAAGATAGTATAGAAGAAAATATATCAACAATAGACCCCACGGCACCATTTGATGTAAATACAAAAATAGATAAGAGACCAAGGATATTAGATCTACCTGGATCTTCACATCCACTACAGCAAGAATTAGAAAAGATCTTAGACATATTCCAAAGAATGGGATTTGATATATTAGAAAGCAGACAGTTAGACGATGATTTCCATATGTTTGAGAGCTTAAACTTCCCAAAAGGACATCCCGCTAGAGATATGTATGACACATTCTGGACAGATGACAACTTTGTTTTACCTGCACATACATCTACAATGCAAAATAGGGCATTAAGAAGATTTGGACCACCACCAATCAGAGTAGTACTACCTGGTAGATGTTTCAGAAATGAAGCAACAGATGCAAGTCATGAACATACTTTCTATCAGATAGAGGGCGTATATGTCGACAAAGGGATATCATTCGCAAATATGATGGCTGTTATCAAAGAATATTTAGAGAAATATTTAGAAACAACACTAGAAATAAAAATACAACCTTCATATTTCCCATTTACAGAACCAGATGCTGAATTCATAATAAGCTGCCCATTCTGCTCAAAAAGAGGATGCTCTACATGTGGATATACAGGTTGGATAGAATTAATGGGATGTGGAATGATACACCCAAATGTACTAACCGCAGGAGGTATAGACCCACAGGAATATACTGGCTTTGCATGGGGTGTTGGACTAGATAGACTTACCTTAATTAAAAAAGGTATAAGTGATATTCGAAAACTTAGAGATGGTGATCTTAATTTCTTGAGACAATTCTAAAAATATGAAGTTACCTTTAAAAAGCATAGAGGAGTATACAGGACTTTCCCTAGAGTTAGAGGATATTAAAAATATTCTCTCAAGTAGAATAGGGGAGATAGAAAACATCGAGAACTGGGCAGACGCATACAAAGGGGTATATGTAGCACAGATAACAAAGAAGATGAATCATCCGGATGCTGATAAACTTGCAATATACAAAATCTCTATTGATCAACAAGACACAATACAAGTAGTTGCTGGAGATAGGAGTTTGGAAATAGGTGATAGAGCAGCATATATACAGCCCGGTAATATTGTACCTTCTACATATGGTACATCAGAAGAATTTGTAATAAAGCCAGTAAAAATGAGAGGTGTACTCTCTGATGGAATGCTTTGTTCAGAAAGAGAACTCAATTTAGGAAGTGATCATACTAGAGTAATGAGACTCAGTAATGATGCCGTCATTGGACAGAGCTTTGCAATGTATTTTAATCTAGATGATACAGTTGTAGACATAGAGAACAAGGCCTTGACTAACAGAGGAGATCTCTTTGGTATATTGGGATTAGCAAGAGAAATATCTGCTACAAAAGGCATAGCCTTTAATAGTCCAGAATGGTACAAAAATGGCACACAGATAAGAGAAAGTGATGATATCTTACTCGAAATCGAAAATAGTGCCACATCTATATGCCCAAGATATATTGGTGTAGTCATGGACGATATTACTATTTCGGAATCCCCCATATGGTTAAAGTCGATACTCATAAAGTCTGGTATTAGACCAATAAATAATGTCGTAGATATAACCAACTATATATCCATTTTGGTAGGTCAACCATTACATGCCTTTGACTATGACAAACTTGTAAATGGTGATCCTAACGGTAGTAAAGGTGCAAAAATAGTAATTAGAATGGCAAAAGATGGAGAGAAAATTCATACATTAGATGGTAACTTAGTTGAGTTAAATAGCTCTGTACTCGTAATTGCAGATAGTACAAATCCAATAGCTATTGCAGGTGTAATAGGCGGAACAGATACTGAGATCGATATTAATACAAAGAGAATTGTCATAGAATGTGCCAACTTCGATAGATTCAATATTAGAAAGACATCAATGTCACTAGGTATATTTACAGATGCTGTAACACGATTTACAAAGGCTTTAGATCCAAATAAATGTCTACCAATTATTCAATACACAGCAACCCTAATTGAGGAACTCTCAAACGGTAGAATAGCAAGTAGGGTTGTGGACATATATCCTAGTAAATACGAACCAAAGATTGTATCCGTGTCAATTCCAAAACTTAATACACACCTTGGTATTGATATCTCAAAGGAAACAATCTCTACGATACTTACTAACATGGAGTATGAAATTGTCGGAGATACAGATAGTGATGAATATTTAACAGTAAAAACTCCTTCATTTAGAATGGACATCTCCATACCCGAAGACATACATGAGGACATTGTAAGAATATATGGATATGAAAATATACATCCAATTCTTCCATTAAGATATGCCAATGCAGCAAACAAGAATAGGATGATTGAACTTAAGTCTAGAATAAGGAAAATACTTACTAACTCTGGAGCAAATGAAATAGAAACATATAGCTTTATAAGTGGTAAGCTGATGGAAAAGTGTAATCAAGATATTAATATGGCATACCATATAAAGAATGCACTATCACCAGATTTAGAATTTATGAGAACATCACTCCTCTCTTCTGCATTAGTAAAAGCACAAGAGAATGTACAGAGAAATATTAACACACTATGTATGTATGAATTTAATATCGCTCATCAGAAAGGTGATCTAGATAAATTTGGAGTACCTAGAGAGCAGTGGAATATGTCTCTCATATTTACAACAAAAGAGAATATCATAGACGGAAATCCATACTATGAGGTTAAGAGATATCTCACAAAGGTATTTGACGGAATAAACATAGAAGATATTGAATACAAACTACTTAACAATTCTTCTCAGAGAGATCTTCCACTTTGGATATTAAACCTAATACCAATGTTTAATGATAGGGGGGCAGCACTCATTGTTCATAATGATACAATCATCGGTATAATGGGTGATTTCAAGAAAGATATAAAGGATACTTTTAAATTACCAACATACTCTGCTGGATTAGAAATCGATTTAGAAAAACTTCTTAAATCAGAAAGTATTAAAAAATTTAGAGAGAGTTCAAAGTACCCAGCTGTTGTACAAGATATTACCTTTGTTGTTAACAGAGATATTGAATACAAAGAGATAGAGCATATCATTCTGAATGAAATAGATACAAAGGATAGAAAAGTCAGTATCGAATGCTTAGATATTTATGCCAGAGATGATATAAAAAAGAGTATTACAGTACGAGTATCTATTGAACATATGAATAGAACCCTTAATAAAAAGGATGTAGAGAAGATTATCCAAAAACTCACTGATAGAATTAATAAGATATAGCTAGAGAACAGGTAGTGTAACAGTAAATGGTACACTCTTTGTACCAATTTTACCGTGGTTATCCTTCGCAGTTATAACAAGTGTATGATTACCAACAGATGCTGGAGTGAATGAATAACTTACAGAGAACTGCCCATTCGTTAATGTAGCAGCAACTGGAACTGAATCTATTGTAATTGTAAATTCAGATATAGACTCTAAGAATCTAACACCACCTTTTATCTCCATTGTTTCATTATGTTTAAATGACTGTCCAGAAGTTGGTTTTTCCAAATCAATTACAGGAGCATTATCCGTACCTAATGGAAGAGGACAGACTCCAGATGCAGGTTTCTCAAATATATATGCACTATTCTCCGTACCAGTTAAATAATCTTGATATGCTTTTCTCTGTTGAGCATTCTCAAGTTGGAAAGTCATATATACCTTGTACTGTACAAGATTGAATGATTTTGCTTGCTCAAGATTTGTTGGGACAAGACCATTTGAGATACATATAGGAACAGATTCCCTTGTATCTGTCTGAGGAGGTCTACCTGCAATATATACAGTAGCCTCTTTCTCACAATTAACACCTTCTGCAGGGACAGCACCTGTATCTCTACAAACAGAAGTTGAAAGAATACCAGATGGCCTTGTATACAATTCCACCTTATATTTATCTGCAAGCCTTGTTGTAATTGCACTCGCGATAGGTAATGGTACAGAAACACCCCAAGCACCCTTTGCAATTGTATTATCGTTATTTCCAGCCCATACTGCAACAACAAGATTCTTGTGATACATCACTGCAGTTAAGTCTTTTGGGCCATCTGTAGTACCAGTCTTTAGACATACATTCGTACCCTTAACTCTTGTATATGTACCACCGATTCTATCTCCATGACCACCTAAATCACAAAGTATATAGTTAAGAAGATATATCTCTTTCTCATCTACAACCTGCTTACCTGTAAACTCTGTAACTTCCTTTATAACATTACCCTTTGAATCTTCAACTTTGAGTATTGAAATTGTATCGTTTCTTACTCCCTCATTTGCAAATACACTGAAAGCTCCAGCATGCTCTATTAGTTTCATCTCTCCAGCTCCAAGTGCTAGTGCAAGACCGTAATCTGCCTTATTCTTTAATGTTGTAACACCTAATTTATCTACAGTCTGGAGGAATGCATCTACACCAACCATCTGTAAAGTATATGCGGAAGGCAGGTTTCTAGATCTACCCAAACCTCTTCTTGCAGTACCGATTCCCTCAAAGGTATTATCCCAGTTCTCAGGTTTGTAATTTCCAAATGACATTCTAATATCAGGAGCTAATGTCCATGGACCATACCCCTTACCAAACGCAGTAAGATATACATACGGTTTAGCAGAAGAACCAACCTGTCTATTACTTGTGGTAATATTTACATTACCATCAACTTTTGGATCATCAACATTCCAATAGTCAACAGAACCAACCATTGCCAATACCTCTCCAGTATTAGGATTCATTACAACCGCCGCACCATTGTGAACAGTAGAAATAATACCTACACCTCTACGAACTTCTTCTTCAGCAATTTCCTGCGTTGAGTAGTCAAGTGTAGTTGTGACCTTAAGTCCTCCTCTTTCAACACGGTCAACACCATACTCCTTCTCAAGCTGTTGCTTTACATAGAATACAAAATGTGGAGCTTTAATATCTATCTTCTTAGTGTTGTATACTAGCTCCTCTGCTTTTGCTGCTTCAATTTGCTCCTTAGTTACACCAGTTAACTCCTTATGTTTAAGCATCTGATCCAAAACATATGTTTGCCTTACCTTTGCCATTTCAGGATCAGTACCAAAAAGAGGAGAATATACACCAGGACTCTGTATCAGACCCGCAATTAATGCACTCTCGGCCAATGTTAATTCACTAACATCTTTACCAAAATACGCATTAGCTGCGGCCTGGAAACCGTAATTAACACCACCTAAAGGAATCTCATTCATATACATCTGCAAGATCTCATCTTTCGTTAATGTCTGTTCTACCTGCATTGTAACAAGTATCTCCTTAATCTTTCTTGAATATGTTTGCCTATATATCTCATCTCCCAAAATATCGTAAAGGATTGTATTCTTTACTAATTGCTGAGTTATTGTACTTGCACCTCTTGTAATAGAACCCTTACTAATATTTTGAATAATTGACATCGCAATACCTGTGTAATCAAGTCCTTTATGCTGATAGAACTCTATATCTTCAGCGGCTAAAACAGCCCACTTGGTATGCTCTGGAATCTTCTCAATAGGGACAAATTCTCTATTTTGATTACCATATACTGTATAAAGTAATTCTCCATTCCTATCGAATATCTGTGTACTTTGATCAGATGACCTATCAACTAACTGATCAGGAGATGGGAGTGAGCTTTGTAATCCTTTAAGATATACACCGACAGCAATTAAAGCTGCACAAGCAAGAAAGAATACGACACCAATACCAATGTAAAGTATCTTTCTTACTTTAGATTTATCAAATTTACTACTTGGAGAATTACCAACAATACCTCTTTGTGCACCCCTTTTTACATTCCTACTATTGTATTTCCTCACTCTGTTGAAACTGTTTAGTGATGTAGGCATACCCTTTCTTTTTCTGTTAGACTTTGACATAGACATTGTAAACTTCATCTCTAGATATTACTTCGAAGTTCCTAATATATCAACCCCTTTGATCTTTCTTAACTATGATATAATCAAGCTATGGAAAAGAGAAAACTATCAACACAACCGTATAAAGGAACAGCAGATACATACCCAGTAGATATGATTACCAAGAGATATCTTTTAGATATCTGGAGAAAAGTTGCAAAAGAGTTTGGATATGAAGAGTATGAGACACCAATACTTGAGGAATCACTACTTTACAAAGTTAAGTCTGGAGAAGAGCTTGCAGGTAATCAGCTCTTTAGTTTTACAGATAGGGCAGGTAGAGAGATCGCACTTAGGCCGGAGATGACACCATCCTTAGCAAGAATGATTGCAGCAAAGAGAAATGAACTGACACTTCCAATAAGGTGGTTTAATATAGGTAAATTCTATAGATATGAAAAACCACAAAGGGGGAGAACAAGAGAATTTGTACAATTAAATATCGATATATTAGGAGTACCTACAGTAGAAGCAGAAATTGAGATAATACAGTTTGTAATGAAAGTAATGAGTGAATTAAAAGCAAAAAGGGGTACATTTGAATTAAAGATAAGCAATAGATATCTGTTTGATTACCTTGTCACTGACATATTAAAACTCGATGATGAAAAGAAGACATTACTAGCAAGGGCTATAGATAACTATCTTAAAATTGACAGTAAAGATTTCAATGAACATCTTGCTGAGATAGGGTTAAATGGTGATCAAAGAACAGAGATAAATGAATATCTTAATTGGGAATTGAAAGATTTAGAAGCGATTAGAGACTCATGTAGAGGTGCAGATGAATTACTTACACTTTTTGACTATGCAAAAAGTCTAGGTATCAAAAACATTAAGTTCTCACCATATATAATGAGAGGATTAGCGTACTACACAGGAACAGTAATGGAAATGTTTGATATCGGTAGTAAAGAGAATCCAAGAGCACTTTTCGGCGGTGGTAGGTATGATAATTTACTAGATATTTTTAACCAAGAGAAATTACCTGCTTTTGGATTAGGGTGGGGTGATGTTACGACCTTAGACTATCTTAAAACATACAATTTACTTCCATCATTAAAAACAGATACACAGGTGTTCGTTACATTAATGGATAACACACTGTACAAGCAGACTTCCACACTTGTAAACTATTTGAGAAATAATGGAATTAATACATTAATGCAATTAACTGCTATAAAGCTAGGTAAGCAGCTACAATATGCAGATAAAAAATCAATCCCTTGGACAATAATAATGGGTGAAGACGAAATAAAAGATGGTATTGTACAACTAAAAAACATGTTTACAAAAGAAGTGTTCAGAATTAAGAAAGAGGATATCATAGACAAGATAGCATAATTCATATAGATTCAGTTACTTAATTATCATCTCAATAGCTAATAAAAGTTGTATTACTGATAGAAAACTATCCAGAAATACAAACAACTATTAAAAAACTAAATAAAGAAATAAAAGTAATCAGTTGTACCAATATACCCTCCGCATTGAAGATATTAATAAGTGAGAAAGTAAATCTCATTGTAATTAATCAGAAAGTAGAAGATAGTCGAATATACACATTCTTACAAGACATAAGAAATAGAGGCTACAAAACAAAGTTGTTTGGAATACTTCCTAATAATAGTACATATATCACAAATTGTATAAAAAGTGGTCTTAATGACTATATTGAGCAAAAAAGAATAAATCATGGATGTATCCTCTGTAGACTAGAGAAATTAATACACCTAACAGATGAGAATATTCTTGAAATATACTCGAGAGGCTGTATATATCTAAATCCAGATATACAAACAGCATATGTTTCAGGGAAGAAAATAGATTTAACAGAATCAGAAACTAAGATTCTTAAATATATGCTTGAGAGAGACAAACCTTGCACATCAGAAGAAATAAAAATATATCTATGTTCTACTATTAAAGAAGAAAGTATACGAGTAATCATACATAGACTTATGAAAAAGATGAGATATATACTGGGTTACTCTATCATAAAAAACACATACAGAAAGGGATACTATATTGACTACTAAACTTTCTTCTTCCACTGAGATATTCTATTCAATGCATCTAGAGGTGTAAGGTTATCCAAATCTAATTCCTGTATTTCTCTCTCAATTTCAGAGTCTTTAGAGTAGAAAAGAGGGAATTGGTATGTACTACTATTCTCACCATTCACACTTGCCTTTACTTCTGAGATATTCCCTTCTCTAATAGTGGAGTTACTACTAAACATTTTCTCCTGTTCAAATCCTTCTAATATCTCATTTGCCCTTTTTATTACCTTTTCTGGTAATCCTGCCATCTTGGCAACATATATACCGTAGCTTCTATCAGTGCCTCCTTCTACAATTTTACGCAGGAAAATTACAGAACCTTCTTCAATATCCTCTTCAACAAGGACATTAAAGTTTTTAACTCTATCTGAGACCTTCTCGGAGAGCTTAAGTAGTTCATGATAGTGCGTTGCAAAAAGCGTTCTTGCTTTTACATCATTAACCAAATACTCTGCTAATGCCCAAGCGATACTTACACCATCATATGTACTTGTACCTCTACCAACTTCATCAAGAACAATGAGACTATACTTAGTAGCGTTATTTACAATATTAGCTGCCTCATCCATCTCAACCATAAATGTAGATCTACCACGAGAGAGATCATCAGATGCACCAACCCTAGTAAATATTCTGTCCACGATGGAGAGCTCCATACTCTTAGCCGGAACATAGCATCCTATCTGAGCAAGTAGAACAATAGTTGCAACCTGCCTTATATATGTTGATTTACCAGACATATTAGGTCCAGTTAGTAACGCCATTGTACAACTATTAAAATCAAGATATGTATCATTAGATATAAATTCATCCTCAACAATATTCTCTACAATTGGATGTCTTCCTCCCTTAATATCAATAATTCCATTTTTTTCACCCATCTCATGTATTGTTGGTTTTGAGTAATTTTTTGTATATGCCAAATATGTAAAACCAACGAGTATATCAAATCTTGCAATCTCTTTTGAAAGTAATTGAAGAATATCAATATACTTAATTAAAGAATCTCTTAGATCTATAAATACCTTGTATTCTATCTGTGCCAACTTCTCCTGTGCAGTAAGAATCACACTCTCTTTGTTCTTTAATTCCTCAGTAATATATCTCTCACAATTTACTAATGTTTGCTTCCTAATATATCTATCAGGAACCTTACTTAAATGAGTTCTTGTAACCTCTATATAGTATCCAAATACTTTGTTGAAACCAATTTTTAAGCTATTTATACCTGTATCTTTCTTCTCCCTTTCCTCGAATTCTTTAATCCACCCTTTACTATCACCAGAGAGAGATCTTAATTCTGCTATCTCCTCACTGAAAGAGCTCTTTACAATACCACCCTCAGTAATCAGTGTAGGAGGAGAATCTACAATACATTTTTCAATACTTTCAGAAATTTCAGAGATATCATTAACATATTCCTTAAACATATTTTGTATACCAGCAAGATCATCAATTTCCTTACTAAGTGTTAATATCTTTTCCAAAGATATCTGCAACGCTTTAAGGTCTCTACCATTTGCACGGGCAAGTCCAATCTTTCCAACAATCCTTTCAATATCGTTTATATCAGCAAGGTACTCCATTATATTTGGAACCTTCTCATAGCCAGAGAGAAGAGTTTGTACAACAGTTAATCTCTGTTCTATCTCTTTTTTCTGTATCAAAGGATTAAGAATCCATGAATAGAGCATTCTCCTTCCCATTAAAGTATTTGTATTATCGATAACGGAGAAGAGAGAGTTAGAGATATCACCACTATATGCATTTGATACTAGTTCAAGATTTCTAATAGTAGCCCTATCAAGAAGCATACTACCAGTAAGATTAACTCTTTTAGGCTTCTGAATATGCTTAGGATCCATCAATTGTGTCTCCTCTATATACCCTAGAATCATAGCAATTGCATTACAGGAAGTACTCTCCCTGTTCAATCCAATAGATTCAATATTTTTTACATTGAAAAATTCCTTAATTCTGTTCTGAGCATATTCCTTGTTACTAATTCCTTTTGCTTGAAACTGTACTGGTATTGTAGGAAATGAAAGCTTCTTTTCATTTTCTAAAAGAAGTATCTCAACAGGTTCATATGATGAGAGAATACCATCAATATTTCTTTTAGAATTATCTACCTCTATATACAAAAATTCACCTGTAGATACATCACATATACCAGCCCCTAAGGATTTCTTCTCTGAGAAAAAAGACACCAGATAGTTATTCTTTATAGAGCTAGCATTATCACCATCCAAGGTTCCTGGGGTAACAATTCTTGTTACTCCTCTTTTCACAATTCCTTGCGCAAGCTTAGGATCCTCAAGTTGATCAACAATTACAACACACTGTCCAGCTTCAATTAACTTTGGGAGATATTGTTCTAATGCTTTATGAGGAAATCCTGCAAGTGGAGTAGGGTTTGTATTTTTATCCCTTGTTGTTAGAGTTATATTTAATATCTTGGATGTTAATCTTGCGTCTTCTCCAAATGTTTCAAAAAAATCTCCCATTCGAAAAAGAACTATTTTATCAGAGTACTGATTCTTGAATTTCATATATTGACTCATCATTGGAGTCTCTTTGAGGTTTTCCATCGCAATGTGATTATACCCCATCCAGCTACCCTATGAAAGAATACTACAAGTTAGCGGGAGAGTATTATCTTTGCCTCTTCATCTGATACTAATTTCCTTGCTTCTTTTATATCTGTATAGTTTACACTTATACCATATACACCCTCTTGTACACAGTATTTAATGAGATCTTTGTTATTTTCTACCATTACAATTATTTCTTTTGAAAGACCACGGGTAATATCTGTAATTGCATCAACGATCTTAAATGCACTATTTACACCTAGATTGTATCTAACATCTTTATCATCCATATTAAAGCCTTGCATTACTCTTACTATCCTAGGCATATTTAATACAAAGCCATCAATCTTTGCCTCAAGGATATCATCTGCCATAATGACTTCTGTAGGACTATCTATTATTGTAAATACTTTGAATGTGGATGTCCTTCTAAGACCTGATGCAGAAAGACTCTTTTTAAATTCTTTTACATAGGCACCACTCATCGGGGCATGTATAGCTAAATCAAGATTACGCTTCTTATATACATTCCTAACTCTTCTAACAATCATAAGGACTCTTTTAAGTAACTCTCTGTTTGCAATATAGTGGGAGAGACCGTGAGCAGAGTTATCTAAACCGTGAGATTCAAATTCTTTACCTCTTGTTATCTCTCTAAACTCTCCTACAGTAGAGGAACCTATTGAAAGAAGTACTCTATTACCCTGTGCAAGATCAGCTATCTCAGATATCTTCTCTGATATATTCTTAGAGTATTCTACAAATTTCTTATCATCCACAAATGCAAGAGGATGCCTACCTACAGACAGAAGTATCTTATCCAGATCGATATATACTAAACCATGAGAGTTACCAACATAATCAATCATTTCAGATATTTTCCCGTCAGGATTTATGAATACCTTTGTAGCAGAAGGAGAGAGTGACATATCTTTTGGTATTTTCAATGTTGATATCTCAGATTCCTGCTGTATAACAGGTTGAGTAGAATGTAGTAGATCAATACCATTTAAATTCTCCTCTTTGTAAGCCTCTACAACAGGATGTACCTCCTCATTTGTAACTTCTTTTTTTACCATTTTGATCTGCCTATATACAGAACCTGTATTACCATCAATACGGATAGTATCACCATCTTTTAGAATAGAAGAAGCGTTTACTGCTCCAACAATAGCAGGTATATCAAACTCCCTGCACAGTATCGCAGTATCGCTAGTAATACCACCTGTCTCCATAATTACACCTCCACAGTGTACTATTAGTGATTCCATTTCAGATGCATATTTCTTTATTACAAGTATGTCATTTTTACTAATTGCAATATCCTTATCTTTTTCCAAAACTATTACACTACCAGTTACCTGGCCAAAACTTGCACCTAAACCACTTAGAAGTAAGTCTTCTTTTTTGGAAGGAGAAACAACTGTTTCAACCTTCGGTTTCTCTGGAATATATTGCTTTGCAGCATTTATTAGCTTTTCAGTAAACGAATTAATCTCATGCTTATTATTTTGTACAATCTTTTGAGCATGCTCTACAGCTTTACTCTCTAACATACCAATACCTGAATACTTATCTACACTCCATTTTAGTACTTCTGCTAATGTATCAAAATCTCTACTATCAGCAAGGATAGCGGATTCTTCGGCCTTTTCATATAGATCTTTATTCTGTAATATCCATACCTTACCACCTGCTAATAACCATTCGATATTCTGTGCTTTTCTTGCTCTATTTTCGACTATTAATGCAATCTTTGAAATCTCTTTAAGATATCTATCTTCAAGTTTCTGTCTATGACTCCAGCTATTTGATATCTTTATCTTCTCAACGCCAGATTTACTGTCTGATCTACTCATAACTCTTACTTTCATCCACTCTTGTGGAGATATTCTTTTCTCAAGAACAGAAAGATCTCTTTTGTTAAGAAGATAGGTATCTGGAGTAAGCTCTCCCAGTGCGATACTATCTCCTAATCCAAACACCGCTTCTATACTTAATTTGCTTGGGTCTTGTGTTATTGGATCTACAGTAAATGCAACTCCGGAAACTTCAGCTTGAACCATTCTTTGTATTACAACGGCTAAGCGAACATCTGATAGATTTATACCTTTTGTTGATGCATACGCAACAACATCATCAGTAAAGAGAGAAGAGTATATCTTCTTTATCGAATCAACCAGATTCTTTATACCCCTTACATTAAGCTCAGTTGAAAATACACCACTAAAAGAGACATCTGGTGAAGTAGGGAATACAACCGATGATCTTACAGATACCCATGCATCTGTAAAACCAGAAAGTCTCGTATATGCAGCAACAAGCTCTTCCATGAAATTGGCATCAAATTCACTCTTAAGCAATGAATTAAGGACTTCTGATTCTTCTGGATTTCTACCATTCTCAAGTAATTTTTCACTATCCCTAAGCAATGTATCAGATACAATCTTGTCATATACAGAAGATGATATTACGAAGAATTCTGGAACAGGAACATCCATATCCTTAAGTTCAAAAAGGCTTAAACCTTTTCTACCAATTGTAGATTCTTTGAGATTTTTAGAATGGAAATCTTCCCAATAGTAAAGAGATCTATTAATTTTAGAAGTATCAGATGGCATTCAAGTTAGGGCAGTCATTTTAACTACTAAATGCTACCTTTAGCCTGTAATTTTTGCAAGTCTATATAGAACTCATAGCATATCCTAGCAATTACTATGGTTGGAACTGCCAATACAGCACCCCATACACCGAAAAGTATGAAGAATGTTACCGCAGCAAACATTACGAATATTGGTCTTACGCCCATGACATTACCCATAACCTTAGGAATTATTAAATTGTTTTCTATCTGTTGATATATGATAAAGATTGCTATAACTATAAATGCTGTTACGGGACCGTGTACAACCAATGAAACGAATATAGGAGGGATAGCACCAATAGTTGCACCAAGGGTTGGAACTGCTGACATTAGAGCTACAAATACACCCATAGGTAGTGCAAATGGTACATCTAAGATTGCCAAAGCTGATCCAGTTACTACTCCTGCAATACTACTTACTAATGCCTGCCCAAGTAGCCATTTCCCAACCTTACTTTCCATATCAAGTATCAATTTCTTAACTCTTTCTCTTTTTGTATCAGACACTATTCGAACCAATCCCAACTCAAGTATATTGTCATGATCAATTACTAAATATATAGAAAATACAAGACATGCTAGAAGTAGGGCAGTAGTACTAAAGAGTGATCCAACTGTCCCAGCAATATTCTCAAAATTTTCTAACATCGTAAATCTACCAATAATATCAGTAACAAATCCATTTAGGATACTTGTATCAAACATATACCCAAAAAGATTTATACCACTAAAATCAGATGTAAAATTCTTTATCCAATCAGGTACCGCTTTAACTAACCCACCCAATTGATCTGCAAATGGGATAACAACCATAGAGATAA
>CAZUZI010000004.1:947-8003 GCA_964625015.1 uncultured Candidatus Saccharibacteria bacterium | reverse complement strand
TCTTTTCCTTTTTGGGAATTCATGTTGAGTATTTTTGACATATATAAAAGTATTTAATTAATGCAAAATTATATCATTTTTTAACCTTTGGTATTAGATATGCCGCTATTAAAGATGTAATGGGGACAATAAGGAGTATCCCTATACTAGCAGAGAGTGTTCTTACTATTTCCTCTGCAATTGCATCTGTTCTTAATATATTTCCAATACCACCACTACTATAAGTGAGTAATATGACTAGAGCAAAACTTGAGCCTGCATATGCTATAAAGAGTGTATTCACCATCGAAGAAAGATGATCCCTACCTATATTCATTCCTTGAACAAAAAGTTGCTTATTTGTCAGTTGAGGGTTTGCAATATGTAATTCATTTATTGCAGAGATTTGACTAATAACAACATCATCCAAAACACCCATTGCACCAATTAATATGCTTACAAAAAATATTTCAGATAGATTAATGCTACCAGCTGTTTGACTTTGTAGAAGAAATGCTTCTTCACTTCCCAATCCATCTATTCTTATTACAGATATAAATATCTTCGCAAGAAGTGAAACTATTAGAACACCAATCATAGTAGAAAGGACAGCGATACTACTCTTCCTATTAAAACCATGGGATGCATACATTATTACAATTAGAACAACACATACTGTTGTCACACCTATTAGCAAGATATTACCACCATTTAATATCCTTGGTATTGCCCATACATACAGAACAAATACTGTGAATGCGAGACTCAATAACGAACCAAAACCTTGCCTTCTTCCAATTAGAAGTGCTATCAGAGCAAATGCTATTACTATTATTAATATTGAAGAATCCCTTACAAATCCAGTTACACTCCATCCTTCGCTATCAAAGCCATCTGTAAAATGAGATACATACACTCTATCACCGATATGGAATCTTGATTCTGAAGTATCAGACATAATTGGAATGCTTCTAACTAAATCCTCTTTACCATCAATTTCAACTGAATATTCAAAACATGTGTATCCGCTATCTAGCACATCAGAGCATTCAACTTCATATATTTCCTTAATTTTACCTTTTAAAAGCTCTTCAGATTCCTGTGCATATACAGAGAATGGGAGAATTAAAAAAAGAATTAGAAGTATTATTTTTTTCATAACTACCATTATACAAAAAAAGAGGGGTATTAACCCCTCTTCATAACCCAGTAATACTATCTATACTTTTTATTAACAAATGTATAGCTAATACCAAATGCAGCCATTGCAATTACACCAAATACAAGCATCAATTTATTTCCTATCAATGTATCAAATTCACCTGCAGCCTGTGGAATATCATCAGATACTCCTGCAACAGCGTCTCCATTTATACTTCCATTTGGAGAGTATGTTACTCTTATCTTTTCATCTAGTACGATTTCATTACCCGCCTGATCTTTTACTGTCGTAGTAAACACATTCTTTCCATCATCAAGTACAATACCCTCAATCCTATACTTACCTTCACTATCAGCAACTGCACTATAACTATCTGTCCCTCTCTTTATTGTAACAGTACTCATTGGTTCTGCATTCCCAGCAACAATGAAAGTCTCCTTGTTTGTCTCCTCACCATATACAAATGAGAAATTCTCAGGGTTAGGATCAGTCCTATCAACTATAGCTGATTTCATATCACTTTTAGGACTCATTATCCTGTTTGGAAAACCTTTTACACCAGCAACATTAATAATATATTCACCTTCATCCTCCACCTTATACTCATATGCGAATGTACCATCATCAGCAACCTTTACACTCCCAATCTTTACATTGTCTACATATACAAATACATCCTCATATCCCTTTGCAATACCACGAACTAATACAGTATCACCATTTGTTAAAGGTGTAACCTCACTTAGTGTTGGTGCCTCTAATTCAATATCTAATGCAGGTTCCTCTCTAAATCTAATAAAAGAGTAAATACCGAAAGCAACAAGTAGAACTCCAAACCCAATAAATATTGAGCCTACAATTCTAGACATTTTCTCCTGTCTATCCTTGTCTGGAGACTTTATCTCGACCTTACTCTTCATACTCTCTTCTTGTTTAACAACTCTAGGGGCAGCATTTTTAATATTTTTTTTCTTTGCCACACCAACCTATATTAAAATTTATATACCTCAATATTTACATACTAGAATAAATTTTTAAAGAGTGCAAGGATAATATATAATATGGAAGAATGAATAGAAAAACCTTACTAAAAAATATATCTGTGGTAGTACTAATATTGCTTTTTACATCCTTACTCGGATATTTCCTGATATATCCAAACTACAACAGTATCATAGGACCTATAAAGAGATTTAATGTACAGAGAAGTGCAGAAGAAATTACATTCCAAATCTTTACAGCAATTTCTCCATCAAAAGAGAAAGTACTTGGTATCTCTGATACGACATCAACTACGCAGACGATAGAGGAAAGTTTAGGAAACATAAAGATAGAAGAAAAAATACTTGAGAACTTAGGAACAAAAATAGAAATTTCTTCAATAAATGTAGAAGGATCAATATTTGAAGGTATAGATGCAAAAACTATGGATACCGGATTCTGGCATTTCCCAGTATCCACACTACCCGGAGAGAAAGGTAATAGTGTGATAATAGGGCATAGATATGCAAAGCTACCACCTAGTAAAGATACCTTCTTTAATCTTGACAAGGTAAAGGTCGGAGACAAGATATTTGTTAAGCAGATTAATACTTCATATACATATATTGTTACCGATACGAGAGTTGTTGAAAAAAATGATATCTCAGTACTTAAAGATTTTAATGATTACAGAATAACGCTTATTACATGCACACCACTTTGGACTTCTAATCAGAGATTAGTAATTATAGGGAAGCTGGACAAATTGTATAAAAACACATAGAATTCAATACTTTTAAATAATAGATAAATATTTTATGGACAATTTCTATACAAAAAAAGATATTAATGAGTATACATTTGAATTAACCCTGACCATTCCTCAGGATAATTTTAAGAAATCATACGATCTTTTGTTACAAAACTATGTAAAAGATACTGATATAAAGGGATTTAGAAAAGGTAAAGTTCCTACAAATATGATTAGTAATCCAATAAAAGATGTAGTTAAACTAGAAGCTTTCGAGAGATTGGCCCCTTTGTATGTAAACACTGCACTTAACAAAGAGAATCTAGAACCTATTGCCCCACCTCAGTATAAAGAAATGCCAAAATTTTTAGATGGACTAGATACATCATTTACAGTTACTGTTACTATAATGCCTAAGTTTAAATTGGGTGATACAAAAAAGATCAAGGTAAAGAAAGAGAAGGTAGAAATTAGCGAGAAAGAGGTACAAGACGCTATCGATGATTTAAAAAAGACACAGAAAACAGAGGAGAAAGAAATTAATGATAAATGGGCAGAGGAGATTGGAAAGGTTATCAATATAGAGAATGTAAAAACACTAAACGATCTTAAAGAAAGAGTTAAAGATACCCTTACAAAACAGAAAGAGCACTATCAACTTCACCAACTTCAAGACGAAGCATTGAAAAAAGGTATTGAGATTTCAAAGATTAATATCCCAGAAGTAGCAATTAACTTCGAAGCAAGTGAAAGAGAAAGGGCGTTTACTGAAGATATGCAAAGTAGAGGTGTAAAGATTGATGATTTCTTAAAAGCAAATAATATTACAATTGAGAAGATGAGAGAGCTATGGTTAAAAGATGCAAAAGAAGCATTAGAAGCAGACACATTCCTAACTCTCTACTCGCAAGAGAAGAGTGTTTCAATATCAGACGAAGAATTAGAAAAGAAAATAGAAGCAATAAAGAATACTCAACCGAATGCAGATAAAAATATATTCAACAATCCACAATGGAGAGAATATATTAGAAATGTAGAGAAAAAAGAGAAGGGTTTTAAACTTTTTGTAGAAGAAGTATTAGGTAGTGAATTCTTAGATGAACATAACTAAGTTTTTAATTAAAAGCTTATGTCACTAATACCAATGGTTGTTGAAAAAGATAGAGAGGGGGAGAGAGCATACGACATATACTCCAGACTTTTAAAAGACAGAATTGTATTTGTAAGTGGTCCAATAGAAACGGATATGGCAGATACAATAGTAGCCCAATTACTATTTTTGGAAAAAGAGAACCCTGAGGAAGATATTCAAATGTTTATTAACTCACCTGGTGGTGCTATCAATGCTGGAATGGCAATACTTGACACAATGAACTACATTAAATGTGATGTCTCTACAATTGCTGTTGGATTAGCCGCATCAATGGGATCATTCCTTCTAACACATGGAGCTAAGGGAAAGAGATTTGCACTCCCTAACAGTAAAATTCATATTCACCAACCATTAGGTGGAGTAGAGGGACAGGCAAGTGATATTGCAATTGAGGCAGAGGAGATATTAAAGATAAGAGAGAAATTGTATAAAATGCTTGCTAAACAAACAGGACAAAGTTTAAAGCAAATAGAGAAAGATGCAGATAGGGATAAATACTTCACAGCAGAAGAAGCATGTGAATATGGGTTAATAGATAAAGTTATTACTGAAAGATAATGTCATATTTACACATAGGAACTGACCCTATAAATGACGATAAAAAACAAGAGTCCATGGACTATATTAGATCGATGATCCAAGATACTATCGAATATGGAGTAGAGAATACTCCTCCGATAGATCAAGAATTATACGACATAAGTATTACTGATATACATCAGTATATGCATCTTTTAATGGATGATAGAGACTTAAAATACAAGCTAACAACTCTTAGAGAGTATATGGTTACTGATATAGAGGAATTTGCACAACTATGTGATTACATGAATATTAATTGTGATGTAGAATTTACTCCTAATGTAAATATCGTTTTCTTTCTTGAGATATCTGATTCTGCCATTTCAATAATTCCAATACAATTAGATAGAAACACAGTAAATATATACATTGAACAATTCGAGAACTCTCCTAAATTCATAAAGAATATGTGGGAGAAAACAATAAAGAAAAAAAAAGTATAGATGATTTAAAAAAAGAGGGAAAGTTTGTAAAATTATAAAGATATGGGGTGATTAGCTCAGCTGGTTAGAGCGTCACATTGACATTGTGGAGGTCACTGGTTCGAGCCCAGTATCACCCATTTGGAATTTTACTTCTTATAGTGTTTATCATAAAAAATTCTTCTATTTTTCTTGCAAGAGTAGGTCTATATTGGTACTATATAAAATACTAGACTCATGAAAAAACTGCCGAAAATACAGATAAAAAATATTAGCTTGAAGAGAGTTTTACCCTTTATTATAGCTATTTTCTTTGTACCCATTTTTGTATTCTTTGTACTACCTACATTAATGATGTGGCAAGCAAGAGCTGCTGCTACGATATATTGGGATGGAGGAGCTGGTACTGGTAACTGGTCAGATGCATTAAACTGGAATACAGATGTTGTACCTGTTGAAGCAGATGAAGTACTCATCGATGTAGCAACTACTGTTTCAATAACAGAACCAATTACTGTTACATCACTTACATTAGGTAAATCTGCAGGTACAGCAGCAACAGTGCTTTCATTCAACTATGATGCAATAACCCTTGGAGCCTTAACAATATCGACAGGCGATTTTACACTCTATCCAGGAGCATCAGTCACGCATTCAGCAGGGTCAGGTTCTAATGTCATTGGTAAAGTAAATATAGATGTACAGACTGGTAACGCAATTATAGCCGGAATGATAAATACCGATGCAAAAGGATATGCTCCAAGTGAAGGACCTGGTGCAGGAGCAGATCATGGTCATGGTGGTGGTGGTGCTGGACATGGTGGAGTCGGAGGTAGGGGACAGGAAGGTGCATCAGGCGGAGGAACGTACGGAAGCTATTCGCAACCTACTACACTAGGAAGTGGTGGCGGTAATGGTTCTACAGTTCTCACCTATGGTGGAGGTGCAATTAAATTAACAGTTACAGGCACTACAACAGTTAATGGGTCTATAACTGCAAAAGGGGAGTCTGCAGCTAGTGGCTCCTGGGGAGTACTTAGCGGTGGTGGAAGTGGAGGTTCAATTTGGATCACAACGGGAACACTTGCAGGCTCTGGAATAATATCTGCGAATGGTGGTAGTACTCAAAACAATGAATATGATGGTGGTGGTGGTGGTGGTGGAAGAATTGCCCTGTATTACGCAACGGATTCTTCTACCTTGAGTACTCTGTCAGCAAGTGGAGGTACTGCTGGAGATAATGCGCAATACGCAGGTGCTGGTACAGTGTACAAAAAAAGTACTGCCCAAACGAATGGCGACCTAATCGTTGACAATAATGGGGGGGCAGGATGGAGCACAGTAAAAGATAGAATACCATTAACTACAATAGGAAATATTACTTTGGATAACCTAACAGTAACTGATTTTGCCAATATTGATTACAGCGGTACTATGAGTATAGCTTCTACATTCGTACTATCTAATTACTCACACTTTAGCAATACTGGAAATGTTTCTACAA
Source organism: uncultured Candidatus Saccharibacteria bacterium (assembly GCA_964625015.1). Taxonomy (GTDB): domain Bacteria; phylum Patescibacteriota; class Dojkabacteria; order SC72; family SC72; genus UBA5209. Next base: position 1,469 of record CAZUZI010000004.1, on the reverse strand, counting down.
ACACATTAAATATCTCTGGATCAGGGAAATATTACAGTCAATCAGGATCTATAACCACACTTTCTACTATTAACTGGACTGGAGGTATCATTTCAGATAATGGTGGTACTATGGACCTTGTTAGTGGAGAAGGGGATTTAACTATTCCTGCTACATCAACACTTGCAAGTAATTTCCCGAGATCATTCACAAATGTTACTGTAAATGGAATCTTAACTCACGATGCTAATGGTACATCTGAAACTAACAAATTAAATTTTACTGTCTCAGGAAATTTAACCGTTAATACTGGTGGACAAATTAATGTAGATAACAAAGGATACGCTCCAAGTGAAGGACCTGGTGCAGGCACAGATCAGGGGCATGGTGGTGGTGGTGCTGGCCATGGTGGAGTCGGAGGGAAGGGGCAGGAAGGTCCATTGGGTGGCGTTACATACGGAAGCTATTCACAACCTACTACACTTGGGAGTGGTGGCGGTAATGGTTCTACAGTTCTCACCTATGGTGGAGGTGCAATTAAAT
>CAZUZI010000004.1:0-847 GCA_964625015.1 uncultured Candidatus Saccharibacteria bacterium | reverse complement strand
AAATATTACTTTGGATAACCTAACAGTAACTGATTTTGCCAATATTGATTACAGCAGTACTATGAGTATAGCTTCTACATTCGTACTATCTAATTACTCACACTTTAACAATACTGGAAGTGTTTCAACAAATATATTAAATATCTCTGGATCAGGTAAATATTATAGTCAATCAGGGTCTACTACTAACCACTCTGCCCTCAACTGGACAGGAGGTATCATTTATGACAATGGTGGTTCCATGAATCTTGTTAGTGGAGGAGGAGATTTAACCATTCCTGCTACATCTACTCTCATAGGAAATACTCCTAGAACATTTACAAACATTACTATCAACGGTACATTAACTCACGATGCGAACACCACAGAACCAGTAAATAAGATTATATATACATCCTTAAACAACTTTGAATTGACAAGTACAGGAGTAATAAATCTTGACAGTAAAGGATATGCAGCAGGAGAAGGACCTGGGGCTGGGACAGATGGGCAGTATGGATCTGGTGGTGGTGCATATGGAGGTAATGGTGGAAAAGGTACTACCTATGCAGGAGGTACCGCATATGGAAGTATGACAGAACCAACAGATTTAGGAAGTGGAGGTGGTGTATTTGGACCTTCTGGTGCTGGTGGTGGTGCTATTAAGATAACTGCAGGAGGTACTGCTAAAATTGATGGCTTGATAACTGCAAATGGTGGATATGGTGAAGGTGGATATTGGGAAGATGCTTCTGGTGGTGGTGCTGGTGGATCAATATGGATTATTGCTAACACTCTTGAAGGAACTGGAATATTAAGAGCTAATGGTGGGGATACCCCGAACAAGAATAGGGATGGTGGTGGTGGT
>CAZUZI010000003.1:52039-65912 GCA_964625015.1 uncultured Candidatus Saccharibacteria bacterium | reverse complement strand
AATAATAGCAGGATGTTGCGGCGGTGGTTTCGTCGGTGACGATTTCCGCGCCGCTTGCGTCAAGCGCGTCGCGCATCGCTTCCGGGCCTGCCCGTCAGTCCGCACTCGTACAGGTCTGCCTTGGTGATGCTCCTGCGGCGGGCTTCACGGGGATACGCTTCATCCAGAATGGTAGCGCCTGCCCTGCGCAGAGCCTGCTCCAGCACGGAGGGAGACATGCCTTCCACTCCCATATCAGGTATAGCATTCCTTGCTGACTTAAAGAAAGCTAATGTGACGATAAAGAGTGTATCTTCTATACGATCGGTATCTGTTTAGAGATGAAATATATACTTTTTATCTCTGTTTTCTTATCACTTCTTCATGTGTATTTATCCTTTTTTGTTGTACATGAATGTATCTTAAATGAGGGTATAGCATTTGGAATATATGTACCGTATATAAGGTGGATATCTTTAGTTCTACTTTTTGTACTTTTTGTTCTATCTATTAGAACTAAAAGTAATATAAAATATATATTATTTAGTATTACCATGTTTGGTGGTCTGAATGTTTTTGAGAGGTTTGTTAGAGGATATATATGTGACTATATAAATATATCTGATATATATGTAAATATTGCAGATATATGTATTACTGTACTGATTGTATTACTTGTTTTAATTTGTATATTTAGGAAAGATGGATGTAAAAATAACTGATGACAATGGGAAGAGAATTGATGTATTTGTTTACAATCTTTTAAAAGAGAATATTCCTGCGGTTACACGAACAATTGTACAAGATAATCTCTCAATGGGTTGTTTAGTAAATGGAGTAGAATGTAAAAAATCATACAGATTGCGCTTTGGAGATACTGTTTCTATTAATATGGAATTTTGGAAGAATTTATCAACGACTGTAGATTTAAGTGAAAACATTATACCTCAGGATGGAGAATTGGATGTTAGATATGAGGACTCAGATTTTCTCGTTCTTTATAAACCAAAGGGGATTGCAGTACATCCTGGTGTTGGGAATTTAGATAATACATTGGCAAACTATGTTCGTATGTATTTAGAGAAGAAAGGTGAGTATGATCCTTTAGTTGATAGGGCTGGTATTGTTCATAGATTGGATAAGGGTGTATCTGGGATTATGGTATTAGCTAAGAATAAAGTGGCTCAGGAATACTTAAAAGCAGAGTTCTCAAATAGAAGGGTTATAAAAATTTATCATGCATATGTTGAAGATTCTGGGAATGCGAGGCTTGATATGTCTAATAATTTTGAACAAGAGATTAATTTGAAAAAATATCTCTCAGAAATGGATATATCTTTTGAACCTTGGAAAAAGTGGTTCAATATGCGAGGATATATTGGTAGGTCAAGTAAAAATAGGTATAAGATGGAATTCAAGTTGTATGAGTTTGGGGGATCTAAATTTGCAGAGAGCTATATCCTTAAATCCGGTAACGAAGTGTTGGTTAAGATAGAGACTGGGAGGATGCATCAAATTAGAGCTTCTCTAGAGTATCTAGGTCTAAAGATAGTGGGTGATACACTATATGGAGTTGGGAAGGAGAGTGTAAATAGTAATAGCATTATGTTGGAGTCTGTTCTGTTGAGTTTTCTAAATATAAATGGAGAGAGATTAACTTTTACTGCCTAGTATAAATGGTAAGAGGAAGAGATAGGTACAAATCTGCTAAGAAAAAGAGTGCATTAAGGATAAATTTGAATCCTAAAAAAATTCTGTTTGTACTTCTTACTCTCTGTGCCATTGGGTATCTCGTTTATGTATATATTAGCTTTATGAATCTTAAGAGTATTAATCCTTTAACTGAGGATAATACTCAGCAGTATCTTCTAAACAAATATTCAAATACATTTAAAAAGACATTGATAATTTTTGAAAATAAATATGGTGAGAATCAAGATAGGATAGAAAAGGTGTATATGTATGCGCATAATACTGAAAAAGATCTTTCTATCTTAATATATATACCTAATTGGATACTATATACTGGATTAGAGAATGATTTCGGAAGTGCTGTCGCTGTTTCTGGATTTAAATATGCTGGAGAATTTATGAAACCTGGTAAGGGAGTAGAATTTGCAATATGGCAGCTAGAGGAGTTGCTTGGTATGAAGGTAGATGAATATATATGGTTTGACTCTAATGCATACAATCTTCTACAAGAGAATCTAGGAGAGGTTGATAGTAACACTATGTATTCTCAATATTATCAAAATGGTTCAGAGGTATCAGAGGATGTTTTCTTTTTTAATGGTTTTGTATCAAGATTGAATTGGATTAATCTTCTCTTTTCAGCAAGTAAATTTAAGGATAGGGATGCTGTCATATACTCATCTTACAATTCTCTGCCAAGTGTTGTTGCACAAATGAAGAGTATTAATAGTAGTATTCTTAATTTAAAACCATTCGTTATTGATTTGGGAAATGCACAATACATTGATTCAAAAGAAAATGAAAGTGGTGGGATACAGAATTTTATGAAGCTTACAGAATATGATTCTGTGTGGAGAGCACAGACTCCTAGAATGATTGATAGGGATATAGAGAAAGAGAGGATTAGAGTTGAAGTTTATAACGCGAGTGGTATTTCTGGTTTAGCTTCTTCCTTCGCAAGAAAGATTGCTAATTCTGGTTGTGAGGTTGTCAGATTTGATAATGCACCGAATATTGAAGAATCAACAAAGTTCTATATTCCTAATGAGAATGATTTTAAAAAGTCTACAGAGGTAGTAACGAGTTTATTTTCTGGTCAATATGAAATATTAAATAGCCGTCCATCTTTTATGACAACTGGTGATATTGTTATTATTCTAGGTAAAGATATCTCTAAGATGTATTCTTTCTAAATTGTTTTTTCTAATGTAGAATACTGAATATGATAATGGTAACTGTAATTGGATTACTCTTAATACTTGGTGTAGGTTTTTCCCTATTTCTTTTTGTTTTTGTTAACAACAAGAGTGAGAGCAAGGTAGATGTATTAGAAGAGGTCCGAAATCCTCTTGTTATGCAAATTCTTGTTCCTAGGGAGAATGATAAGACCCCCCTTGCAGCTGAGCAGATGTTTGCTTCTATTCATGGAATATTGGGCGATTCTGTTAAATCGTATGATTTAATAAGTTTTGAGATTGCATCTAGTGGAGATGATGGTATAAAGTTTTTCGTTGTTGTTTCTCAAAATCTCGCAAAGTTCATAGAAGGGCAAATATATGCACAGTATCCTAACGCAGATATCCGATATGTGAATGATTACACTAGCAAGAAAAGTGATATGCCACTTTTCGTTACGACAGGGGAGGTAGAGTTTGAAAAAGATTTGATATTTCCTATAAAGACATTTAGAAATTTTGAGGTTGATCCTCTTGCAGCTATTACTGGTGCTATCTCAGATTTAAAATTGGGTAGCAATGCATGGATTCAGATTCTTGTTAGGCCAGTTTCAAACTATTGGCAGGCTAATTCAAAAAAATATATTACATCGATTCGTGAAGGAAAGAATCCATATGGAGAAAGTTTCTTAGATAAGGTTTCTACATTTCTTTCTGGTGTTGGTAGGGCAATTACAAATCCTGCTGATGATGTTCCAAAGAAAGAGGTTGTAAAATTGGAGCCTGGACAAGAAGAGGAATTGAGTGAGATTGAGAACAAGATGCTTAAGCTAGGTTTTGAGTTTAGTATTAGGATTGTTACAAAAGCTCCAACACAGATAGAGAGTGAACAGATACTTAGGGATATTGTTGCAAGTTTTAAGCAGTTTACAACTGCTCACCTTAATACTTTTGTGCATTCTGTTCCAACAAAGAGTGGTCAAGATATATATAATGATTATGTTAGAAGATACCTTTCCGCAGATGTATTAGATATTCTTAATATTGAAGAGCTTGCCTCTCTGTATCATATGCCTAATATCTCTGTTGAGACTCCAAATATCGCATGGAGTAGATCAAAGAAGTTAGAACCTCCTATGAATCTTCCTAAATCCAACGAGGATGGTGTTACGGTATTTGCTGAGACTGATTACAGAGGAAATAAGGTGGATTTCGGTATAAAGAGAGAGGATAGAAGAAAGCATTTTTATATTCTAGGTAAGACAGGTGTTGGTAAGTCTACAGTATTTAAGAATATGTTTATATCAGATATTCTTCGTGGTGATGGCGCATGTATTGTTGATCCACACGGAGAGACTGTAGAGGAGCTTCTTGATTTTATTCCTCCAGAGAGAGTCGATGATGTAATATATTTTAATCCTACAGATACTCAATACCCTATCGGTTTTAATCTCCTTGAGCTTAAAGATAGTGCTCAGAGAGATTTAATTGCTGATGGTGTAGTTGAGGTATTCAAAAAGCAGTTTGGTGATTCTTGGGGCCCTAGGCTACAGTATATCCTTACAAATACAGTTGCAACTGCACTTGAAGCTCAGGGTACAACACTTCTTTCTGTAACCAGATTGCTGTTAGACAAGAACTATCGTAAGTTTATCCTCAAGCAAGTTAATGATCCAATCCTTGTTAAGTTCTGGGAAGATGAATATGCACAGATGTCTCAGAATCAGAAACTTCTTTCAGAGGCTGTATCTCCAATACAGAATAAGGTGGGTAGATTTATATCTTCTGCTGTAACAAGAAATATAGTGGGGCAGGTAAAGTCCACGATAGATTTAAGAGAGATTATGGATAACAAAAAGATTCTTCTTGTTAATCTTGCTCAGGGAAAACTTGGAGAAGAGACAGCATCTTTGCTCGGTGGTATGATCATTACTAGACTTCAGTCTACTGCATTGGAGAGAGTAGATATGCATGCTGATGATAGGAATGACTTTTTCCTTTTTGTTGATGAATTCCAGAATTTTGCTACAGATTCTTTTGCAAAGATACTTTCGGAAGCTAGGAAGTTTAAATTAGATTTATGTATGACCAATCAGTATATTGATCAATTACCTTTAACAGTAAGACAAGCTATCTTTGGTAATGTTGGAACATTGGGTTCATTTGTAGTAAGCCAGGCAGATGCCTCTATACTTGAGAAGGAGTTTGCTCCTAATGTCTCATCTGCAGACTTAGTTTCTTTGGATGCACATTCTATGTATATCAAACTTTGTGTAGATGGGATGACATCTAACACATTTAGTGCAAGATCTCTTCCTCCAAGGTTTGAACCTTTCGGTTTAAGAGATAAGGTAATTGCCCTATCTAGAGAAAAATATGGTATCTCAAAGGATATAATAGAGGACAAGATCAGTAGATGGAGTAATCAGGCATATAGTGAAAAAGGTAATAGAGCTCTTAGCAAAAAAGAGCAGGTTTCAAAGGTAGAGGTCTCTTCTACTTCATAGTTCGAATGCATCAGAATTGTTGTGTTTTAGGGGTTTCTCTCTTTCAAGGAGAGTATAAAAAGTGGTAAAATCAGCAAGTAAATATATTTTGTTTATATACTAAATATGTCTGGACACTCTAAATGGTCAACAATTAAACACAAGAAAGCTATTAATGATGCGAAGAAAGGTAAGGTGTTCTCTAAGCTCTCTACCCAGATAACTCATGCCGCAAGGTTGGGTGGGGGAGATGTGAGTATGAATCCTACTCTTAGAATGTACATAGATAAGGCAAAGAATGCTGGTTTTCCAATTGATAGAATTGAGAAAGCGATCTCTAAAGGTACAGGTGAGGGTAGTAATGGTGTTGCCTTTGAGGAGGTAACATATGAAGGATTTGGACCTAGTGGTATTCAGCTTGTTGTTGATACATTGACTGATAATAAAAATAGAACAGTTGCTGATTTAAGGCAGATCTTTGAAAATTTTGGTGGTACATTAGCTACAGAGGGGAGTGTGTCTTGGAATTTTGATACGAAAGGTCTTGTTGTTGTTAAATGTGGAATTATGCAGAAGTCAGAAAAGTATGGACAGGATGATATATTTGTTCAAAAAGATAAGGATGAAGTTATGATGAATATAATGGATATAGATGGAGTTATGGATATCTCTGAAGTCGATTTAGAGGGTAATATACAGGGCCTAGAGGTATATACAAAGTATACTGATTTGGCAAAAGTTCGAGATGCTATTACAGATATGGGTTATGTACTTGATGATGCTTTGATTATAAAGGAGCCTAAAATGACAAAGACATTAATTGATAGAGATTTAGAGAAAGCCAATATTGCAATTGAGGAATTGGAGGACAATGATGATGTTCAGGATGTATGGAGTGATTTGTCATAGGTATATAAATTTATACTAAGTAATATGTCAGATATTAAGGATAGTTTTATCAGAGTGAGAGACGATAGAAGTGATGAGGAGAAGTTTGAAAGATGTAAGGCTCTTTTAGATATGTGGATTATTAGGACGATAAGTACCTCTGTTATCAGGAGGGGTAGATTTAACGATGAAGCTGAGGATATATTTCAAACGATTGTAGATAAAAGAGGAGACTTTCTTGCGAAACCAATCTACTATGTTTCAAATGAAGAAACCCTCCCTCCATCTATTGTATACGAGATCAATCCAGAAGTGATAGATCGTATGATTGCATTAACATTTTTGCATAATCTAGGTATTTTACATACAGAAGATGGAGAAATTAAAAATAGTCAAAACCCAAGAGAAGAGATATATAACAAGCTCTCAGAGTTTCCAGAGGGAGATCTTTTACAAGTTGAAGATTTAGAAGGAACTTACCGTTTGTATACTCTTGTAAATTTTGAGAGTTTATATGATACCCCTGGTTACAAAGAATTTGTAAATGGTTAGTAGGTTACTATTCTAGATAAATGGTATCATACTGTATGAGAATATTAGGAATAGATCCCGGCTTAGCAATCACCGGGTGGTCAATAGTTGATTTTGATGACAGTGGTATACCACACGCTGTTGATTACGGTGCAATATTAACAGAGAAAGGATTAACTGTATCAGAGAGATTAAAAGAGATATATCAGGATATGAAAAGTATTGTTACTGAATTCAAGCCTGATGTCTGTGGTATAGAGACATTGCTTTTCTATAATAATGCAAAGACTGCAATCGTAGTTGGAGAGGCTAGGGGAGTTGTGTTACTTGTATTAGAAGAAGGTAACCTTCCAATACTTGAATTTACCCCATTGCAGGTAAAAAGTAGTATATCTGGATACGGTAAAGCTAACAAAAAACAGGTTCAGGAGAATGTAAAATTGATTTGCAATTTAGATGAGATTCCAAAACCAGACGATGTTGCAGATGCCATCGCGATTGCAATTGCTTGCTTTGATAGGTACAAAATGAATAGTATTGTTAATTAATATGGTAATATTGTTTTAATATGATTTCATATATATCTGGTAAAGTACTTAAGAACAATATGGGGAAGATAAACTTTGTGGAAGTATTACTTTCAAGTGGTATCGGGTATCGGGTGTATGTAACATCACTGTTTAAATTCTTAGAGAAGGGCTCTGATATATATCTTTTTACTAGCTTTCAAGTTAGAGAGGATAGTCAATCTCTGTATGGGTTTAATACAGAACAAGAGAGAGATTTCTTTGAGCAGTTACTTACTGTATCTGGTGTTGGTCCAAAGGTAGCTATCTCTATACTTTCTACATATGACATCGCAAAAATTAAGGAACTTGTAATGGATGGCGATTCTAAGAGTTTAAGTAAAGTCTCTGGATTAGGAAGCAAAGGTGCACAGAAGATAATATTGGAGTTAAGGGGTAAGATAGATTTTGATAAGGAAGATGCTGGTAAGCATAACAGTGAGAAATTGAAAGAGCTAAAGGAGGCGTTGAAGTCACTAGGATATGCTGGTAGATCTCTTGATGAAAGTATGAATAGGGCAGAGGAGATCTTACAGAAAGAAGATATCGAAATTGAGAATTTAATTCGTAATGTTCTTGCTCAGTAGTATATGATTAAATCAAGTAAAACCACAGAAAAGAAAAATGAATTAAGAGATAGTAAGGTTCTAATAAGGAAATCTGATCCTGATGAGTCTGAGATTAAAATTAGACCAAGTAAGTTTGATGAGATAGTTGGTCGTAAACAGGAGAAAGAGACACTTAGGATGATGATAACCTCTGCGAAAAAAAGAAATGAGGTTGTTGATCATATCCTTTTTTATGGTCCTCCTGGTCTTGGAAAGACTACATTCGCGTTAGCTATTGCAAATGAGATCGGTAGCTCTATTAGAATTACCTCAGGGCCTGCAATAGAAAGGCAGGGAGATCTCGCAGCAATTTTGACAAATCTTAAGGCTAATGATGTTCTCTTTATTGATGAAATACATAGGCTCTCTAGGGTCGTTGAGGAAATACTATATCCTGCAATGGAGGATAGGGCATTGGATATTGTAATGGGTAAGGGACCTTCTGCTAAAACGATTAGATTGAACTTAGAGCCTTTTACACTCATAGGGGCAACAACACAAATTGGTAAAATAAGTAGTCCAATGAGGGACAGATTTGGATTAATTCAGAGATTGGATTTCTTCGAGCAAGAGGATATGATAGAGATATTGAGGAGAGCATCTAATCTTTGGGATATTGAGATTGAACTTGAAGCTCTTAAGGCTGTATCTGACGGTTCGAGGGGGACAGCTAGGGTTGGCCTTAGATTACTTCGCAGGGTTCGTGATTATGCTCAAAATATTAATACGAAAGTTGTTAATATGGATATCGTTAAAAGTACAATGGATTTACTAGGTATTGATGACTTAGGGCTAGAGGGTATTGATAGGGAGATTCTTAAAGTTATGTATTTTAACTTTGAGGGAGGGCCTGTTGGGTTATCTACTTTATCAGCCTCTGTCTCAGAGGATATTTCTACCGTTACAGATGTGCATGAACCATTTCTTATGAAGAGTGGTTTGATAAAGAGGACCTCAAGGGGTAGGGTATTGACTCCGAAGGGTATAAAATATGTTGAAAGGTTATGATAGGTGAAAAAGTAATCAATACAAATGAAGATGCAGTAAAGAGGGGGAAGTTAATATCTATTTCTCTTTTAATTGCCTTGTCTCTGTTTGTTCAAACTATACTTAAGGTAAATGATGGTGATATTCTAAGAACAATACTGACAGCTGCTGTATATTTTGGTATTTCTGTAATTGGTTTAATATGGGCATTTAATTTCCAGGTTAAATTTAGATCTATTCCTTTCCTTGTTCAATCTGCACTTTTTGTAGTTTCAGAATACCTATTTGTTCAGCTATTCTTTATCCAGAAATTTAGTCGTTTATATGAAGGATTACTACTTCTGTTAATCATAGGTATTGTATTTGTAGGTACATATGTCTCGTTCCTAATGTCCAATGTTTTTAATGTTAGTTTGTATAAGGATATTCCTTTAGTAAATGTTGCGAGAACAACCTCATATATTGTTACAACCTTTACACTCTTTTTTATCACCTTTGGTATTCTCGCACTTCAGCTTCCAATATATATTCTTTTACCTTTGGTTTTTCTTCTTGTCTTCTATCTTGTATATATCCATTTAAGGAATTTAGGTTTCTCTGGATTGCTTTTAAATAGAAAGAGTATTTTAGTTTCTCTCCTTGTTATCTTTATGTTTCTCTCATCTTTTCTTTCAGGTGTTGTACATGAGGTTTCAGTTTTAAGTCCAGCAGTGGGGTACTTTGTTGGTATTGGGATCGCAAATATGAAGAGTACAGATACAGGTAAGAATTGGCAGTTAATTCTATATATTTTTATATTAATTGGGATAACTGCACTTAATTTTGTACTCAATATTTTTTCATAGATTATTAAGAGTAGGGGGTGGGGTAGTTCTCCTGATAAGCCCATAGTTTCACAGTGCCTAGATATCCTATAGTTATCAGTGTGGATAACATTCTGCTAATACTCTCTTGTCTGTGAATCAAATAATACTAATGGGTTAGTGGTTAATTATTTTTTTTATTATCGATTACTTAAGTGGTGGGTGTTCTACCTATACTCTATTGCAAATTGTTACAATTAACTGTAATATACAACCGAGTATAATCGTCCTTATATGCGGTCCTGTATCTGCTAACTTGGGGGAGTACAGAATTTAATGGTTAAATGTGTTTATTTATATATTTATAAATGATTGAAAAAAGAAATAATTACTTTAGTTGTTTAACTATTTTATTTCTTATTTAAATATGCCCTTTTAGAAAATCTTTCTACTTAAAAATTCTTTTACCCCCTACTTTGATTTAAAAAATTTTTAGATTAATATACATATATGAATGGAAATACAAGAAAAGAAATGCTTCAAAGTATACCTAAGCTTCCTGAACAGGATAAGTATTTACTTGATTTACAGAATAACAGTTACAGCTTTCAAACAGTTGTTAATTATGCAAGAGATCTGGCTATATTTGGTGTGTATTTGCATTTTAATGATATTCAGTTTAAAGCTTTAAGTAAGGAGAATGTTTCTAACTACAAAGGATATCTAAAAAGCGGTAATCATCTTAAAGATTTAGATAGAATCAGGTTGGAATATACGAGAAATGGTTTTAATACAGCGGAAAATAATAGCGACGCGCTGAGAGGCTCTGTAATGCCCGTGAATGCCTCTGAGGGTATGAATACACCTGTAAACAATTCCCAAATTGATGAAGGTATGCTAAATCAGACTGATGAGGTATATGAGGATGACTTTCTAACAAAGGTATACGGTAAGGTATATGGATCTTTGGGAATTCTAGAAAGACCATTAAACTCTAGAGCTAGATCTGATCACGGTTTAGATGAAAGAAGTATCAATAGGATGTTGTCTGCACTTAGATCATATCTAAAATTTAGGATTAGTTGGGATTTAGATATTCCATTGCCTCCAGATGCAATTACAATGGTTAAGGCTGATAAGAAGATAAAGAAGGTTGCATCTTTTGAAGAATTAGTGAAGTTAATTGAGTCTCCAATGGAATTCGAAAAGGATGAAAAAATTGCACTTAGGAATAGATGTATGTTAGAAATGCTTTTTGCTTCCGGTATGCGTATTTCAGAGTTAATAAATCTTAACTTAGAACAACTAAATACTGAGGGTAAGATATATATTACTGGTAAGGGTCGTAAGGAAAGGACAATATTTTTAACACCAAGAGCTTTAAATTGGTTAAACAAATATTTAAGATTAAGATTAGAGCATGCTTTCTCTGATAGGGATAAAAGTGAACAACCTGGTAATATAGATAGTTTGTTTAATGATCTTGGTCTAGAGAAAAACAGTAACTCCGTGAAACATCATGAAACAGCTGGAGATTCTAAAGGTTTAAATTTAGAAGTTTTTGATTCAGAAAACAGGAAGTATATCTCTCTTGTGGAGAATTATAGAAAGAATAAATTCCTTGAAAAATTTGACTCCCCTGCCCTATTTATTCCTTTCTCTGGTTTAAGAACTAAGAGACCTAATGCAAGAATATCAATTAACTATTTCCAAGAAAAAATTGCAGAATACAGAAAGAGATTAGGAATACAAATACCTACATCTGCACATAGTCTAAGGCATGGTTTTGCTACATACCTTGCACAAGAAGGTGCTAGTCCAGCTGCATTACAAGTACTCCTTGGTCATGAAAGCTTAGATACAACAACTAGATATGTACATGCTAGTGAGAAATTTGCAGAGGAAACAGTAAGAAAAAACCATCCTTTGAAATAGGATGGTTTAAAAGTTCATATTGAGAAATTACACTATTGATTGGATACAGTTGATCTATATGTATCTGTCTGCTGAGCTTTCTTTAATAACTCTGTTGCAGCCTGATCACCGTTTTGGGATCTTGATATTAGATCATTAGCTTGCTGTATATTCTTTGTCATTTCTTCGATTAAAGAGATATAGTCGCTCTTAATTTGTTCTTGATAGTTATCTCCATATACTGTTACAGCTATTTCATTTATCATTGTTTGTAAGTGTTCTGGAGATTTTGCTTCTGTTAATCTTGTTTCAAATGTTTTAAGCTCTTCATCCGTAGAGATATCTGCTAATTGAGAGAATAGATTCTCAAAGACATCCTCGGTTATGAGCTCAAACATTTCCTGTGCTTTGGCATCATCAGGGATTATTGTCTTTATTTTTCCAATTATTTCTTCGTACATTTTTCTTAATCTTTAAATTATTTAGATGTAAGTGTAGCTAATAGATTCTTTGCAGCTTCTGAGTTCATTCTACCCAAAATATCTAAAAGATTTGGATCTGTTGTTCCTGAGTTAATAGCATCAAAGTATCCATTTAATAGCCCTCTATGAATAGTTGATACATCCAATGTACTTAGTTGTTGAGGGGTAATACCAGCAGAGATAAGGTCTTGGTTGAGTTGATATGCAGCCATCTCATGCATGCCTCCTGGGTAATTTGAGAAATTAAATTCTCCTCCTGGAAGATTACCTGTTGGTCCACCTGCTAAGTTTCCGTTCCATGCACTTCCTGGTAAGTTAACCCTACCATCTACTACTAATCCTGGATCTGTACTTGGAACTTCTGGTATGCCAGTTTCACCTCCTTGAGGGCCAAATCCTGGATCTTTAAGTGGTGCTTGACCACCTGTTGGTTGAGGTGCATTACCAATTGCATTTGTTGCCATCGTAAATAGGTTATGTGCCATTACACCTAAGCCAAATCCTGTTGTACCACCAGATACAACAGCAGAAATTTCACCTAATCTCTTTCCCCACCATTCATTTCTTTTGATTTTCTTTTCAATCTCTGCACTCTCTTCAGGTGTTTTACCTTGTGTATCTTCAAACCTTAATGCTCTTGCATTTGACTCAAGTTTTGTTCCCCATTTTTTTATCAACGGAGCTGCGAACCTACCACCAAGTGTAACTGCAACAACTGCTGCAACTGATATCGGTGTTGCCATTGCTACTCCAAAACCAATTCCAGCTCCTACAAAACCTGCTAGCCATGCTATTTTTCTCTCTTTATTTTGTTGCTTTCTCTCAGATATTTCATTAGCCAATCCAAATGCAGCTTTCATTTGATCAAGTCTAATTGTCATATCAAAATATCTAAGTTTCTCTTCATCTGTTAATTCTGAAGGTGTTCTACCATTTAAGAGAGCATCTCTTTCTGATTGTAATCTAGTGTATTGTTGCTCTGGAGATAACTGCTCTTGTGGTTGTTCATCAACAATTTCACCATCTATTACCTCTAGATCTTCTTGTGTTTGCCCAGGTACTATGAGTGCTGTACTTTGTGGATTTACAACAGGTGCTTGTTCTGGCCTATTATCAGTGTACTGGCCAGTTTTCGGATCTAATGTTACCTCGTTGAGTCCTCTTTGCAAATCTTCAGATAGTATAGGATTGCCTTGTGGATCTTGCCAAGTCACACCATCTGAGTTGAGTCTTCTTTGCAAATCTTCAGATAGTACAGGATTGCCTTGTGGATCTTGCCAAGTCACACCATCTGAAGTGGCTTCTTGTTTTGTTTGACTTGATGCTAAAGATGGCTCATTTATATTTGTGGCATCTTTGTTTAGAAGTGATTGAAGCAAATTCCTCATCTCTTCCATTTCAGCTCTCATATTTATAATTTCTTCTTTTAGTTTTGCGTTCTCACTCTCTGCTTCTGAAAGTGGTGCTACAGATGGAATTTCTTCCTCTTTGGTAGATGCAGGCTCTGAACCTTGAAGTTCTTTGTTTACATCTTCTGCGAATTTTTGTTGTCTTGCTATTTCCTCCTGTGCGAATCTTTCTTTAAGGTATGCAAGAGGATCTTTTTCTGCACTACGATCTTCTAACTCTTGTAGTTTCTTTTGAATATATTTTTCTTGGCCAGGTTTAATACCAGAAAGCTCATTGCGAGGTTGATTGGGTGCAGGGGTTGTACTTGGTATACTTTCACCATATCCAAGATTATTCTGATCTCTAAAGTGTG
>CAZUZI010000003.1:46665-51939 GCA_964625015.1 uncultured Candidatus Saccharibacteria bacterium | reverse complement strand
TTGGTATACTTTCACCATATCCAAGATTATTCTGATCTCTAAAGTGTGCAAGATCTTCTTGTCTGTTCATAGAATCCTCGTTTATTTGCTCCTCTGCCTTATGTTGATTAGTAGCAGGAGTTGTACTTGGTATACTTTCACCATATCCAAGATTATTCTGATCTCTAAAGTGTGCAAGATCCTGTTGTCTATCCATTGAATTTCCATCTCCTTGTCCTCTTACTTCCTGTTGATGTTTGTATTTGTATATACCATCAATCTCATTGCTAAGAATCTTATCCCATTCTTCCTTTGTTTCTTGTTTTTTAGTTTCTGCCTGTTCGTTTGTTTCTTTTACACTTTGATTCCACTCTTCCTTTACTGCTTGTTGATTGGCATATGCTTTGTTAACTGTCTCATTAACAATCTCATCACATTCTTGTTTAGGTGTAGCAACACCTTCATTTATTATTTGTCCAAACTCGTCGTGGGCCATATTTGTTAAATATTTAGGTTATTTGTATACAAATACCTATTATTCCGTAAGGATATAAATAGGCAGATTTCTAATAATAAGATAGTAAGTTACACATATAATGTCAAGAAAATGTACAAATATTTATTGTAGTACAATATTATTTAGAAAGTATCGTTAATCTGCTATATTATTCATATGTTAAAAAAGGTCTTAAAGAATATTTCTAAATATATAGAGAAAAACTACGGACAGGTAATACTCATACTCATATTGATAACGATGTGTATTCTGTCATTCAAGTATGGGGAATATATTTTACATAATGATAACTATTCCGCAGAATTAAATCCTTCTCTGTCACTTTCTAGATATTTAGAATCACCAGCATGGAGAGGGTATAGAGGACTAGGATTCGCATCTGATAGTGAACAGGCAGATATCTTTAGGAGTGTACTATTTACTATGTTTGAAGGAATACTTCCGAGTTGGCTTACAGGACAGATCTTTTATTCTGTCTGTCTATTTGTTGGATCAATATCAATAGGTATGCTTGTTTCAAAACTTGTAAGTGAGAGCAAATTAAAGAAATACAAATCCATATCGTTTCTACTTGCAGGAACAACATATGCTACAACACTTTGGACAATGTGGACATTCTATCAGAGTATGGCGCCGTATGTTGCAAACTACGGATTTCTTCCATTACTTCTTCTTGCAGTATATCAGTATACAAAGGAACAGAAAATTACAAATCTTCTATTCCTTTTTATATCTTCATTACTTCTTACATCTGTATCTGTAATAGCAACTCTATTTATTACGAACTTTATCCTTCTATTCTCCTTTATACTTTTTCTTAATATATTTTCTACTGAGAAAGGAAAGATATTAAGGATTTTAAAGACTTTAGCCGTTTTTCTTCTTACACAGTTATTTTGGATATTACCTTTCATATATTACACAATTACAACCAGTCAAGACATCATAGGTTCATATACAAATAGAACGATTACATCTAGTATAATAGATTTGGAATCTGATATGCAGAATCCTCTTAATTCCGCTAGATTCTTTAACAGATCTCTGTTTGAACTTGATGGAGAAGAGTATCTTTTTCCCATGGCAGAAGAATTCCAGACATATGATTTTTACAAAGTACTTGGTCTTCTTCCTGCATTCTTTTCTATCTTAGCGTTGGTATTTGGAGTATGGAAGAAGAATAGGAAACTTCTCTTTTGGGGAGGTATTGCATTAGTGTCATGGTTTTTAATAAAGGTTGTAAATCCCCCACTCTCTGGTGTATTTGTTTGGATACAGGAAAATATACCGTTATTCAAACAGGTGTTTAGATGGCCTTTCTCAAAGTTAGGGGAAGTATACCTTATTGCTGTTACAATACTCTCTACATTTGGGATACTGTATTTTCATACATTCTTAAGCTCCTTTATAAAGGGAAGGACATTGAAGAAGATCTTTTTAGGACTCTCTTTTTTCTTTATAATTCTTCTTCAATTAATATATTCGGAATATATATTCAGAGGAGATATATATCCAAAAAGGGCTATAGTTGACCTACCATCTACATACTTTGAACTTGAAAATTATATCTCAGAAAACAATTTAGATGGGAGAATCTATTACGCACCACCTGCAAACAATAACTACTTTAGAGAGTATAGCTGGGGATTCTGGGGCTCTCAATTTATCTCATATATCCTTCCTAACCCAATGATGGACTTGTCATCTGCGATAGGGTCTGCACTTAGTGAAAAAGCAATGATAGATACTACAGCAGCATTGAGAGCAAAGGATAGTGAGAAGCTTCTCTCCCTTTTGCAGAAATATAATGTTGAATATGTATTACTTGATGAGAGTCAGAATGCAGACGGCTTTTCATTTAATATTGATGTTACAGATCTAAAGAATATGTTGTCTAAGTATGAGAAAACATGGAATTCAGAATTTCTTACTTTGTACAAAGTACCTCAGAAGGAAGATGTTAAATATGTTGAATCTCTCTCTAATTCTGATTTCGCGAGTATCTTCATTAGAGATATACCTCTCAACCCTATTATGTATACAAAGGATATGGATATACAGAATATCCGTGTAGAGGGGAGTGAAATAAAGGGAGTATTTACATACAAAGGATTTAGTACATATGTATATTCTAATCTCGATATTAAAAATATTGCAGAATATCCGAGCAATTTGCAACTCAAGAACGGTATTGTAAAGGTATCCCCTTCTACTCCATACATAGTAGGAGATAAAACAAAGAAACCATTTAAACTTTTCAATACCCCTGACTCTCCATATTACGGTGTTGAAGAAGTTGTATTAACAAAAGATCAACTAAAAGATGGTGTTTCTGTTTCTACTCCCTACTCTTCTCTCTCAAATATATATGGTATTAATGAGGAATCTTTTACATCTACAAACTTCATACCAAAACTTCTTGAAACGAAGGGCAGCGATTGTTCTGGAGGAGTTGCAGTAGAGAATACTGCGGTGACAGGGGAAGAAATATCTTCAGGTTTTAATCTTAAAGGCTCAAGTGAACTTCCTTGTGTATATACCAATATTGAGCTTAGAAATAACCAAGCATATGTATTAAAATTAAAATTGAACTGGGAAAGTAAGAGAAATAACTATCCTGGCTTCTGTATTTACTCTGAGGACAGGAAGACATGTTTGAACAAGGAGAAATTCTTGTATAGTGATAGCTTCTTTGGAGAAAAAGAGATACTCCTAGACACAGTAGTAAAAGCAAATGAAAGGATAGCACTTATACTATATACTATCGATACATCAAGCGATTTTACTTCTGAAACTCTATTTAGAGAAGTAACTGTAAAGAGTTCCCCTATTGTAAATCCTACTACTATCTCACAAGAGTCTGATGTATGGAAAAAGGAAGATATATTCCTTGAGGATATGAATAAATATACTCTCTCAATACCTTTCATATACGGTTCTGATTCATATCTTTATGACTCCATATCCAAAAAGGGCCTCATGTGGCATCCTAATAGGCCTGATGCAGAGAATAGATTGTTTGAAATCTCTGCAGACAATGGAATCTCACAAAAGGTAGAAGATGACTATATAAATCATACAGTGAACCTTTTTACAACAATGCCTTCTACGGACTACCTCATATATTGGAATGGAGAGAATATCTCAAATATTCCATCTGATATATGTGTAATATATGATAAAGGGGAGAAGTGCTGGTATCAGGAGATGCTCTTTAGCAGTACGAAGTCATCCCTTCTTGATTTTTTTGAATCAGATACAGAGAAGAAGCTACTAAGTGCAATACTTGGTAGCACAAGTTATAAACTTGTTACTGAAAATAAACTCAATCAGTTTGCCATTATGAAATACCCATCTATATGGGAGACATTTACATATTCTCAGGCAACTATTCCTCAGTACAAGGAGATAGAGTTAGAAAGAGTATTTAACTCTGTTAGCTCAACATTCTACAAAGGAGATATATCAAATAGCGAATCTACTCTCGTTTCTATACCTCAGGCTCATTCATCTGGTTGGGTTGCATTCGGTAAAAGGGATTGGTTGATACTACCTCTTTCAAAAGAAAAAAGTGTAAGTATTGATGGATGGAAACAGGGATGGGATATATCTAATACTTCATTTGAATCAATTCATGTCATATATTGGCCTAATATCCTTTCATATCTAGGATACGTAGTAGTATTTGGTATGTCTTTGTATATACTCATTAAAGTTTTAGAAAAGAGAAAGAAATGAATGAAAATACTTCCTTAGTATCAATAGTTATCCCTATTCATAATGGAGAGAAATATGTAAAGGAATCGATTGATAGCTGTCTAAATCAAACATATAAACATTTAGAAATAATTGTAGTAAATGATGCAAGTACAGATAATACATTAGAGATTCTTAAGGAGTACAAAGATAAGATAAAAGTAATATCTGTAGAAAAACAGAATGGCTTAGGTAATGTAATAAACATTGGAATAAAAGAATCCAAAGGTAAATATATAGCTAGAATGGATGCAGATGATATTATGTATCCTACCCGCATAGAGAAGCAGGTTAAATATCTAGAAAATAATCCTAACTGTGTTGCTGTTGGTGGCCAGATAGATATCATAAATGCCGTATCAGAAATTACTGATCATAGGGGGTATGCAATTGATGACAAGGAAATCAAAAGGAATATGTTCCTCTTTCAACCTTTTGCACATCCTGCTGTTACTTTAAAAAAATCTTCTGTTGAGAATGTTGGGTTGTATCCAGAGAATATCTGGAAAGTTGAGGATGTAAAGTTCTTTTTCTTACTTAGTAAGGAAGGAGAATTTCATAATATAGAGGATACTGTTTTGAAATATAGAATGACTTTTGATACTCAATCTCAATCTAAAATGTTAGAACATTTTAAAAAGACTGATGAGATAAGGAAATGGGCAATAAAAGAGTTAGGTATAAAACCATCAATTAGAGAATATATAATATGGAAGATTGAATATTTAGGAGTAAATATATTAAGTATATTACCACCTAAAATATTTATGAGGATATTTGAATCAGTTAGAAATATTTTGAAATAAAAAAAGGAGACATTTTTCAATGTCTCCTGTATTCATATTAGTCTTTTCGTCCTTAACATGGACTCATCAGTAAGAGTTATTTACTCTTAGAAGACTCTAGCGTGTGATGAGGTTATGTGTAAATGGGTGTTTTAATTGTCTCCTGACAATCAAATGAAATTCCCATGTACCGGAACCTAGCTAGAGTAAGAGAGAGGTTTCCTTCAAAAGAAGGTT
>CAZUZI010000003.1:853-46565 GCA_964625015.1 uncultured Candidatus Saccharibacteria bacterium | reverse complement strand
TTTTTATTTCACCACTTAGCAGTGGATCAAACTAACTAAATATGTTAATTAGCTAGATCCACTGTAAGTGAACCAATATGGAAGAACTATACCTACTCTATTCTATTTCATCACACGCTATTTTGTTCTAAATATATAAGATATAAATCTATGTAATATATTTAGAAACTTTTTAAAGATCTGAGTTCATAAGAACTCATATTAAAGATATAAATCTCTATCTATGAATACTCATGCACACATTTCTTGTGGGAAATTCTTATTACTTATTAAAGAGCAATCTTTAATTAATCTATCTATATTATACTATAGGTTGGAATATTTATCAATACTCCTATTATTTGTAAAGTTTTATTAACTTATTAAGAACCAAACTGTTGTTACTTTGAGATATAGAAAGTATATCCTTAAACATTCTTATAGATTCTTTTATATTTGCAGAAGTACTTTCACTTCTATTCTTGTTCATATAGAAAGGTGTTACAGAAACTGTATACCCTACTCTACCAATCTCATTTAATATTTCAGAGTCAATTGCAAACCTATTTACCTTTAATCTAGGTAATATTCTTTTGATTAAATCTTTATTAAAAAGTTTTAGACCACAACCTACATCTGTAACAGATTCTGGTAAGTTTAAGAATACCTTATTGACAAGTATTAAACCGTATGAGAATATCTCTCTTGTAAATGTCATTTCTACATTAGAATCGCTATGTAGCTTAGAAGGGATAACGGCCATAACGTCATCTCTCTTTATTGCTTTTAGTGCATAATGGAGTGTTCTAATCTGTATATCAGTATCTGCATCAATAAAGCCAACTATATCACCTGTAGCTTTCTTCATTCCGTATCTTACTGCATAACCTTTACCCATATTCTTCCTATATCCAATAACGGATGCTTTTTTAAGTCTGTTTTCTTTAATATAGGTATTTAAAATATCCTTAGTATTATCAACATACCCATCAATTACGAAGATGAGTTCAAAATCAGGATTCTTTCTAGAAAGGTACCCATATACTCTTTCCAATTGATCCAATACTTCTCTTTGTTTTTTGTATGTTGGTATAACTAAAGATAGTTTCATTCAAGTAAATAAAAATATGAAATATTTATGCATTTAAAGCCCCAAAGGGGCAATCTACCCTATTAGATAGATTGCTTTGCCTTTAGGTATTTAACTGTAGCAAGTACAGACATTCCAATTACAAATGCAGCTCCAGCTGCGATATAGAAGATGGATGTATCATCAAAACCTGTTGGTACTGGTTTATGAGGTTGATATGGCTGATAAGGGCCATATGGATTTCCATCTGCATATGTGCTGGTCGCATTCATAAGGAAGAGAGTAGCTACAGTTAAAATTGCTGTTAATAACTTCCTCATATTTAAAGGGCTAGTTAAATTAAATGCAGGAACATTATACCATATATATGGCAGTATAGTCTATGCTATGGGGCGTGGCGGAGAGGACTTGTCAAACCAATAAGTTGACATTAATTATTTAAATATTCTATAAATATTAATAAACTTATTATATTGCCCTCTATGGATCAGGAAACAAACAAGATTGATAATCAACCATTTTATAATGACAATGGCCAAATTAATAACCCTAGTGATGCGTGGGATATTGCTCATGCAGAAAATACTGCTCTTCTAGTAGAAGAAAAACTTCGAGAGCAACATGAAACAGGTCTTACAGAGGGAGAAAGAGCAAATGTTGAAGTAATGGATACTTTGAGGGAGATATACCCACATGCTTTCAAAGAATTTGTTGATAAAAATGGTGAGACTGCAATTCAGACTGGAATGTGGGGAATAGAAGAGCAAGGGATGTTTACTGCAATTATAAGAGGAAATGGTGATGAAACTATCAAACTATATGGATCTATTTCTGATGAGAGGCTTAAATTCTTGAAAGAGAATCTTGTAAATCTTAAACATGAAGTTGCTCAAAATGTAAATGAGCTTTTCGAGGGTTTGTTATTTCATGGCGGAGCTGTTCTTTTTTCAAAGTATGGAGCAGACATCGTTAACTATTTAGATCTTTATAAAGATGATATCGTTTTACAGGATCGTAGTTACAAGTTTGGAGCGCCTAAAAAACCTCTTCCAGTTCCAGAATCATTAGAAAAATTAGATGATTCTGAAAAAGAACTATTTAAAAAGATAATGTCATTCATTAATACTCATAACGAACTCTTAGAAAAAGAGAAAGAAGAGAAGAAGAAGCAAGTAAGCAGATTGGATTGGTTGAAATCGTAATCCTTACTATTAATTCTTATTCCTTAAATACTCTTCAAGTATTGATTTAGAGTTTTTCATCTCTAAGGCATTACTTTTACCAATGTATCTGTAATGCCAACTCTCATATTTATACCCAGTTATACTCTCATATCCCTTTGGATATGAAATGACAAAACCATATCTGTATGCATTCTCAGTTAACCATTTATATGCATTTGTATTTGCAAAGGAATCCCCTAATACATCACCTATTTCATTACTACTGAAATCAATAACCGTACCAAGTTGATGCTGACTATGTCCCGGTCTAGCTGAAAATGTATCTACATATTCAATATTGTTACTGTTCTTTGTTAACCAGTAGTTATATGTACTCACTTGTGTTTGGTACGATCTGTAGCCACTTACGATACTAAGATCAATTCCTGATGCTTTGGAATCATTTACCATATCTGTTAGATCAGGAATGATAATATTTCTTAAATAGTAGTTTTCTCCTTTTCGTATACCGGAATTACTTGCTTTAACTAAATCAGATGGTGCATAGGTACTAGGTAATCTAAACTTTTTATTTACTAATACTAATAAATCGTTTCCATCTCTTGTTGCCTCATATATTGTTTCTGGGTATTTCCACCAATTATCTGATGATGGAGTCTCACGATCTTCTGGTTTTTTTTCTGGATCTGTTTCTCTCGGTTCCTTTATTTCAAAATCATCTTCTTCTTCAATATTTTTTCCATTATTTATAGTTTCTGAAGAATCAGATAACTTAGATGGAAATATCATTACAAAGAATGAAAAAAGAATGAAAAAAGATATAGATTTAAGTATAAAGATACTAATTAATCCTTTCCGCATATCTAAATATCCTTATCGGAGAATTAAAATATTTACATGTATACAGTATTAAGTCTGCATTATAGTCAGATATATATGTACTTTCCTCTTTTCCATATATTTTGTAAACATACTCTCTTTGATTCCAATATATACTTACAGTATCACCTATATCTGTTTTTGGGAGATTAAAGAAGGATATCCTATTTCTAAATTCATTACTCCAACTTGCATATCCAAATCGATGAGAAGCAATTATTATTGGTAGTTCATCTTTTTCTGGAGTACCGTACTCTGGTACTATCCATGATCCACTTCTTAATGCTTTTGTGTAATCCCTACTATCAGATACTGGAGAGTTAACGTTTATTGAGCTAATTATTACATGATATCCTTCTGGTAAATCTTCGTTAAGTGTTGGTATATTTTTCTTCCCATCTCCTTGTTTTATATCCTCTTCTACTACATCTACTGTTATCTTTTTGATTTCTCTATCCGTTTCTGCGGGATTTATCCTATACCACACATATGGCGAGATAGGGACTGCAACCAATACAAGTGTAAGTAAAAGAAGTGAGAATCCCAATACAGTATAGATATTTAGTATGCTTTTTATTCTCTTCGACATATATTCAGGATATCATAATTAGAAGTATTGATGTAGAGGTGTATATTTAGCGTACATATAGCAAAGAAATACAAGATTAAAATACCTCCTATACGGTCAGGAAATATATAAACAGCTCTGGTATATTAAAAATACTTCAAACCACATTCTCTAGTTTTCCAAAGGGTAGATGTATTTAAATGTAAAAAAGGAAGGATGAAATATACAGAGAAAGAAATACAAGAGATGGTTAAGAAATTAAGTAGCTATGAGAGGATCATAAATAGGATGCTACTTAAATTTCATAATAAAGAGAAGAAAAAGATGAAGGGACCTTTATACGAAGAGTGTATAATTCATCTTAGTTTCTCTGGTCTTAATATGGCAATGTCATTAAAGGAGAAAAAATCACAAGAAAGAATCTTGTAAGAGCTTGTACTGCTTCTTAAAGAAGTTACTGTTAAGTTCATCGAATCCTGTTAATTCGTTTGTCATTATTATTTTGCATTTATCTTATATCTTTTTAATATTGCTTCACCATTGAGATTGTTAATTAAGGATTCTAAGTACTTCTCATTTGGAAATATCTCTAATTCAACTCTACTTATATTTGTATTTTTAAAATATGACATACTATATTCGAATAGCTCCTTTGTTACACTATCACTTTCGCCAGAGATTATCGTTATATTCCCAATATTTTGCTCATCTACCATTAAATTAACAAATCCTATTGGAGTATCATTCTCTTGTGCTACAAAATAGAGGAATCCACTATCTTCAGACAAAATTCTCTTCTCGACATGTTTATGCATTAATTCGTAATCATCCTTGTATTTTGAATATCCGAAGTGGGTGTTTGCCTGAGTAAATGAATCTGCAAGTTTACGACTAATATATTCTATATGATTGCTATTCGCTGGTACTATTTCGATTGTTTTGTCATTAGAAATTATTAATAATTCTAATTATTGATCTCCATCGTGTCAATTCTTTACAAAATTGCCATTGTAGCAACCCTGTCATCATCACTTATCTTCATAACTTTTACGCCACTTGTTTGTCTTGTGAGAGTTGGAATTGAATCTATTGATGACCTTATTACTTTTGATTTTTCACTGATTACAACAATCTCTGCTTTAGGATGATCAAGTACCCTAGCTACTGCAACTTTACCAGTCTTTGAAGTAACTCTGAATGTGAATATACCAGTACCTCCCCTCTTATGTTTTGGATACTCTTTTAGTTCTGTCATTTTCCCAAATCCTCTTTCAGAGAGTGTGAACAATCTATTCTCATTTGTTCTAACAATACCCATACCAACAATATGATCTGTTTCAGATTTGAACTTCATTGCTGTAACGCCTCTTGTACTTCTACCCATCGGTCTTACATCCTTTTCACCAAATCTAATAGATTTACCATCTGCGGTAACAAGTATTACCTCGTTCTCTCCTGTTGTAGGTTTGACCCATATTAATTCATCCGTAGGGTCCAATTTAATAGCGGTTAGACCATTTGCTCTAATTTTACTAAACTGTTCTAAATCTGTTTTCTTTACAACACCATTCTTTGTGACCATCATGAAGAATTTGAAATCTTTCTTATCTACAATCATTTGATCGTCTTGACCTTCTTGAATTTCTTCAGAACCCATCACTCCACCTTTATGGTCTCTGGTTAATATAGAGGTAATTGTTTCGTTCTGATCTAGATGTACAAGGTTAATAAATGGAATACCCTTTGCAGTTCTTCCATACTCAGGTATTTCAAATATACGAGTTATGAATACTCTTCCCTTGTTTGTGAAAAGTAGAAGCTCATCATGGGTATTGCATAGAAGCACATGCTCAATGAAATCACCCTCTTTTGTTTCTCCACCAGAAACACCTTTTCCTCCCCTATTCTGTGTCTGATATGTGGATGGTGGTACTCTCTTAACATATCCAGAGTGTGTGATTGTTATTAATGTCTCCT
This sequence comes from uncultured Candidatus Saccharibacteria bacterium, assembly GCA_964625015.1. Lineage (GTDB taxonomy): Bacteria > Patescibacteriota > Dojkabacteria > SC72 > SC72 > UBA5209. The sequence continues at coordinate 40,888 of CAZUZI010000003.1, read as the reverse complement.
CATTTGCAACCAGATCTTCTTCTGATATCTCATCTATCTTTCCCTTTACAACCTTTGTTCTCCTTTTATCTCCATATCTTTCTTTAATATCCGCTAAATCCTTACTAATGATTTCCAATACTTTATCTTGGCTATCTAATATACCGTTGTATTCCTCTATCTTTTCTTTTGTTTCTTTGTAATCATTCTGTAATTTCATTCTCTCAAGTGCTGCCAATCTCCTAAGTTGCATATCTAATATTGCTTGAGCTTGAACATCTGTAAATTTAAACTTATCCATAAGGTTTGTCTTTGCGGTCTCTTGGGTCTTTGATCCACGGATAGTTGCAATTACCTCATCAAGAACATCTAATGCCTTAAGTAAGCCTTCTAAAATATGTGCATGATATCTAGCCTCTGCTAAGTCAAATTCGTATCTTCGTATAGTTATTACTAATCTGAATGAAAGGAATAGCTCTAACATTCTCTTGAGAGAAAGAGTTACTGGTTCTTGCTCTACTAATGCAATCATATTTGCATTAAATGTTTTCTGCATCTCTGTATATTTATACAGTTTGTTTAAAACTGTTTTAGGCTGTGCATCTTTCTTAAGTATTATTACAACTCTAATACCATCTTTGTTTGATTCATCTCTAAGATTTGCAATACCAGTAATTTTTTTATCTCTTACTAATTCTGCAATCTTTTCAATCATATATGCTTTGTTAACCTGGTATGGTATTTCAGTAATAACAATCTGGAATTTACCATTATGTGTTTCTACAATAGAGGCTTGAGCTCTCTGTAATATCTTTCCTCTACCAGTTGCGTATGCATTTAATATCTCATCTCTGTCATATATTGTTCCACCTGTTGGGAAATCTGGACCAGGTATAATCTTGATTAGCTCCTCTGGTGATATATCTGACTTAAACTCTGGGTATATTGATTCTCCACTTTCCTTAATTCTTTCAGTTATCTTTGCTATCTCCTTTGCGTAATCTAATTCATTTGTATTTACATAGTTTTCAAGATATTCTTCTGGTTTTGAGTTCAGTACCTGTGGTACTAACTCTCTAGATTCTTTTGATTTTCTTAATTCATTGTATATCGCAACACCTTCCCACATGTTCTTTCTCTTAATCATCTCTTGAAGTGCATCTACAAGTTCTCCAATATTATGAGGAGGAATCTGAGTAGCCATACCAACTGCAATACCCTGAGTACCATTTGCAAGTAAATTTGGGAAAAGTGCAGGTAATACTGTTGGTTCTAATCTAGTTCCATCATAGTTTGGTAAGAATGTAACAGTACCCTTGTTTAAATCTTTAAGAAGTTCAGGAGTAATCTTCCCCATCCTTGCCTCTGTGTATCTCATTGCTGCAGGAGGGTCTCCATCAATACTACCGAAGTTACCCTGTCCATCTATTAATGGATATCTAGTTGAAAATTCTTGCGCTAATTTTACAAGTGTAGGATATACAACAGTTTCACCATGAGGGTGATAGTTACCTGATGTATCACCTGCAATCTTTGCACATTTTCTGTAATGTGATGAAGGAGAAAGAGAAAGATCATTCATTGCAACAAGAATCCTTCTTTGTGATGGTTTAAGTCCATCTTTAACCTCTGGAAGTGCACGTGCTACGATGACAGACATAGAGTAATCAAGATAGTTAGATTTCATTTCATCTACAATTGATCTTTGTGATATTTCTCCAGGCTCAAAGGATGATTTAAAATCTAGGTCACTTTCTTCTTGTAATACAGAATTATCTATTGAAGAATCTGTATTTTCTGTTTCAATATTCTCTTCTGTTTTCTTTATTAAATCTTTCTCGTCTGCCATGAATATCTAGTATTTATATTAGTAAATCTTCCTTTTATCTAATTCTGCCTTAGCTTCTTGCTCTGCATTGAATGGGCTAATTGCAAGATCTTTTAAGCCATCGTATGTCTCCTGAGAAACAACTTGTGTTGTAGGATCATCAGGATCAGTACTTATACCAATTGGTGCCTGTGCCTGTCCATCTGCATCATGTATACTTAACTCTAAGTATGTTTTGAGATCTTTAATTGATAGTCTTGCACCATTTACAGTTACTATTTGTTCGTTTACTATATTGTACAAGTCCTGGTTCTGATCGTTCTCAAGTAATGTAAGTATTCTTCCGCTATTAATAGTTCTCTTCTCAGCAGTTCTCTTTATAATAAGCTTAATCATTTCATCACTATCATTTAAATATTTCATACCACTTAACATTTGTTCCATATTTAAAAAGATAAAAAGTTAAATATCTAAATTCGCCCTCTTTGCATATTTCTGTATAAATCTTCTTCTAGGTGGAACCTCTGTACCCATTAGCATTTCAAATACCTTTTCAGCTTCCTCTGCATCTTCAATACTTACTCTCTTTAATGCCCTATTCTCTGGGTTCATTGTTGTTTCCCATAACTGTTCAGGATTCATCTCACCTAAACCTTTGAACCTATTTGCAACAGGTACTTTGCCAGCAGCTTTGGCTTTTCTAACAAATACATCCTTCTCATCATCATTTAGGAAATAGTATTTCTTTTTACCAATCTCTACTTTATGTAGAGGTGGCTGAGCTACATATACATACCCATTCTCTATTAAAGGTCTAAAGAATCTGTATAGAAGAGTTAGTACAAGTGTAGTGATGTGTAGACCGTCAACATCTGCATCACTCATGATTATTGTTTTGTGGTATCTTAGTTTAGAAACATCTAGGGAATCTCCAATACCAACACCTAACGCTGTTGTTATATCTTTAAACTCATTATTTGTTAATACCCTATCGACTCTATACTTATGGGTATTAATGATCTTACCTCTAATAGGGAGAATAGCTTGTGTATGTCTATCTCTTGCCTGCTTTGCACTTCCACCTGCCGAGTCACCCTCTACAATGTATAGTTCACACTCGGAAGGTTGACTACTTATACAATCTGCTAGCTTTCCCGGTAATGCAGTACTTTCTAGAGCACTCTTCCTAATTACAGCATCACGAGCCGCTTTCGCAGCAGCTTTTGCTTTGTATGAGAGAACTGCCTTATCTATTATCGATTTGGCCTCTTTTGGATGTTCTTCAAAGTACACAAGTAACTCATCTCTAATAACCTTTGCTACTGCATTCTTTACCTCAGGGTTATTCAACTTTATTTTTGTTTGACCTTCAAACTGTGGATTTGTAACTTTAACGGAAATTACTGCTGTCAGTCCTTCTCTCACATCATCACCACTAAGAGTTGTAGTTAACCCTTTTAGCATCTCCATCTTCTGTGCATATGTATTAATAGCACTTGTAAGAGCTGTTCTGAAACCTGAAAGATGTGTACCACCCTCTGGATTTATAATGTTGTTTGTATAGCACTTTACATTTTCATCCATTGCGTTGGTGTATTGAATTGCAGATTCTACGAGTACACCATCGACCTCTTTGTTCACATAGAAAGGAGGAGTATTAACAGCCTTCTCATCAATGTTCATAAAGAGAACATATGATTTAATACCATCTTCAAAGTACAATTCAAAAAACTTAGGGTTCTTCTCTACCTTTTCGTTTTTAACTGTAATACGCAATCCTGCAGTTAAATATGCATGCTGTCTACACTTTCTAACAATTTCTTTAAAATCAAATTCTGTTTCCGAAAAGATTTCATCGTCAGGTAAGAACCTATGTTCTGTACCTGTCTCATTTGAATTACCGATCTTTTCAACCTTTGTTTGTGGAATACCTCTCTTGTATTCCTGTTTAAATACTCCACCATCTCTTCTAACTGTAGTTATCATCCATTCTGAAAGAGCATTGGTACACTTCATACCAACACCGTGAAGACCTCCAGAAACTTTGTATGCACCCTCTTCAAACTTACCTCCCGCGTGAAGGTTTGTCATAACAGTCTCAAGAGTTGACACCTTTGTTTGTGCATGTACTTCTACAGGAATTCCTCTACCATTATCTTTAACTGAAAGAGAACCATCTTTGTGTAATGTTACCCAAATATGGTCACAATATCCTCCTATTGCTTCATCAACGGAGTTATCAAGTATTTCTGTAAAGATATGATGTAACCCATTCTTATCCGTAGACCCAATGTACATTGCAGGTCTCTTTCTTATTGCTTCCAAGCCTTGTAGTACTTGTATATTTGATGCCTGGTAATCACTCTTTGTAGTCATTATTCTCTTTCTATCAAATTACTGTTCAATGCATTTCTTAAACTATCGCAGTCCTATTCTATATATTATAGGGCGAAATGTTAAGAGGTAAATTTACTTTACCAGATGTAAGAGGAGATTCTCTAGTATTAGCCTTCTATTTCCATTCGCTTTAACTCTTTTTTGAGCTAATGCAATCTCTTTTAAATTCCTCTCCACACCCATTATACCATTTCCATCTATCAATTTCCTCTCAAAATCTTGCTGAAAATATAGCTCCAAATCGCTCAAAAACCTTTCTGTATCAACCTTCTCCTTGGATATGTTTTCAATCCTTTGGAAAGAGTCTACAAGACTTGAATCTAAAATTTCAGGGTATGTATTTTTTTTCTCTTCTGTATCATTTACATTGGTATATAGCTTGAGGCATCTTGATAGGACAGTTGGTAAAAGAGTCTTCTCGTTATCTGTAACAAGTATATATACGGTGCTCTCTGATGTCTCTTCAAGTGTTTTTAGCAACGAATTCTGTGCTTGTGTCGTTAATTTCTCGGCATCAAGAATATATGCAATTTGAACTTTCTCTTTAAATGGTGAAAACATCATTTCTTTCTGTAAAATTTTTACCTCCTCTATACCAATGCTACCCATATCAGATCCGTTAAGTATGTGTATATCTGGATTGTTTGTATTAAAAATATCTTCAGTATTAATATCTCTTTCCCACAGCTTTGTTAGAAGGGTTCTTAATATGCTCTGGATATTTTCTTTTTTGTTTCCTACAATCAGATATGTCATTGTGATAAATTGTATCATATATATATTTAAGAAAGAGGAGTATGAAATTAAAAATATCAGAAATACAGGATTCTTTTCTTTGGGATGAGTTTGTTAAAAAGAGTCCTAATTGTAATTTCATGCAATCGTGGAATTGGAGTATGTTTCAAGAGATTGGTTTGGGAAGAAAAACATATAGATTAGGTTTTTTTGACGAAGAAAGATTACTAGCAGTATGTGCATGCTATGTAGTAAAACAGACATTTGGTAAATATGTATACTGTAGTAGAGGCCCAATATTAAGTGAGATCGATGGGGATCTGTATTCAGAGGTATTGAGAAATATTCAGGATTACTTCTCTGAAAGTGAATATATATTTGTAAAAATAGATCCAGAATTAAAGGAGGAGGAGAGTATCTCTACTGTACCTTTTTCGATAGGTTTTGAGAGATGTGTAAACTATGTACAGCCAGAAACACCATGGATGATGGATTTGGTAGGTGAAACAGAGGAAGAGTTTATGAATTGGTGTGAGGTGCACGGTATGAATAAAAACTATCCTACATATATTCGTAAGGCAAAGAGAGCTGGTGTTCAAATTCGATTCTCAAAGGAACTTCCGGATTGGAAGCTTTTCACCCACTATCTTAACAAGAGCTCTGATCAAAAAGAATTTGTTATACAGAATTCTGATTACTATCTAAAACAGCTTAAATATTTAGGAGAGAATGACGAGATGAGACTTGCAATTGTCTCTTATATGAACGAGCCTGTTGCAATGCTTGTACTCTCTTTTTTTGGAGATGAGGTCTCCTGTCTGTATAGCTGTCAAACAGGTGTGCATCGAAAGATTCGAGGCTCTATGTATCTTCGATGGGAGTGTATGCTACAGGGTCAAAGAGAGGGATTCAAGTACTTTAATTCATGGGATGTACTTCCTGATGAGAAATACAAACCGACAAGTAAAAGATATGGCTATTCAAATTTCAAAAGAGGTTTTGGTGGATATTTAGTTCGATATCAAAGGACAGCTGATTACCCTCTTAAGAGGGGTCGATATTTCTTTGTCAAACTTCTTGATCTATACAGAAAGATCCGATACTACTCTGACAGGTAGATTCGGTGTATGTTCTTGTATTTTTTACTCTCTTTATATACACTGTATTAACAAGTAAATTCTTTAACTGCCCAGGTGGCCCAAGCAACCTTATTAGCATATCTACAACAGAGTGGCGTTATTAGTCAGCAGGATGCAACTCGTGTGCAGATTGAAAGAACTAAAACTCCTAAGAGTGAAGAGGCATTGATTAGAGAACTTGGGTTGGCAGATAACCTGACAATAGCTCAAGCTAAATCTGCAATATTTAAGATTCCATATATTGACTTAACAGCTATTACGATAGATGAGAGTATCATTGCGGAAATTCCAATAGAGAATTTAAAGAAGTACAACGTCGTTCCCTTTGAGCGAGGTACCGACTCAGTAAAGCTAGCTATGCTTGATCCATTCGATGTACAAGCTACGCAGGCATTGCAAAGAAGATATCCTCCTAATACAAAGATAGAGGTATATATTACTACGGAAGAGAGTATCAACTACATACTTGATAGGAGGATTGGTGATGTTATGAGCACTGAGGTTACAGAGGCTTTGGAAGATGTCGATGTTCCTGTTCAGGATATTACTGGTGAGGATCCTAGCTTGATTAGCAGTAGTGATTTAAAAAATGCTCCCGTTGCAAGAATTGTGAATTCGATAATGCAGTATGCGATTACTTCTAAGAGTTCTGACATTCATGTCGAACCTATGGAAAACAGATTAAGGGTTAGATTCAGAATACATGGTGTTATGACAGAAAGACTTACTCTTCCAAAAACATTAGGTCCTGCAGTTGTTTCTCGTATAAAGATTATGTCTAATCTAAAAATTGATGAGAAAAGGATTCCACAGGATGGAAGATTCCAAGTAAAGATGAGTAACACAAAGGTTGATATCCGTGTGTCTGTCATGCCGACAATATTTGGAGAAAAAGTTGTTATGAGGCTTTTGGAATCTGACACCTCAGGTATTACATTAGAATCTACAGGTTTAAGAGGAAATGCATACAAAATATATCTAGATGCACTTACAGTAACAAATGGTATTGTTCTTGTAACTGGACCTACTGGAAGTGGTAAGACTAGAACATTGGCTTGCTCATTAATTAAAGTAAATGATCCAAAGGTTAATATTATTTCATTAGAGAATCCTGTCGAAATACGTGTACCAGGTGTAACACAGATACAGATAAATGCAGATGTAGGATTAACATTTGCAGTAGGTTTAAGATCTGTACTTAGGCAGGATCCGGATATCGTAATGGTTGGAGAGATTAGAGATGAGGAAACAGCAGAGCTTGCAGTGCAAGCATCTCTTACAGGTCACCTAGTACTCTCTACGCTACATACAAACAGTGCACCTGCAGCAATACCAAGATTACTAGATATGGGTATCGAGCCGTATCTTTTAGCTTCAACTATAAGGGCAATTGCAGCACAAAGATTACCAAGAAAGGTTTGTCCATACTGTATACAACCTTACCCTGCTCTACCTGAAGTAGTTGATAATATACAATCCACACTATCAAATATTAAGGATTTTGATCTGGTATCCTACTTGAATAGGGTTGTAGCTGCTAAAAAACAGAAGGCTGAAGATGGATCAGGAGTTCTTAAGGCACCTGAGATAGGTCCTGATGGAAAACCAGTAATATATCTTTATAAAGGTGCTGGATGTGATAGGTGTGGTGGTTCTGGATATTCTGGTCGTATCGGTATATTTGAAGTTTTAGATGTAAATGAAAAGATAAGTAGAATGGTAATGGAGAATATTACAGCACAAGATATTGAAAATGAAGCGAAGAAGAATGGAATGATCACAATGATTCAAGATGGATACCTAAAAGCTCTTGAGGGTATTACAAGTATAGAAGAGGTGCTTAGGGTTTCCAAAGAATAATTTTTGTATATATAATGGAGAATGGATAACAATACTGCCCAGAATTCAGGATTAGGATATCCTGATTTTGCCCAAAATAATAGTGTAACTCCACAATCAAATACACAAACTACAACATTTCCTACAAATGAAGAGCAAATGCTTAGTGATTTGGCTGCACAACTAAAACAGCTTGGGACAAATACAAGTACTGTTGCCCCTACTTCAGAACCTGTTCAGACACAATCGACTCCTTCTGTAATAGAACCAGTACAACAGAATTATGATCCGCAATTCGTATTACCTACACAACCGGTACCAGTTCCAACCAATATCGCAACAGAGAATCAAGTCGGGGTAGTACGTTCTAATCTTGATGATATTATGCCAGGAAATAGGATCCCTAGAGCGATGCAGAGGACTCCAAAAGAGGAGAACTTGGGTAAACCAATAAATAAAGATATCCCATCTGTTCGTAAGGATGTAATGATGGATACCCAGATTGATGATGCATCCCCTACTTTAGTCCAAGGGGAAATGAGTCATAGTAATATTGATGAATATCTACGATTAGCTGTAGAGAAGAATGCATCAGATTTGCATATAAGTGTTGGATATCCTCCAATTATTAGGATTGATGGTACACTACAAAATCTAAATGACAAAATTATTACACCGCAAGATGCTCAAGATTTGATCCTCCCTATCCTCTCAGATGAGAAGAAAGAGCTACTAGAAGTTAATAGAGAGATTGATTTAGCATATTTGTATCAGGGTGATAAGTCTGCAAGGTTTAGAATAAATGCATACTTTACAATGAAAAATCTTGCTGCAGCATTTAGGTTGATTCCATCAAGAGTAAAAACTATTGAAGAACTACTCCTTCCACAGATATATCATAAATTTGCACAGCTAAAACAAGGTCTCATTCTTGTTACTGGTCCTACTGGACATGGAAAGAGTACTACTCTTGCTGCAATTCTTGAAGATGTAAACACTACTAGATATTCACACATTGTTACAATTGAGGATCCTGTTGAATATGTCTTCCAGGGTAAAAAATCCCTGGTGGATCAAAGAGAAATGAATGATGATACTCACTCATGGAGTATTGCTTTAAGGTCTGCACTTAGACAAGACCCTGATGTCATACTTGTTGGAGAGATGAGAGATTATGAAACTATTGCAGCAGCAATAACTCTTGCTGAAACAGGACATCTTGTTTTTGCAACTCTGCATACAAACAATACTGCACAAACAATCGATAGGATAATTGATGTATTCCCAGAGAATCAACAACCACAGATAAGGTCTCAGTTATCAAATATACTTGAGGCAGTTGTTGCACAAAGACTTGTACCACTTGATAAGGGTGGAAGAAGGGCAGTGTCTGAAATACTAATTGCAAATCCTGCAGTAAGAAACTTAATAAGAGAGGGTAAAACACATCAGATCGATAATGTTATTAGAACAAGTGCTGATGTTGGAATGGTTTCACTTGAGAGATCACTTGTTAACCTTATTCGTGAAGGAGTAATCTCTATACAGAGAGCTCAGGAGTACTCTGTATATCCAGAAGAAATATTAAGATTATTAAAAAGCTAATCAATGAAAAAATTTAGATATTCAGCAAGAGATACTGCTGGTAAGGAAATAAAAGGAAAAATAGAGGCCAGAGATAAGGATGCTGTTGCAGAAATACTTCATGATAGAGGTCTGCTTGTTGTTAATATAAGTGATGAGTTTTCAATTGATTTTGAAGAACTTGCACAGATCAATATCGGTGGAATACCAATGAAAGAGAAAGTCGTTTTCATGAGGCAAATGGCAACAATGGTTAGTGCTGGTTTACCATTAACAAGGGCATTGGAGATTATGGAACAACAAATTGAGAATCCTGCATTCAGAAAGATAGTAACTCAGGTAAAAGGATCTGTTGAATCTGGTATAACACTCTCAGATTCATTTAGACAGGCAGGTAAGGTTTTTGATGATATTAGTTTGAATCTAATAGAAGCTGGTGAATCTAGTGGTAATCTTGATGTAATACTAACAAGGCTTGCAGTAGAGTTAGAAGAGAGTAAGAAGCTTGGTGACAAACTTAAAGGGGCGTTAATCTATCCTATTATTATTCTTGTTGTCATCGTTGCTGTTGTTGTAATGCTTATGTTTGTTCTTGTTCCCTCTATGGCAGAGATATATTCTGAATTCGGTGCAGAACTACCTTGGGTAACAAGGTTCTTAATTTCATTGAGTGATTTTACACTTAAATATTGGTGGGCAATACTTTTAATTTTGATTGTATTAGTTGTTGGTAGTAAGGCATATTTAGATACTGCGAATGGAAAGAGGAACAAAGATAAGATAATTCTTAAAGTCCCTATTGTTGGAACAATAGTATCTAAAATGCAATTAGCTCAATTTACAAGAATACTTGCTCTACTTCTTGCTAGTGGTTTATCAATCATTAGGGCATTAGAATTAACGGCTCAATCATTAAGTAATGATATGTTTAGGGAAGTAATAATGCAGTCAAAAAATGATGTAGAGAAAGGTGGATCTCTCGCTATACCAATTGCTAGAAGTGAATATTTCCCTCTTCTGGTTAGTAGTATGATTGCAGTTGGTGAAGAGACGGGTGAATTGGATAATGTTTTGAATAAGGTATCTGAGTATTACAAAGATGAAGTAGATGTTGCAACATCTAATATGTCTACCGTTCTTGAGCCTGTATTCTTAATTGTAATGGGCTTAATGATTGGATTTATTGCCTTAGCAGTATATATGCCTATGTTCCAATTATCAGATGTAATGACAATGATCATTGACATCAGTAATTTGTTTGTGTAATTTTTATATATAAATTATTTAATAATTTTTATTTATTATGGATAGAAAATATTCGGCATTTACACTTGTCGAGATGCTTATCGTCATGGGTATCTTGATCATCCTTATGGCTGTAGGTATTACTGCAGGTAGATTTGCAATCAATAGAGCTAATGATGTAGCACATCAGAATGCTGCAGATCAGATATATACAGCATTACAGGCATATTATACAGATAACAGGAATTTCCCTAGTGCTACAGAGTTAACGGGAGTAGCAGGAGGTGTACCTTTAGCTGCTGCAATCGCTGAGAATGGCCTACTGTACAAATATCTATCTGAGGGAGAGTTTACAGGTGGTACAGAAGCAACATTCTTCTATTACGTAGAGCCTAATATGCTGCAAGAAGTTTTAATCTGTGTATCATTGGGTGGTATTGTTGATGCAACAGAAAGAGGCCACTACTGTACAGGAAATGCATTTGGTGCTGATGGTGGTCCAGGGGCAACAATTACTGGAAAGAATGTTGAACCTCCTGCAACACCTAATGGATATCCAAATGGTGTAACTGGTGGTTGGTCTGTAATTAATGACTGGGATGGTGAAGCATTTGTAGATAGTGCTCTTGATTAATTAACAGTTGTATTTGATGAGCCCAGCTGTATAAAAGCAGCTGGGCTTTTCTTTTGTAAGTATATCTATATAATGGATTATGCATTTATATATATCTATCGTAATATTCATTGTTGGGTTAATTCTTGCCAGTTTCCTCAATGCTTTGTTGTATAGAATAGATAATGAATATAAATATCCTGATATTTTTATAAAAGGATCTCATTGTGAAAAGTGTAAAAAGGAACTATTGTGGTATGAACTGATACCTGTACTCTCCTATTTTATATTCAAAGGAAAATGTTCTAAATGTGGATATAAAGTACCATTCTATTATCCAGTTACTGAGTTTCTACTTGGCGTATCTCTTGGTAGCATTTATTATTTTGAACTATCCTCTACTATGTATGTATTAGTAGTATTTCTATTCGTAATGTCATATTTTGATAGGATATATAAAGGAGTCCCAAAAGTAATAGTTCATGTATATTTGTTATCCTCTTTTCTCATTTTCACTTTATATTCTATATATACCAGCTTTACATATCCTAATTCACTCGTTGTATCTATTGTATTTACAATCTTTGTACTTATATTGAGCAAAGTAATGAAGAAGACGTTTGGTATTGGCGACTTACTTATACTTTTTGGAATGGGTTTTCTTCTCTCAATACCAATGTACATATCATTTATATACACATTTCTTTTTATATCTCTCCTCTACTCTTTTGTACTTATATTTTTGAAAAAGGCTACAATAAAAAGCTCATTACCTCTAGTACCACTCATGTATATTTCTATCTCATTAATGCTAATATTTAACCAACAGTTAGTACTAATTTTGGAAAAGATATTTTATATATGAAGTATAAAGGATTTACATTGATAGAAGTATTAATCGTAATGGGAATACTCCTTATACTTATTGCCATTGGAATTGGTGTGGGAAGATATGCTATTGCTCGTGCAGACAGGGTATACCATCAGGATATGGCTGATAAATTGTTTACAGCACTTGTTAAGTACAAGCTTGAGAATGGAGTCTATCCTAGTATTGGTAGCTGTAGTACATGTATAGATGAACAATTCTTTGCAGAAGCACTAGGATACAAAGGTAGTAATGCTGTATTGAAGCCATATATTGAAGATACAGCATTTGATGGCGGTACAGATGCAAGCTATTACTATCACGTAGACCCTGTCTCTGGCCAATTCGTCATTGTGTGTGTCTCTCTTGGTGGTATAGACGATGAAAGTGGTCAAGGGCATTACTGTACTGGTGATGGAATTGGTCATGAACCAGTTGATAACCCTCTTGAGGTAAAGGAATCTGGTTCTGTACAGAGCGGTGATACGGAGAATGTAAATATTATCCGTGGCTTTGATGTTTCTGATTGGTATTTAGATCGTGGATTTGCAATTAACAATTAACTGTTTTTTTGTTAATCTTTAAATATATTATTTAATTCTAAAGTTGAATGCCAAACAATTCTGCCCGATATCTAGGATATACCCTAGCTGAGGTATTAGTTGTCCTAATGATTATCATTGTTCTAGGTACATTAGGAGCCTACTCTTTCGGTGGTATGAGAGATACTGTTTTGGTTAGGCAGAATATAGAGAGTATTAAGCAGGATATACGTGTTGCTCAACAGAAAGCAATGCTTTTACAAAGGAAACCAGGAGAAGGTTGGATATATGGAATAGGGATAGATTTTAGAGATATTTCAAATGGTAATTACAAATTTTTTAAATGGTGTTCTCCTTTTGCTGAATATGGGAATATTCGTACTAGGACTGAAATAATTGCGTATAATCCTGATATTAATATCGGTAATTTAGATTCAGACCTCACGTATAATCACGGTAATAACGCAATTCTACCTGTAAGTGAAGAAGATTATGAATCTGGTGGTTTCTGTGATTCAGAACCCAGAATTAAATATATGACCAATCTTTCTGGTATGGAAGATGGAAAGATTAACATGGGTTTTGATGTAGTACTAAGTTCAAATATTTCATTTGTTGTTTTCGAGGCTGTAACAGGTAAGGCTTTCCTTTATACAAATGAGGGCTGGCCTATTAACTATGATGCTAGCGGTGCGTTAATCAGAGATAGTGAAACGAACCTATTTAATACTCTTGGAATTATCATTTTTAGAAACAGAGGTAATATGGCAGATACAATAAGTGTTTCTCCTTTATCTGGTAGCGTAAAACATACAGTCTGGGATGATCCTGAAGTTTTAGGTATATTTAGAAATATTGTCGCAGCATATAAAGCAAATTCTGGTAAAGATCTCCTTGGCGGACCAGTTACTGATCCTAATGTTGATCCGGTAGTAGACCCTGTTGTTGATCCAGTGGTAGATCCTGTTGTTGATCCGGTAGTAGATCCAATCGTTACCGATCCCAATTGTTGTGTATCAGATCCAAAACTAGGTCTTGAATGTATTACAGTTCAGTGTAGTCAATTGTATTAGTAACTATGAGGAAACTTTTTAGAAAAAAATATAAAAGTTTAGGATTTGTAGAATCCCTTATTGCAATTATGGTCTCTGGTATTGTTGCAACTGTTTTAATAAATATTGCAACTGCAGCAATGAGAGATTTAGTTAAATTAGATGTTGAAGATGCTCAGGCTCAATATGCTAGATCTGCAGCTGTAATTGTACAAAACATTGCAAACAGGGAAAGGTTACAAGAAGATGGAAACAATATATTTGATACACTTGGTGAAAATCTCTGCTATTCTCTTAACCGAGATGAAAGTGGTGAATATAATATTGATCCTACGACAGTACTTTCTGATAGAAATGCATACATATCAGAGGCTATTGTAAATGATGGTGTAAGCGATGATGAAGGAGACTATTTTCGAGTAGTGTGTATTGTAAGTAGAAGACCTGGAGATCCTCCTACTAACAAGTTACTGATAAAGGTGATAATTGGATTTAACAGAGTCTCTGGTTTGCTTAGTACATCTAATGATATTAAAGATTATCAATACTTTGCAATAATAAACCTATGATAAAGAAAAAGAGAAGATATAATGGATTTAGTTTAGTAGAAATGCTCTTAACATTAGGCATCCTAGGTATCATTATGGTTCTTGTTGCCACTACATTAACTACATTGATAAAGGTTTCCTCTGTTTCAAATAGTAAGAATCAAGCAAGAAATGATATTAACTTCATAATGGAGCTAATGAATAGGTCTCTGTCTGGAAGTAATATCTCTGATATAACTATGTATCAATCTGGTGCAGTTAGATATTTCAATGATCAGACACTCTCTTTAGAAGATATCCCAGCTGGTGTTGGAGAGGTGTACAGTAATCCCACTATTCTAGTTGGAACTCCAGCGAATGAAATACATGTAAGGTCATATGGATACAATGTATGGACATGTATTGGATATTTTAGAAATACTGTTAACCAAGAGAGAGGATATCTTTTAAAAACAACGATGTATGGTCTTGAAAATCACGCTGATTGCTTCGATCCTAATAGGGCAGATGCATATGTATCTGTTTTGCAGAATATGTCCGTTACTGTTGATGATTTCTCTGTTGAATACCTAGTTATTGGTGATGATGCTGATAACATGTTCATAATAGATGCTACTGTCGAACCTTTGGATTGGCCAGAAAGCTTTGGACTTTCAATCAAAAGGCAAATTACAAGACAGTCTACAGTTTCATCACAAGGTTTGACTTGGTATTAGTTAATTGTTAATTTTTATATATGAAATATAACAAAGTAAGTATGTATTCAGGACAAGCTATTGCTATTGTAATGGTCATACTTGTTGTTGCAACAGTATTAGGAGCGTCTCTATATTCAAGGACATTAAAAAACAGAGAATCTGCCATCAATACAAAGGATTCAATAATGGCTTCGGAACAGGCAGATAGTCTTTTGGATCTCTTTGTTAGAACTGATTTTCAGATATTACACAATATATCATTAGAACTTGATGCTATTGAGGGAGAAAAGAAATTTGAATTTAATGGAATTAATGAGGTTATTGCTTTCTTAAATGAACACAGTATAGATTCAACAATACTAAGTGCGACTACTGGCCAGCAATGGTGTGAAGATACCTCTAAGGGTTCTTCATTGAAGCTAACAATATCTCCCGCAACATCTTCGGATTTTGTTGATGTGAGAGTCGGTTCTGCAAGAGTTTTAAATCTTGATGGAAATACATACAGTGGAGCTGGTCCATGTAGTGTATCATTCCAGTTTGAAGCAAGAGATAATGCACCCACTCTCTTTGCTGTAAAGAAAATTTACAGTGATACAGATGGAAATATTGCAGAGTATTCACCTGAACATATTACAGCATACTGTTTTACTCCTAATTCCACATCCTGCAGTAGTGATGATTTGAGTGGTATTGCCTCACCTTCTACATCCTTTAATGGACTTAATGCTGGAAATACTCTGAATATAGATTTGGGAGAAACTGGGCCTGCTGGCACTACTCTTCAACAAATAAGAATAATACCACTCAATCTTACTCTTGGTGTCTCTACATCTGTAGGAGAGTGTTCTACATACAAATTTTCGTTTATGAAAGTGAATGCGGCCGTAAACTGTTACGGTTCATATAGGGAGAAGCAAATTATGGTACCAGGTACAGATAGTGTTGGATATTCGTCTATTTTTGACTATACAATATACAATATTGGAACATTAGAGCCTACTCAAAATTAAATTAAAGGAAAATAGTTATGCCTGCACAAATGAAAAGGATACTAATCGTAGAAGACGAATCACCTTTGCTAGACTCCTATGCAGAGATAGTTCAGGCGGCAGGATTTACTCCACTGAAGGCACCTGATGGATATCATGGATTAGATATGCTTTCAAAGGGTTTAGGGCAAATAGATCTTGTATTACTCGATCTTATGATGCCCGGTGTTGACGGTTTAGAGGTGTTGAAGACAATTAAGAACAATGAAGAGAAGTATGGTTCTATGCCAATAATAATTCTTACAAATATGACTAGTGAATCTGTTATTAAGGAAGCATTTGGTATGGGAGCATCATCATATCTAGTTAAAGCAGATTTAGATTATTCTGGTTTGTTAAGAGAATTAGATAAATTCTTGGGATAATTACCTTATTTTATACTGCTCAATTCTTGAAAATAGTACTAAGAAAAAGAAAATTATTTGCATTAATCGTGATAGTATTCCTACTTCTAGTCTCTGTTGTTGTCCTCCATTTCTTCTATCAGAAGAGCACATCACTAGATACTTCGTATTACAACCTTTACAAAAACTGTGAAAGGGAATCTAGTGATACTGCTGATAAATATATATGTAGAGGCTTCTTTAAGAAGGTAACTACAGAAAATAATCAAGAATGTTTTACTCTGTATTTTGTATCCTTAAAAAACACATTGTATGAGAGACCAATATGTAACAAGATTGGGTTTATAAATTGGGATAAAGAGGAGTTGGATGTTGAGAAAGCAAAGGGGAGTGTATACCCTGTTGAGATAATATTTACAGATAAGAAAAGGTTTAATATCTATGAGTTCAATACTCCGGTTATATCAATTAACAGATTAACTGATGATGAAACTGGTTCTCTTCTTAAAAAGTTATCAGGCAATTATAACCTAGGTGGATTAATGACATATGAGACGGAGAAATCAATTGATAAAGGATATTCTGTAGCAGAAACTAAAAAGGGTATTGGTTATCTCTATTTTAGAAAAGCAAGAATAAAGGAAATAAGCAATGATGGTGATAGATTAAATATAAGATTCACTACAATGTTTAATGGTAAAGAAAAAGATTTTATAACAAGTACAACTAAATTTGTATATATAGAAGATCCCTCTGTTAAAGATGGTGGTGTTAAAAATATTGATGCATCAAACTATTCCGACTTTGATCTTAATTTAAGTTTAGATCTCTCACTAATATATATTCCTGAATCTTCACCTGCTCTAGATGTCAATTTAGAGACAATTTGTTCAACTGACCAAGTTACAGATTATCCAATATGTATGTATCCTTTCATGACGGAAGATACATTCCCTACTGTATCGGATGTCGATAGCAGCTTACAGAATTCTAGTGATATATCTAAATCCTTTATTTTATACCTTGCTTTAAAAAAATGAATAATGGAATAAAGATTGTAAAACTTCTATTAGTTGTATTTATATCTATTTTTGGTTATGTATTCCTTTTTAAAACTGAAGCATTAGCATATGTATGTGATTCTGGTACATATTGCTCTGCTCCACTTGGTGGTATTAATGGAGGAGAGGGCGTATGGATGAGATATGGCTCTCCACAGGCATATTGTGTTGAATTGACTGGAATTGAACGATATTATCCTTGTTCTGGAACTGATGCAAACTGTAATGGTGGGATTTATTTCTATACTTCTCCTACAGAATGTCTTAATGATGAAAATTTGCAATATCAAGGATGCTGTGTTGGTAGTGGAGGCGGAGGTGATCTATCTTGTGGGTGTGGAACACAGGAATGTTTAGCAGAGGCTGGTTGCTCTTGTACATATACTGGATGTAAAAGAGCTGATGGAAGTAACTGTATATCATATTACTGTCCAGCTCCAGATCCATGTGTTGATTGTGATTACGGTAACTGTCCTGCCCCACTAACAAATACTGGTCTTGAAGAATTTAAGCTTGCGAACTACAGATCTTGTGAAAGAACTGGTAGCTGTGCAGGTACTAAGTATGGAGATTGTTATGAACCTCGTGATTGTGTAATGGGAGATTCTGGTTGTACAGAAGACCCAATATCTTCACTTGAAGTACTGCCATCTTCAATTCCTAATAGCAGAGGATGTGTATCTTCTACTTATACTGGTTTAGATATGAATAATCCGATTAGAATGAGGAGTACACATAGGGATGCAGATGGGGCTAATGATATAGAGGCGATATACATATGGTTAAAAACAACAACAGATATACCAAATACTCCATCTTTCATTGATTTGGACAGTAATTCTGGGCAAACAGGAAGAGTATATACAAATTCGAGTTACGGTTTCTTGATGCATAAGGAGGGAAATAACTGGGTCCCTTATATTCCAAGCCTTTTAAGTGACTCTACTCAAAATAAATGGATTAAGGCTAGTTATAGTAGCAATCGATTTATGATAAAAGGACCAACTGGTCAAAATATTGCAGAAGTTGTTGTAAACAGTATTACGCCACAAGGGGATACTGTTGTATTTGATTTTAGTTTTGATTACAGAAATATACTTCAAGCAAATAGACCACTTGACGGTTCATATAATGTCTTTGTTATGGCAAATGATGTATTTGGATTTACACCATATGATAACTATCCTGCAGGAATAACCACATCACCGAAATATGTTGCTGAACAAATAAGGTACTATAACAAATGGACAGATAGTAGTAGAGATTGGTCCTACGATTTCACTGCACCTACAGTAGGGAATCTCTCTTCCCAAATTGAATATCCGACATATCTCCGATTCAACTGGGATAGTAACGATCAGGGTGGGTTATCCTCTGTAGTTGTTAATGCATACATTTCTGAAGGAGTTAATCCTGAAGAAACAGACACAATTTCTGAAACAACACTAACAGCTTTAGGTACAAAAACAATTTCTCCTCAACCATTTACATTACTGAATCCTCCTGCAGACATAAATCTCATAGGTAATCTTAATTCACAGTATTTAGCGAAGTCTGTTGGAATTAACTCAACTTCCGACTCACAATCTATTCGTGTAAATACACAATCCAATCGTGATGGAAGTCTGGTTGTATATTCAACAGCATTCGATAGAGCGTGTAATTACGGTTCTTCATATGGGCTATATGATCTTGAAGATTGGCTTATTACATACGGTGGATTAGTATACTCTGAAAATGGTATTGATTTTACAGTAAAGAATGTAGAAGATTCAGCATTGTGGGATCCATACGTATTTCTTAGAAAGATAACACCACAGCATGCAGATTTAACTAGTGAGTTATTTGCAGGTAATGCATCTACTTCTAGTACAATTCTGAATAAGCTTGTAAGAACCAATGAACTTAGATCATACGCAGTAAATCCGTTCCGTGGATATAAACCTGTAAACTTCTATATCGATTTAAAGAGTACATTCGAGAGAAGGGAATCTGGTATAAGTGGAGTTCAGAGAATACCTAATACACCTACCCTAGTTGGTAGTCTTTCTAACTATGGAACAGGTGGAATAAATGTCCTTGATAGAAATGGTAACTTAACTGTAGGCAACAATAGTATCTTCAATTGTAATGGAAGAGGAATATTCTTTGTATCAGGTAATCTAACAATACAAAATGGTATTGCAAATAGTAATAGGAATAAAGATGCCTGTATCTTTGTTGTAGCTGGGAATTTAATCATTAACAACGGATTGAATACATCCTCTCCTACTCAAATGGGATATGATGAAATAAATGGATATTTCTTAGTTGATGGTAGTGTAACTATAAACTCAGATATCTCATACGATGGTCTATATATAAATGGGGGCATACAATCGAGGAATGGTATTTTGATGAATAGATATTTAGGTATAAATTATAGAAATACATATCCAGCATTAGTCATAGATCATCATTCAAAATACGGACTATTTAGCAGTATTTTACTTGGTAGTCCAGTAGATATGGCAAAAACAGAAGTTGGATTTAAGCCGTATTAGTGGATATGAATAGAAAGAAAAAAACAATTATTATCACAATTTTGAGTTTGATCATAGTATTACTCCTTATCTTTGTTGTTTTATTTCTAATAAAGAAAGATACAAAAAATATTACAAACTATGATTCACTAAAAAATCTCTTAACGGAATCAGACTCAAAGCTATATGGTTTTGTTTGGGTCGATTCTCTTGAGTATATTAATAACACTATTTCATTCAATCTCTACCAAAAGAAAGAAAACATAGTAATTCCTCTTGACAAGATAAAGAGTGAATACACCCCTACTATTTTAATTGGAGATAATCCTATTTCACCATCATTAATTTACATATCATTTGAATATACAGATAAACAGGAGTGTTTACTCTTCTTTTGTAATAATGAATTTAAGAGAATTACTTTATACAATGGAGTATATATAGTTCAAAATTTGAAATATGATCAACTTAAGGAAGAACTACAAAAAGATATTAAGTATCTAATTACAGAGTATACGGTAGATAAAGGAAATTCTTTAACAGAAGTTTCTTCCCTACTCTCTGAATATGTATATTTATCAAAATCAAATAGTGATAACGATAGATTGTCTAATGTAAGAACCAAGCTACTGTCTAAAAGAATCTCATTAGATTTAGCTCTCTCAAAGGCAAAATTCTTAGATAAGGGAAATGTTATAGAAATTTATATCAAAGAATCCATTTGTAATACTCCAAAAGAGGAAGATGCGTTCTCTTTATTTTCGGATTTAATACTAAATGAGTTTTGTGATTCAGAATATGAAATCTCAGACAGTGAAGTACTAACAATATTAAAGCCAGAAGTTAAAGAGGAGTTGTATATGTCTGATCTTGTTACAAACAGTATTAATATCTCATACCTATATGATTCTAAAAATGAGGTAGGTCTAGCAGCATTGGCAAATGTAGAAGATTTTGTAAAACAGGGTTTTCTGTTTGGTAAAAATACACCATACTGTACACCAAATGCTACAGTATACTGTACAAAGGATTTCCTTTTGAATATGTTACTTTTCTTAGAGATACAGAATGAAGAGAGTATTTAAAATATATTTAGTTTTGTTTTTTCTGTTCACTCTATCGAGTCTGGTTTTTGTTGATAAAGTGAATGCTCAAACATGTGCGAAACCTTCTGGATGTGCAACTAACTATTCATGTGGTTGGTCAGATGTTACCAGTCCATCTTGGGGAGGATATTGTGGAGATTCTAGTAACTGTTATACGACACAGCACTACTTTAGATGTTGTACTGACTATGGTAATAACTTCTGTGTTAAAGTCCTTCAGTCGAATGGAAATCCATATTCTAGATGTTCTTTAAAAGATGATAGCGCATGTGGTGGTTCTAGTTGTTCAGATTGTACTCCACCAGCATGTCCAACTGGTTCAGCCGAATCTCCAAATACAGGTGATGCATACAAGACTACGACATCATGTTCAAGGGGGGACGGCTGTTCTCCTTCAACAAATACAAGAACTTGTTACTGGCAACGTCAAAATCTATGCAGTAGTGCAACCACATCTAGTACATATCTAAAACCTGGTCAATCTTCTACCGTTACTTCAACAGCCAATACTAATGTAAATACCTTCTTCTACGCCTTCTATAACCTTGATAACCCTAACACAACAAACAATATTGTATGTTCTGCGACCCAGATTGCTGGATGGGCTACAACTCAAGGCAGTTGTCCAAATGGAACATATCAACTTCTTCGTACAAATACATATACTACTGCGAGAACGTCTGAAACTACTACATTTCCTGCAAGCAGTATTTTTGTAAATGATGCTAATTATGGTGGTACTTTAGCTAAGAATTTGCAAATTAATGGTTACTACATTATAGATGGAAGACCACTCTCCATTCCTGAAGTAGCTTGTGTATTCAATCAGAGGCTCTGTTCCCCACTATGTACACCTGCAGCGTGTGCACCTACGTACGAGACAACCAATCAAGGGTATGGAAGTACAACATTTACATGTAACAACTCCCCATCTCAGTGTGGTACTGAAACAAATACATGTTACTGTAGAGCGTGTACTCCACCTGTATGTGAGCCTTTGTATAGCTCAACAAATTATGGATATGGATCAGTAACTAGAACATGTACAAACAACTGTGGAGTATCAAGCGGAAGGACATGTTACATTGATAGGTGTAATAACTGTGCTCTACCAAATTGTCCACTTCCTTTGACGAATACGGCAACAACAACTAATCCAAACATGATATTGAGTAACTTTAGATCATGTACAAAAGGTGTACCATGTGGGGGTCCTACTAATTTTGGTGCATGCTATGAACAGGTAAGTCCACAACCAACAACAAGTTTACAGATACTACCAGATGCTCAGAATGAATATGGATTCTCAAGTGATTCTCAGAGTGGAATAAGGATGTCTAATTACAATTTAAATGATCCATTACACATGACTGCTACATATACTGATTCTAATGGAGCAACTGATATTGAGGCTGTATCTGTATGGTTTAGAGATTCGATCCAAACAGGAGAAATAACTTCTCCATTATGGATTGATACCAATGTTAATCCATCTCAACCTCCAAGTGTACAAGATGCTGGTAGCTGGGGCTTTATGATGAGATGGGAAAATAACGCGTGGGTGGCATATGTTCCAAGTTATCCTGCAAGCGGTATTCCGAAATGGGTAAGAGCGGTATATTCCAATAACGGGTTTGATATTGCTGGGCCAAGTGGAGTAAGAATGGTTAGAGTTACAATCGGTAACAGAAATTTACCAAGTATTACCAGATCTGGGAACAGTGTCACACTTCCATTCCAATTAAGTTTTACATATACAAGTGGTTTTGAACCTGTTTCCGAACTTCTTTACAATATATACCTAATGGGAAATGATGTATTTAGTTTTACACCGTATGATAACTATACAAGTAATACGGAGATAAATTCTAAAATAGGTTCATACTGGCAAGAGGGTCAACTTAGATACAGAACATCCCCTATTCCTGCACAAACTTACGCAAGGCAGTGGGCACCAGTTGGTAAATGGACTATAGATAAACAGAGTCCAGTAAACAACAATCTCTCTGTTACTGTAGTAGATGACACTGTATTAGAGTTGAGATGGGATGTAACAGATGACAAAGAGGTATATGCTGTTGTAGGGAATATATATGCATCAATGGGTATGCCTACTCCATCCCCAATTATGATTAGCAATGTCGTTGGTGGGACTCTTGATGTTAATTCCATTCACGAATTAGTTGAAGCTCCTGCTACTGGAATAGGAAATCTCAATACTGGTTATGCATTTAGGAAGCTCTCTGTCGGTAGTAATACATATTCGGATAGGGTTAGGATTGATATCGGTGAGAACAACGGAGGAAGCTTGATCATATATTTAACTGTATTCGATATGGCTGGAAATGTCACTAGTCCAGCATTAACCTATTCTTTAGGAGATTGGATTGTAACATACGGAGGATTCACATATTCTTCTGATGGAATGAACTATGAAATAAAGGATATTGAAGGGGATCCATGGGAATCTGTTGATGTTTTACAAAATCTAGACCCATCATATGCAGACGTTACAACAGAACTTTTTGGAGACAGAGTGAATGGTGTCGGACCATCAGCACTTAATAGTAGTAGTCAGATACAGTCATATCATATGAGGCCATTTATGATGAATAGTAATATCTCTAATTGGTATACGGAATTGGTTAAGGCATACGGTAATAGATCTATAGAGGGTAAGATTGATATGTTACCAGTATCAGGAATAAGTGGTAATTTAACCACTGCTGGTGGATGCAATCCTTCTGCATCAGTATGTATCTCACGCAGTGAAAATCTGACTGTAGGTTCTTCTACTACACCATTTATATGTGATAGTAAGGCACTTTTCTTTGTTAATGGAGATTTGACAATAGACAATGAAATACTGAATAGCAATGTTAATAGGGATTCATGTATCTTTGTAGTTAACGGTAACGTAGAAATTAATGAGGGTATGCAAAGGTCAACAGCTGGTCAAATACAGTATGATCGTATAAATGCATATATAATTGCGAATGGTACTGTAACAATTGATCCAGAACTTGGAGATCGAAAATATGATGGATTGTATATTGGTGGAGGAATATACTCTAATAGTGGATTGAATATGGGTAGGAGCCTAAAGCTTGTAGACAGAAATATATATCCTGCTCTACTAGTTAACTATCACTCTAAGTATGCAGTACTTAGTAATCTTGTATTTGGAAATCAGATTGATATAACACAAACTGAAATAGGTTACAAACCGTATTAGATTTGCTATTATAATATTAGTCATAATTTAAACTGCCAAAAGATATGGCTAAACTGCCGGATCATGTCGGAATAGATTTTGGAACACATTCCGTTAAAGCTGTAGAACTGAAGAATATCACAGGTACTCCTGAGCTTGTCAATCTTGGTAGTCATATTACTCCAAAAGGTGTTATCAACAGTGAAGAAAAGGCCGATCAAAAGAAATTGGCAGATGTACTTAAGAAGCTATACGACGATTCAAAGATAAAGAATAGGAATGTAGTTATGGCACTTCCAGAGTTTTCTGTATTTACAAGATTTTTAGAATTTCCTGGAGTTAAGAAAGAAGAGCTTAGAGATGCTGTTTTCTTTGAAGCTAAACAATACATACCAATGTCTGTAAATGATGTACATATGAGTTTTGTTATCATAGGGTTCAATGAAGAAAAAAATGCATATAGGGTATTACTTGTTGCCGCACCTAAGAAAATTATATCTATATATCAGGAGATCGCTAATTTGGCAGATCTCGATCTTATTGCAATAGAGACAGAATCAGTTGCAATGGGTAGGGCAATGTATCGTTCAACAAAGATAAAGGATTTAGTTATGCTTGATTTTGGAGCAAATAGTACAGATATGAGTATTATGACAGATGGATATTTGGTATTTTCACAAAGTATAGCAATAGGGTCTGATTCTCTTACACAAGCAATAGTTAACAAATTTAGCTTTGAATACAGTCGAGCAGAAGAGTTTAAGAGAAACTATGGAGTTGTACCAAACGTGTTAGAAGGTAAAATAAGTGGAGCCCTATCCCCTCTTGTAGAATCAATACTTGTAGAGGTACAAAGAGGTGTTGAGTTCTACAAAAATAAGACTGCTAGTGCATCTCCTGTAGACTATATGTTAAATGGTGATGGTGCCCTACTCCCAGGACTGGGAGACTTTGTATCTAAATATCTTGGTGTAAGGGCAAGCGTTGCCAACCCGTGGGCTGGCATAAATATTAATGAAAGATTTAAAGATATTATTGCAAAGGGTGGGCCTTCATACTCAGTTGCAATAGGATTAGCATTAAAAGATGAATAATGGAATTAATCAACAAAAAGTAGAAGATGCTACAAAGGAAACAGTGAACTCAACTGTTGTATCGAGTACTCAACCCCAAACAAAAGAGAATGTAGAGATCAGTGAAGGTCTTAATCTTATGCCAGAGATGTCGGAGGAAGAGATTGTAGTAGAGAAGGCAAAGAGTGGTGTTAACATAGGTTCTGTTGTAAGTCTGATTGCTCTTGTTTTGGTTATTATCGCTGTAGTTGGTTTTAACATCATTTCTAAACAGGTATTAAATACAAAGAAGAAAGAGTTAGCATTAATAGAGAACAAGATTAATCAGCAAATAGATAACCTACTTGCAAATGAAGAGATTGTAGATAGAGCTGTCCTTTATACAAATGTTAGAAAGGGAGCATTCTCTCATAAGAGAATTATTGAATTTTTAAGTGGTATTAGTGTTAAAGCGGGAAGTATTGAAATGAGAGGTGTAATGATTAGTGAAAATTTAGAATTTACATACTCTGGATATGCATCTAGTTTAGAACAGGTTTCAAAGCTATGGTATATTCTAGGTACGGATGCGAATATTAACAAGATTAATTTAGAATCTGTTGGTAAGGGGGAGAATAATGTATCTTTCACATTTGAGGGTGTACTCAATGGTAAAAATTTTTTTAATCAGTAAATATGGCATTAGCAAGTAGAACAAATGAAAAAACAAGTAAAGAATTGGCAGTAATAAATGAGAAGATAAGAAGTACAAGATTAAGTTTTGGGGATCTTATAATCCCTATTGCTGTAGTAGTTGTGCTATTAGTTCTATCTATATCTGTCTTTGTACCAATGATTAACTCTGCATTAGGGTATCAAAGTGAAATTAAAGAAACGGATAGCAAAATCGAACAGTTGAGTGGTTTAGATGATAAGCTTGCACTTTTAGATGAGAATCAACTAAATGATACTGTAGTACTGGCAAAAAGTGTTATACCTAAGATCCTTAAAGTATCTGATTTCATCTACTATATTGATACATTAGCGAGAGCAAAGGGGTTGGTAATAAGGGAGTTGTCCGCTGGAGATATGGGCGGTACACTATTGCCGTCTGAAAATAGCGGAGCTGGAGTCTCAGGTCCAATTTCGTACATGGGTGATTATGAAAATGTTATATCCTTCTTAGAGGAAGTGCAGAGTGTTTCTCCATACATAATGAGAATTCAAAATGTTGAGGTTGTACATCAAGCTACTGGGAAGTGGAGTATATCTCTTATAGTAAGTGGGTACTACATGGCTGATAGGGCTGGGGATACAAATATATATAGACCATTCAAGGCATATACAGATTATCAGGACATATTGAATATCTTTAAGGAAAAAGCCAAGAATCTTTAATTAGATCTCATCTTTTAGCATATCCTCTTCGCTATGATGCTCTCCTCTATCATCTTTAAGAAGGACTCTTACTCTCTTGTTATTTCTTATCGCACTAATTGTTACAATATCTCTTATTGAATTAATAGTTCTTCCTTTTCTTCCTATTATTACTCCTTTGTCAGACTCATTTACATCAATTGTAAGTATTGTTAATCCTGGGAAATCTACGCTGTCTCTCTCTTCTACAGAAACATCATCTGGATTATTTACTATGGACTTGATGATGTGTACTAGTAACTCTTTCATTTTTAAGGGTAAATAATTTAATATATATATAAACGAATTATACTCCTACGATAGGAATTTTACCATAAGTATATATAAAATGAAAAAGACCTCTAAAAGGCCTTATTCAGAAGTAATATGAGTTATTTCTCCTCTACTGTTTTCTTTGTTGTACTAGGTTTTTTAGAACCTCTCTTTAAAGATTTGAGAAGACCAAGCTTAACAAAATACTGTGCTACTGTGTCTGTTGGCTGTGCACCACTATTTAACCACTTCTGAGCAGCCTCTTTGTTAATATCGAAAGTTGAAGGTTTAGTTCTTGGATTGTATGTTCCAATCTCTTCTACCGCTCTTCCATCTCTTGGATTAGAGGACTCCATTACAACAATTCTGTAAGATGGTTGTCCTGTTTTTCCTATTCTTTTTAATCTGATTTTTAACATAGCGTCGTTATTTTAACAGATGATAAATTAATATTCAAGCTTATCTGTTGTTTTCAATATATTTTATACCTTCACTTGCTGCTTTCTCCTCTGCTTTCTGTTTACTTGCACCCTCTCCCTCTCCTACTATCTCCTCGTCTAATTTTACTACAACTGTAAATATCTTGTTATGGTCTGGTCCTTCCTCCTTAACCACTTCATATGTCGGTGTAAGTTTAAATACAGATTGTGCTAACTCTTGCATCTTTGTTTTACTATCAATATCTAATCGGTATTCTACAATCTCTCCTATCTTTGGGAATAGTGTTTTAGATACGAAATCTTTACAAGTATCATATCCATGATCTAAGTATATAGCTCCGAGAATAGCTTCAAATGTATTTGCTAAAAGGTAATCCTTTTCTCTTCCGCCACTATCTTCTTCTCCTCTGGACATATGAAGATATTGGCCTATTCCTAAATCTCTCGCTGATGATGCTAAGCTATCTGTTTTTACTAATGCAGACCTAAAACTTGTAAGGTCTCCTTCTGGTCTATCAGGATATGTTGTATACAAAAAATCAGATACAATTAGTTCTAGTACTGCATCACCAAGAAATTCTAACCTTTCGTTGTTCTCAGGTATATTTCTATGTTCGTTGAGATATGATCTGTGAGTTAAGGCTTTCTCTAATAGGGATTTATCATTAAATTCTACACCTATATTTGTTTCTAATTTGTTGATATTACTACTGCTCATATTCGTTCCTCTTTGTTTCATATATTGCACCTAAGACACCATTTACAAATTTGCTACTAGTTTCTCCCCCAAACTCCTTCGCTATTTCAATGGCTTCGTCAATAGCAACTTTAGGTGGTGTTATCTTTGAGATAAAACCCTCAAATATTGCCATACGAAGTATTTGTAAATCTACAAGTTTCATTTGTGAAATTGGCCATTGAGGTGCAAATTTTACTATTATCTCGTCAATCTCTGTACTTTTCTCTTTAACACCGTTGACAATTTCTGTATACAGTTCTGTATTATGTGTATCTATTTCATCTAGTGCGGAAAGAGTAGCAATATCGAAATCAATTATACCCTCTCTGTTGCTATTAAAATCTTTAGAAAAGAGTGTTTGAAGTGCTAATTCTCTTGAAAGATGCCTTGGGTCAGTTGCCTTCTTCATCGTTTAAGCTGTTTATTTATTTTTCTTTAAATCTTTACCATCTCCATAATATCCACAGAACTCACATACAAAGTGAGGTCTCTTTACCCTACCACATTTTGGACACTTTGATATTACAGGAGTCTTTAGAGCATCTGCTGCTCTTCTTCTATCTCTTCTACCTCTTGATATCTTTCTTTTTGGTAATGCACCCATGTTGTCTTAAACTATATTTATAACAAAGCTATTATATTGTAATATCTCTTCATTTACAACCCCTTCGGAAAGCTTTTATTAGATTATCCAACTCTCTTTGATTTCTATCTCCTCTCCAGGCTGTATACCACCTTCGACCATTTCTTTCGCTATATTACCTTCAATATTTTCCTGTATATACCTCTTTATTGGTCTTGCTCCTAATCCTGGTTCATTAGCTTTATTAGCTATTAACTGTGGTATTAACTGATTCCATGTAAGTGTAATACTTTTTTCACCTAATCTACTTGAGAGTTCCCTTAGAAGTATTTCTGAAATACTTGATAGATGATCTATATCATGAGGGTGGAATACAATTGTCTTATCAAATCTGTTTAATAGCTCAGGTTTAATTGATTGTCTTAACTCTATTAATGCCCTATCTTTTGCTTCTTCCCATGTACTGTTCTTGTCACTTAGTGAATTAAGGAGTATTGAACTACCAATGTTACTCGTACATACGATTATACTGTTTGTAAAATCTACAACTTCTCCGAGATTACTTGTTAATCTCCCTTCGTCAAAAATCTGTAAGAAGAGATTAAGTATTTGAGGATGAGCCTTTTCTATTTCATCAAAAAGGACTACGGTATATGGATTTAGTTTGATCCTATCTATTAAAGATATCGCAGTTTGTCCAAGTATATTACCTTTTGTAGTCTCTCCAAGAAGTTTATCTACACTTGATATATCTTGATATTCAGACATATCAACTCTAATCATTTCACTCTGTCCACCAAAGTACTCCTCTGCAACAACCTTTGCTAAATATGTTTTACCTACACCGGTTGGACCCATGAAAAGGAATACACCTATTGGCTTGTTAGGGTTCCTTATATCCGTGTGTGCGCGTCTTAGAGACTCTACAATAGCCTTCACTGCATCATCTTGCCCAATTACCCTGTTCTTTATATTCTCTTCTAATTTCATTAGTTTCGTACTCTCATCTGCATTCACACCTGCAATTGAAATACCTTTCTGATTAGACATAACCTTTGCAACATGTTCATCTGTTAATATTTGTACACCACTACTTTGTGCCCATGAACATGCACTCTCAAGTAATTGGACTGCACTACTTGGCAGATTCTTTTCTTTTATATATCTCTGTGCAAGCTCTACAGAACTTATCAATGATGGAAGTGTTGTATATATACCGAATGTTTTTTCTAGCTGATATATCTTTGTTTCAAGTATGAGAAGTGCATCATCCGCAGATATCTCACTTACTTCTATATTTGTAAATGATTGTCTTAGAGATTCAGAACTGTAAAAGTATTTCTTGTAATCAGCATGATTAACTGTACCAATTATTGGGAATTTACTACTGAGTATATATGGTAATAGTATACCTGCTAGAGAGTGACCAGAGTCTTGGGCCTTTGCGGGTATAAGTTCTTGCATTTCATCAATATACAGGATTGTATCTCCTGCGTTTTCTAATTCTTTCATTGCTTTTGCAATTAATTCTTCTACACTTTTCTCTCTTGATGAGAATGCAATCAATCCATTTATATCAAGTTGTATTATCCTCTTATCTTTTAATTGATCAGGTACATCTCCTCTGTTTATCCTTTGTGCAATACCAAGTATTAAGCTAGATTTACCTACACCAGGTTCCCCTATTAATAGTGCGTTCCTGTTTGATATTTTTCCTAGGACTGAGACAAGATTCTCTATCTCTGTCTCATGCCCTATCCCAAAGATATCATCATTTCCAGCAATATATTCATTAATATTCTTACTGAACTTGTTTAATATGAATGTATATCCGTATATCCAACTCTCTGCTATTCCTCCTTTTCTGTAATATGAAACATTCGGGTTGAAATAGTTTGTGCTCTGTTTTTTCTCTAACTCATATGTTTGATATCTTACTACTTCTCTTAATATATCTATGGAAGAGTTCTGAGTAAGAAGATATTTTTTAAGAGATGGGAATACATTAAAAAGTGCTAAGAAGAGATGTTCTGGTCTAATTTCTCTTGATGATGTGAGAAGTGCTTCATTTAATGCATATATGATTAAACTTCTAATGGATGTGGATGGGTACGATGGTAGTGTCTCACTATGTACTCCACTCTCATCAAGATTCTCTTCCGTTATAGTAATATTTGCCCTCTTAAATATCTCAAGTGAGACAGCATACTGTATTAATTCGGAGAAGAGGGTTAGTATATTTACCCTATCATTTGATGTATTCCTACAGATTGCTTCTAAGGAGAGATCATTTATGTAATTTATTGCTTCTAAGTGTGCATATCTTCCAAATTTGAAACCAGTTGCCTTTATCTCTTCAAGTTCATTCAATGGAATAGCTTCTGCTTTAGGGAGTCGTACTGGGTGACTTTTGTCTTTGTAGTAATCATGCCAAAGTATGAAGACACTAAAGAGGGAGATACCAAAGAGAGTGTCAGATATTCCGCTAGAAAGGAAATCTTTCACTATGGTTACGCTATCAAATATACCGAATTGACGAAGTAAATATCCAAATGCAATTATTAACCCTGGTACTAGAAGTATATTTGCTACTAATCTGAGGTTATCATAGAATTTCTGATATCTTAGGTAGTTTGTTAATACATTAGATATTTGTGGTGTGGATATTGTAAAGAATTGATCTCTTGTAAGTAGAAAGAGTGCGTCTGATTCCTTAGTAAGTATTGGGTATTCCTTTTGTACTACGCCAAATGTATCACTATCTTTTGAGTGGTATCCAATTAAGGTCCTATTTTGCCATCCGTAATCTATTGCCATTATATATTTATTATTGATCTAATTATGAAAGCTAGTGTTGCAGGTGGAAGAAGTAACCATAGTAGGATTATTACTATGTAGATTGAAATGAGAAGTAAGTATGTAAAGATTGCTATTGGTAGATATATGATCTTTATCAGTATACCAAATGTCCACCCAATGAGTGAGAAGTCCCTATGCCAAGGTAAAAAGAAGTTCTTTATCAGAAGTGATATAGATAGGTTATCATCAACTACCATAGATATTCTTCCTAACATTCTAAGATGCCAGTAGAGCATTCGTACATACCACCAGTAGAAGAACTCTTTAAGTGTATATGTGAAGATAACAAGGGAGCTATCGACCTTTGTTTCATCGAGGATTTTTTGTCCTCCATTACTTGTTAGTATATTCTTTTGTTCCATATCTTAGGCAGTAATACACAGTAAGTTTATTGTAAATCCATTATTATTTCAAGCTTTGTCATTGTATAATTGTGCTTATGAATATATATGAAAAGCTTAAAAAACCAATTATTGGACTCTCCCCTATGGAAGATGTAACCGATACAGTATTTAGAAGAATTGTAATGTCTTTGTCTAAGCCAGATCTTCTGTATACTGAATTTGTAAATGTTGATGGATTAAATAGTGTTGGTAAAGATCGTGTTATGCATAGACTTGAATATGATAGCTCTGAGCATCCCATTATCGCTCAACTTTGGGGTAATACCCCTAAGAACTTCTTGAAGTCAGCAATGATTGTTAAAGATTTAGGCTTTGATGGTATAGATATTAACATGGGTTGTTCTGTAAAGAACGTCATTAATGGGTTATCAGGTAGTGCACTAATAACTGCAGATAGAGAACTTGTAAAAGAGATTATCGATTCAGTCAAAGAGAGTGGTCTTCCAATATCAGTCAAAACAAGATTAGGATTTAACAGTATTGATATGGATTGGATATACTTTTTACTAGATCAGAATCTTTCTGTCTTAACTATTCATATGAGAACTGCAAGAGGAGCATCTTCTATAAATGCAGATTGGTCATACATGAATGAAATAGTTAATCTAAGGAATAGTATATCTCCTAATACCTTAATATTTGGTAATGGTGATATACACTCTATACAGGAAGCAAATGAAAAGATCTCCGAATATATGATAGATGGTGTACTAATTGGAAGGGCAGCTATGACAAATCCATGGTGTTTTAGTAAGTCTACAAAAGAGATCTCAATCAATGAAAAAATAGCTGTTTTTAAGAATCATCTAAAACTTTTCGATGACGTATGGGGAAAGAAAAAGGATTTTAACTCACTTAAAAAATTCTTTAGAGCATATATTAATGGATTTGATGGAGCTAGTGAGCTAAGAGCAAAACTAATGCAATGCAACAGTAGTAATGAAGTAATATATATATTAGATCAATTACTCGTATCTTAATGCATTTAATGCAGATATCTTAGTAGCTCTTCTAGAAGGATAGAAACCTGTTAATACTCCAACAAGGAATGAAAGGAATATTATAAAGAGAGTAAACTCAATCGGCATATCAACTATTGTTACCATACCAATTCCCTTTATAGAGGAATATATAGACAATCCTAACTCTATTATCTTACCGATACCTAATCCACCAACAATACCTAAGAAGCCACCTGCTGTACCCATTATCATTGATTCTGCAAGAAAGAGATCACTTACATCACTAGCTTTCATACCCATTGCTTTAAGTAATCCAACCTCTCTAGTTCTCTCAAGTAAAGAAACTGTTAATGTATTAAACATCCCCAGTGCTGCAACAAAGAGTGCAATTGCACCAAGGATAGCTAGTGCTGTTCTAATAGTACCAAACAAACTATTAATTTGTGTTACTGTATCAACTACAGAAGAAGTCTGAAAACCATTAGACTCAATCCTTGTCCTTATACTCTCTAAATTATCTTCACTATCAGCAACTATCTTAATCTGTGAGTAGTTCTCAATCCCCATGGATCTAAGATGAATGAAAGGAATAAAGAAGAGAGGTGACAAATCGTCTGGGGTTACCCCTACTATTGCATACTCTACAGCTGTAGACTCTATTCTCTTCTGCCCTCCATTCGGAGATATACTTGAAGCAATAAAGGAAACGGAAAAAGTTTTTCCCACAGCATCTGATTCTGAAAGATTCAAAACCTTAAGAAATGCCCTGTTTACAACAGCCTCTCTCTCTTTAATGTCAGCAGGCATTGTAACTTTTGTGATAGTAAGTGAGTTATCAACTTCACTTTCATCCTGTACCTCTACCCATCCCTCTTCTAGATTTGTTCCAGTATCTGTATTACCAATAATGACTTCATCTTTTAATACTGGGAACATATTCTTTGTATCATTACTTTCAAAAGTCTTTCCAACAACAGGAGCAATAGCAGATTGAACAAGATACTCCTTTGTTACACCGTATGCTGCCATATCTGTAGATGAGTTATTAAAATTCACCTTACCCACTACAGAAATTTGTGGAAGAGACATCTTTACATTCTCGAACCCTGTAAATAGCTCTAGGATATTATCATTAAGTAAAAGATTACTACCAGGTTGTACAGACACATCTGCCTGTTTCATTTCATCTAACCTTGCTACCCTATTAACAACAAGAGACTGTAAACCGTATGCTATTGATACAAGTAAAACAATAGTTGCAATACCTACTGCCATACCACCAATGGTAACATTAGTTCTATTTCTTTTGGCACTCATATTCTGCACTGCAAGAGTTATTAACTCTACCCTTGATAGATTGCCTTTAGGAGTTCTATCAAGTAGCCTTATAAATTTGGATATTGCTGGTTCTAACTTAGAAATTGGTTTTATTTTTTTACCAATTTGCCTTATCACAATCAGTATTCCATATATAGCTATAAGGAAGATATATGATATTGTTCTAAAGAATCCAGCTATATGTTCTTTTATACTTTTTCTATTTGACATAATCTGCAGATGTTTTGTATTTAAGTATTTCATGACTACTCTCTCCATTCTTAGGTTCAAATATCTCTACCACTTCACCATCAAGCATCCTAATTGCTTTGTTTGCATGTTTAATATAGTTTAAATCATGTGTAACCATCAATATTGTTTTACCCTGTGTAGTAGAAAGATCCTTAAACAAAGAAATCAACTCCTCTCCTGCTTCGTAGTCTAGGTTACCTGTTGGTTCATCAGCAATAATGATTCTAGGGTTGCCTATCAATGCTCTAGCTAATGCAGCCTTCTGTTGCTGTCCACTTGAAAGCTCATATGGATGATATTCTGCCCATGGAAGTAAATGAAGAGAATCTAATAGCTTCTTTGCCTTATTTATTCTCTCTGTATGCTCATATCCAAGTATAGCGAGAGGAAATGCAACATTCTCAACTACATTAATTGCCTTTATCCAGTTTGATTGCTGATATACCATCCCAATATTATGTATCCTAAATTCTGCCATATTATCTTCAGAATAGTTAGTATATACATTTCTACCAAGTACTGTAATTGCACCTCCAGTTGGTTGCTCTAATCCTAATATTGTGTGAAGCAGTGTAGATTTACCACATCCAGAGGGACCAAATATGATGGCAAATTCAGAATCGAGTATATCAAAGGATATTTTCTTTAACACATCTACCTTACCATCTGCAACATTAAATGATTTATCAATATTATCAACTTTTATTGTTATCTCACTCTTCATAACTAGTTACTTTAAATTATCAATCTGATCAATGAAACCAAATGCTTCTCTAAGAGTTGTTATTACAAGATAGAGTGCGTTATCAGTTGCCTTTGGTGTTATTGTTACTGTATCAATAGATTTAGTTACATTACCAGCAGAATCTGCAGATATTGCTCTTAAATGATACACCTTCGATGGTGTAAGGCCAGAAATAATGACAACATGATTGTATGAAAGATCTTTGTCTTCCTGTGTAAGCTGATTATAGTTATCTCCAGAACCCTCTCCATATTCTACCTGACTTGTAGATGGTTCATCAGTATTCCAGCTTACGATTAACTGTGATGTCGTACCACCATCAGTTAATCTAACATTTGTACCCTCAAGTGTCATTGCAGAGATTTGTGGTGCCCTACTATCTCTAGAAGTTTTAATATTTATTACCTCTGAAATTGCTTCGTTACCAATTATGTCATTACCCCTAACCTGTATAGAGTACTCTGTATCTGGGAATAGGCCTTTAATCAACATCTCATGCTCACCTGCTTTTAGTTCTAAATCAACGTTATCTCTCATCATACTTGGATTAGATGATGGGTAGTAAGTAACTACAGAAGAGATATCTGTATTAGAATTCCATGATACAAGAAGTGCAGATTGTGCTGTCTTTGCAACTTGTTGTACCTTTATATTAAACACCTTTGGTCTTGGTAATGTTTCGAAGTCTAAGATTGTACCCTCGTATTCCTTACCCTCTTCATCCATTGTATTTATCTTAAAGTAATACTTAGTACCATCCTGTAATTGATCCAATTGTAATGAGTATGAGGTTTCCAGTTTAGATGTTGCAATCTCTTTTACTCCACCAAAACTTGTTGAAACACCGTAATATATCTTAACACTACTTGCCTTAACTGTTGTGAAATTAATCATTGAACTACTTACTCCCCTATTACTAATTCTTACATTCTTAACCTCTGGTGCAGGCTCTGTTGCAAATGATAACTCCTGACTCTCACCAGTATTACCATCTTCATCAGTCCATTTCGCAGTATAGTAGTACTGTGTTCCTGGTGTTAGATTACTTAATACTATTTTATGCTCAGTAGTCTCTGTTGAATTGTATGATTCTGATTCAAAGTAATCTCTGCTATTCAATCCAAATGCTACCTTACTATCTGAATTTCTACTTGTAGTCCATGATATTGTACTCTTTGTTGTAGAAATTGATGAACTTGCAGGACCTGATGTTAATGTAGGAGGCTCCAAATACTTACCTCTAGGTGTCAGTGATGCTCCATTTGATACAGAAGGACTACCAATTGATTCATCAGAGTTATCTGTTGAAGCAACTCTCCAGAAATACTCCTTAGATTCTGGAACAGTATCAACATATGTAAGACCAGTAGTTGTAGCTATCTCTTCCCAAGTAGTTGCATCTTCAGATCTATATACATGATATGTAAGTGTTCCAGTGCCCTTGTATTCAGGTTCTCCCCAAACAACTGCAGCTCTCCATATTGAGACATCTTTTATAGAGATATCTGCAACTGTAACATCTGTTGGGGAATCTGGTACTTCAGAGTTAAGGTAGAATGTAGCTGAAATTACATTTGAAGAAGAGTAATTTCCAGCATTATCCACTACAGCAACGTATATTGTATTTGCTCCTTTACGTAATCCAGGTATTACAGAATTAGATATAGAAGTACCTGTTGTCGCAATGTATGTAGCCGAATTCGAAGTTATCGTTGCATATGATACTGGAGGTGGAGTATTAATCATGTAATAGTAGGTTGCAACAGTATTACCCGTAGAAGCCTCTGCCTCTGGCCAACTAAATGCAAATGTATTTGTATCATTCTGTGTTGGTGTTACAGTAACCTCAGATCCCTGTGCGAATGATGGAGCCTCTCCACCATAGTTAAGTATTGCTGTTCTTAATTCTGAGTAATTTCCAGCTTGATCTGCAACCCTAAAGTAAACAGTATTTTGTCCTAATTGAATTGAAGATTGTACTTCTGTAGGAAGATAAAGAGGTTGTTGTCTATCCATTGGTGAATATGTTAATCCAGTAAATTCATCCTGTGTATTACCCCACCATGTATCTTTTGTATTTATCGCATATTGGAAACCTAATACACCAGATTGATCATCAGATGCTCCTGCATTTCCTGTACTCCAGCTGAAGAACATATCTGCAGCAGACGAAAACGCAATACTTGGTGTAGATATAGCAGTTACATTCTGAGGTGCAGTATTATCAAAATTGAAAGAAACATAGTTTGTATCATCTGGCCCATCATATGTATTATTTGCAATATCAATTGCCTTAACTTTGAAATAGTAAGGGTCATTACTAGATGTTAACCATTCATAGCTCCTATATGCAGAATTAGAGAAGTCTATTTCTGTCGTATTTGTAATAAATTGGCATGTTGTACCTGTTGTACTAACAGGGGAAGATCCGAGTAATCCTTTCTCTGTAGCAGGGTCTGCTAATGCATTTTGACCAATATATAAACAGTATCCCTTTATACCTTGGCTATCATTTGCTTCATCCCATGCAAAGTACAAATCATTTCTTCTGAACCACATATTACCATCTGTTAATGTATATTGATTTGTTGCAGATACAGATGATTTAATATATGTATTTGAAGCATTTGTTGGTCTTGAAAGATCAATCTTAAATGAAGGTGTACCAGTTGCAACACTCCAATCTGAGCTACCATTCTTATCATCTACTGCTTTTACTCTCCAGTAATAGTTACCTGTAACAAGTTCTTGTCCTGCATTCCCAGTTGTATATGTTCCATCACCTGCAGCCTGTCCTATGGTAAATGATTGTGTCCCTTGTGCTGCCATTGCAGATGTATAGCTTATTATTGTTGTATTAAAATTAGAAACAGTACTTACCTCAATTACAAATCCCACTGAATCTACAGCATTTGGATCAGAAAGAACAAAACCCAATGTAGGTTGTAAGTTGTTTGTATATTGACCATTTATATAGAAAGAGGATGTAGGAATTGTAGGTGAATTTGGATTAGTATTCATTACAACTCTTACATCGGCTTCCTCTTCTCCATTATTTCCAAAGCTAACCCAATTAGAACATAGGTTTATTGAATCACATACTCTTGCTTGCCAGTGATATGAGCTACCGTCTGCAAGTCCTGTTACTTCAACTTCTCCTGTTACTCCACTACCTGAATATCCAACTGGAGTACCACTGTTTGTTGCTACATTATTAAATGTTGTTCCCAATGGAACAAACTCTACTTGCGGTGTTAGTGAATCAGTTGCATTAGGATCAGACATCTGCATTCTTATCTTTATACTACTCTCATTTGTCCCACTTCCTACTCCTATACCTATTGTACCATCAGCTTTTAGCTGAGTCAGATTTACAGGATTTGATGGTATACCTCCCTCATATATTGTTCCAACACCACCAGGTTGGGCAGTATTACCTGCAGTACCACCATTAACTGTTATTGTAGCAAAATTGAAATTATCAACTGTATAATACAGGGCAATTCTTCCACCACCACCACCACCACCATCCCTATTCTTGTTCGGGGTATCCCCACCATTAGCTCTTAATATTCCAGTTCCTTCAAGAGTGTTAGCAATAATCCATATTGATCCACCAGCACCACCACCAGAAGCATCTTCCCAATATCCACCTTCACCATATCCACCATTTGCAGTTATCAAGCCATCAATTTTAGCAGTACCTCCTGCAGTTATCTTAATAGCACCACCACCAGCACCAGAAGGTCCAAATACACCACCTCCACTTCCTAAATCTGTTGGTTCTGTCATACTTCCATATGCGGTACCTCCTGCATAGGTAGTACCTTTTCCACCATTACCTCCATATGCACCACCACCAGATCCATACTGCCCATCTGTCCCAGCCCCAGGTCCTTCTCCTGCTGCATATCCTTTACTGTCAAGATTTATTACTCCTGTACTTGTCAATTCAAAGTTGTTTAAGGATGTATATATAATCTTATTTACTGGTTCTGTGGTGTTCGCATCGTGAGTTAATGTACCGTTGATAGTAATGTTTGTAAATGTTCTAGGAGTATTTCCTATGAGAGTAGATGTAGCAGGAATGGTTAAATCTCCTCCTCCACTAACAAGATTCATGGAACCACCATTGTCAGCTATACTACCTCCTGCCCAGTTAAGTGATGTATACGTTGTTGTTGAACCCATACCATTATCATATACACTAGATGTATTTATATTTAATGCTTGGGTGGAAACAGTACCGACATTTTTAAAGTATGACTTTTCCTCAATTGAAATAATTGTAGCTGTTAAGGTACTTGTATATGTAACACTAGAATTACTTTCTACTCTTAAGTTATTAATATTTGTATTTGGGATTGGTGTTAAAGCAATTTTGCTAATAGCTATTGACCAAATAGAATTATTCTTAATTGTTAAGTCTCCATTTGTAGCACTAGCAGACTTCTTGTAGATTGTTCCAGCGCCACCAACTTGTGCACTATCACCAACGTTTCCTCCAATCGTTGATAGAGTTGAAAAAGCAGATGTGTCATTAGAGTAATACAGAGCGATTCTTCCACCACTACCACCACCACCATCCCTATTCTTGTTCGGGGTATCCCCACCATTAGCTCTTAAT
>CAZUZI010000003.1:0-753 GCA_964625015.1 uncultured Candidatus Saccharibacteria bacterium | reverse complement strand
AGGAATGGTTAAATCTCCTCCTCCACTAACAAGATTCATGGAACCACCATTGTCATAAATGATACCTCCTGTCCAGTTGAGGGCAGAGTGGTTAGTAGTAGACCCTGATTGACTATAATATTTACCTGATCCAGAGATATTTAATATATTTGTTGAAACACTTCCAGTATTGTTAAAGTGTGAGTAATTAGATAGTACGAATGTAGAAGCTATACTCATAGTACTGCTGTAATCAATATTGGCAAAATCAGTTACTGTTAGGTTATCCAAAGTAATATTTCCTATTGTAGTTAATGGTATTCTATCTTTTACTGTGCTCCATCCTGCCCCCCCATTATTGTCAACGATTAGGTCGCCATTCGTTTGGGCAGTACTTTTTTTGTACACTGTACCAGCACCTGCGTATTGCGCATTATCTCCAGCAGTACCTCCACTTGCTGACAGAGTACTCAAGGTAGAAGAATCCGTTGCGTAATACAGGGCAATTCTTCCACCACCACCACCACCACCATCATATTCATTGTTTTGAGTACTACCACCATTCGCAGATATTATTCCAGAGCCTGCAAGTGTTCCCGTTGTGATCCAAATTGAACCTCCACTTCCACCACCGCTAAGTACTCCCCAGGAGCCACTAGCTGCAGACTCCCCTTTTGCAGTTATAGACCCATTAACTGTTGTAGTGCCTGTAACTGTTAATTTAATTGCACCTCCACCATAGGTGAGAACTGTAGAACCATTACCGCCACCACT
>CAZUZI010000002.1:0-72399 GCA_964625015.1 uncultured Candidatus Saccharibacteria bacterium | reverse complement strand
TTAAGCCCTTTATCAGAAACTAAGAGATATTCATTACCCTTTCCATCTTGATATATTGTAATGTCAGAAGGATTAGATCCTTCTCCAAATGTGATCCTACTTCCTACATATGTTCCTAGCGATGAATCAGACTCAGTAAGCCCCTTCCTCTTGTAAAGATCATCCTTTATACCAAGAACTTTCCCTTCTAACTCTTTCAATTTTTCAGAATCTTTCTCTCTTAATC
Source organism: uncultured Candidatus Saccharibacteria bacterium (assembly GCA_964625015.1). GTDB lineage: Bacteria > Patescibacteriota > Dojkabacteria > SC72 > SC72 > UBA5209. The sequence continues at coordinate 72,173 of CAZUZI010000002.1, read as the reverse complement.
CATCTGGTATTTTCTCCAATTCATTGCTTGCCTTAAAAACAAGTGTCTCTGCCTCAACCCTATCCGTTGCCTTTTTCCCTTCTGCTGAAAGAAGGAAACTATCTACAGATTTAAAAATTTCATTTGCTTTTTTACTTAATACTCTTGCATCTCTCTCATTTATAGTAAATTTGATTCCTCCCGCTAGAAGAGCAATACATACAGTAACTATAACAGCAATCTTAATTCTACCCCATTGCTTATTCTTAACCCTGTACCCATCAACTTTGAAACTCTTAAATCCATCTCTTCTAGGAATATTTAACTCCGATTGTGATATTTTAGCAGATGCCTTTTTAAACCATCTTTTCTTTCCTAAATTCTCAAAAATATTTCCTAATTTAGATTTAAAAAATATTCCAATCGTACTGAAAACTCCTTTTAACAAACGAGATACAGGATCTAAAAATTCTGCAAGCAAAAGGGATTTCCTCTTTAACACAATCACGATGTTGTTAATTCTCTCACGTAGGTCTCCCCAGTTCATTCTTCTTATATGAGACACCTTCTTCTCCTTTACCACATCCTCTATATCCTTCTCTGAATAGTTGATTGCTGTTTCTTCCTCTGCAAGAACAACCTCCTTCTCTTCTTCTCCTTTTGTAAAGAGAAGAACACCTTCCCCATCTTGTAAATTCTCAGTAATCTCCTCTACTCTTTCCAAGATATGGTCGCCATCTGGCAAACCTACTAATTCATTCATATATCTCTTGAGGAATGTAGGTGTTGAGGCAAAAAGGATATCTTTCTCATCAAGAAGAAGACCCGCTGTTCTAGCACCTTTCTTTGAAAGCATCTCATATATATCCACAATCTTCCCCCCCTTATATACATATATGTCACATTCTCCAAGACAACCAACATATATTCCAGAGGTTGCAGATACAAAGACAGAGAAATTAATATCTATACCGTGATTAGAGATATTCTTATCATTCGTTATTAGTTGCTTTATCCTTCTTGTTGCTTCTGCAAGAGCACTCTTGAGAGCATCATTTGTAGACTGCTCTTTTGAATATTCAAAACCATCTACAATACCATCCCATGCAAACTTTGCAATATTTGCACCTGGTATTGCAACACGACTGCTTACAGAAAGGAGACCATACATTTCGATATATTTATCACGCTTTCCTCTAACAGGCCTTGTATAGTGGAATACTCCTGTATGGTGCGTCTCTGTATTTAAATTGTTTAAATATTGAGAAGCAGATATTTGCATTTAATTACCCTAAAAGAATTAGAATAGTGGCGATTAACCCCATTAATACTGAAATCACAAGATTTAGATATACAAGTATCTTTATCCTCCCATTACCATAAGAATCTACAGTATCAGAAAGTATCTTTACCTTAAGAACAAGCATTAATGAGTAAAATATATTTGCAATTAAGAGAATAATTAAAGGAAACTTAAGTATATCTCCTAAATTAAGAGTAAATATAGATGAAGATGTAAAAAGATTCATGTATATATCTTCCATACTAAATACCTCCTTTCTGCTTAATTTCAAGCAGATCATTTAATATATCTTGCATCTCTCTAGGCTGAGGAAGCATACTTAATTTAAAATCTACTCCATGGCCCGCAGTATCAATATCTAAACTCCCTACGTCAAAAAGTGTGCCTAATACACCAACTTGTTGATGTGTAATATCCTCTATTTTTTCTAATTGAGCTTCAGAAAATGAATGGTAAAAGGCGTTATCCATTTTTATAACAACAATCCTTTGATCTGTAACAATATGTAATGTGTAATACCATTTAAGAAAAGTAGTAATTAAGAGTGTACAAGCTATACCGACAGAGAGAACAAAGACACCTAAATACAGTACGGTAGTTCCTAATATTGGAAATATAGACGAAAAAGAAAGGAAGAAAAGTGGTAATGCAAGTACAAGTAGTACTATTAAAAAGTCTGGAAGGTATGCGACCCAGTGTCTTCTAACTACAAATACAATCTCCTCATCTTTATCTCTTCCATGGAAGCTAACTTTTTTAGGAAACGCAGAGAACCCAGAGAAACGAACTTTCCCTTGTTCAGAATATACCCTATCTACAAAAGATTTATCCACCTTAAGAAACTTTTTTGGAATATTTCTACCTTCTTTCTCCATACAAAAAGCATAACAGAAAAGGGGCTTGAGAACAATATATTTACTTCTTATGTATATTTATATGTAAGAAATTGTTTTGAGGTATTCGCAAATATCCAGGTGCACGAAGATTGAATGCAAGCTTAAAGAAGCCACCTTCAATTTCAATAACTCTCCCATCTTCATTTCTAAAAATGATCTTTGATGTAGTACCATTTCCATTTACTGTAGTAGCAGAAACAACTTTTGTGAATTTCGAAGATGATGCATTTTTCATTTCAATATATGAATATGGAGATCCTTGAGAATGACAGCTATCATAAATTGGAACAATTCTTGAATCTGCATATTTATCAGTAGCGCCTAGGTCTTGTAATCTTGATGCTGCGTTAACAATATCTGCCATTTCTTGAGGTGATAACCAAGGTGTTCGATTACAGCTAGAAGCACTAATAGAAGACCCTACCGAATACCCACTTCTGTACCAGCTCTTATAGAACCAATAATATGTACCTACTTTTCCAGTTTGTGTTAATGTATCCCATGCTCTACTCACCCAATTTCCATCTACATCTCCAACCTTGTCTACAGTATCCCAATTTACGCCATTTCTCACCCATCCTCCATTAATTGCTGCATATTGAGATGAAAAAACGCTACCGTTTTTTTTCATCACAACCCCACGAGTGGCATCTACAGCACTTTTCCAAGAACCAGTTTTTTGCCCTGCGATAACCTGCCCACACTCATCTCCTCTTACGGTATTTGTTCCATAATTTGTTGCATTCAATACATATGTTCTTGCTGCAATTGCTTGAGCTTTCAAAGCTTCAGTTCCAAAATTTTCAGGCATTTCTCCAAGTCGATAAAGGTAATCTGTTTCTAAATCATAAGACGATATTTTAGGGTTCATACATTCGCGACAAGAATATCCAGGATCACAGAAAAGAACATTTATCGTTATCTTATTTGTAGAGTCATTCGCAATATTTGCATACGGATAATACGCATTTAATATCTGTTGATAATTTTGCCCTGCCTCGGCCCTTGCTTTCGCACCCCATTGGCTCAAACCTTCTCTATTCGTATATGCACCGATTGAAAAAACGGCGAATGATCCTATAGGAGCGACCTCATTAAAACCGAGTAGACTTCCCCAATGATCTCCACCACTCGGAACAGATGCGGGATTTACGTGTGTTCCACCTAATCTGCTATATAGCAATTCTTTTTGAAGGCTTGATAGACTAGATGTTAAACTACTTATTCGACTAGTTACACTTTTCTTAGCAGCCAACTGTGCACTCAATTCTTTTTGTAATTTAACCTTTTCTGCTTGTACTAACGCATATGAATCATCTAAATCTTTCTTCTGCTTATCTAAATCCTCCTTAATCTGACTTAAAGATGTAAACTCCCCATTTATCTTCTCTATATCTTCTCTAAGTATAGAGATTGCATTCTTTTTAACGAAAAGATTCTGCAACAGATTATCTAAATTCCCAAATGAAAAAAACATCTGTGCACTGTTCTGTCTTGTTTCCATATATAACTGTGTAGAAACCATATCAAATGAACTCTTCTTTAACTCAAGTAATTTCTGTTTCTCCTCTATTTCTTTATTTTTTGTTTCAATATCACTCTGAAGTTTTGTAATCTCTGCATTTAAAAGATTTATCTTTTCTGTAAGAGAGTAACTACTACCACTAATCTCCTTTATCCTCTTCTCAATTGCAGAGAGGGTACTCTTGTTTTTACTTAATTCTTCTTGCTTCCTGTTTATCTCACTCTCTAGGTCGTCTGCAGTTACAGAATATACAGGAGACAGACCTACTAAAAAGGTTGTATATAGGAGGGAAATTAATAGAATTGTAGATATAAATTGTTGGACAGTATAACGCATAAGAGATTATACCACGCTACACGACAGAGGGAATTACTCAATAACAAACTCAAGTAAAACTTGTAACAATGCCCCTATTAAGAAAAGAAATACAAGACCAAGAACAGCCCATGTAAGAGTACCTTGTGCAACCTGTTTCCTTGCAGGATCACCTGCAGATACAATCCACATATATCCGCCGTATATAATCATCGCAACTGCAATTACTGCACCGATAGGAAATATCCATTGAAAAAGACCTTCAAAAGTATTAGCGAGTTCTTCTATTCTAGGAGGTTGGGCCTGTGCATAAACAGGAGATGCAATTATATGACTAACATTTAATACAAGTTTCTCTATCACCATTATTTACCCAAAAAGTTATCTAGTACAAATTGTATAACAGTTGGAGCTATAAATACTAGTACCATTCCAATTAATGCATACATTAATGATTTGCTAGCACTTGCGATTTTTTTCTCATCTCCCATAGAAATGATATATTTAAAACCTGAGACAATAACCATGATAACTGCTAAAAGTGCAGAGAATCCTATTGCAAGATTAATCAGATATATTACAAACTCTGGCAAATTACCACTTGAAACTGTTGTTATTCTATTTATTAAATCCATATCTCTTTGTCCTTAAAAAAAGAAGGGCCCAACGGGCCCCTCGTTAATATCAAATACTTACTTTAAAACATTTGCTAAAACAAACTGTACAAGAATTACAGCGATAAAACATACTACCAATCCAATAATTGCAAATGTAAGAGTCTTTGTTGCAGTACCAACCTTACCTTCATCTCCACCAGCAGTAATATACATATATCCAGCAGCAATAAGCATAACGACAGCAATTAAAGCTGCAATACCAATTGCGAAGTTAAGAACATCAACAATCCAGTTGTCTAAAGTTCCACTTACTGTATTAACTCTACCGATCCAATCTAAACCACTCTGTGCAAATGCTTGAGTTACAGATGCAGATACTGCTAATACTCCACCAGAGATCTTTGCTAAAGTTTTCTTCATTTTGAATGTATTTAATATTATTTTATATTTAGCTTGTTAATTATATTATAATCCTGTGTACTATTGCAATACTTAATCTCTTTGGCAATTTCCCTGTGAACATCGATAGCAGTACCATCTAAAAACTTCTTTGCAAACTCCTCTATTCCCCACAATCTTAGAACAGCTCTTTCATCGTTCTTAAGTAATATCTCTTCCGATCTTTCTACTAAATATTTAAAATCCTCATATGAATTGCCCGGTGTAACCTGTACACCCCATGGTTCAAACTGCCCCTCTGTTACCTCTATATTAAAGCCTACTTCCTCACTCCTTCTATGTAATTCTTTTATAGACATATCCCATGGGTATGATATTTGTATCGGATCAAATGTTTTAAAAAACGGAAGAGTGTGAGGCAATTTAAAGTAATAGTTTATTCCGAGAGTTAGAGATTTAGGATTAATTGTTTTACTCTCTCTAAAATTTTTAAAAAGACTAATAATCTTCCTAAGATTAGTTCTACCTGCGCTATTCATTAGCAATTTACTCTTCTGGAATTTCTTAAAAAGTATCTGAGTAACATCAAATACATGAGAAGGAGATATCTTTGCACGAATATGCCCGAACCTATTAAATGCCTCATTCTCTATCTGGAATGTAACTTTATTCATATATGAACCGTACTCCCTCTCCAAAAGAGACAGAAGATTTAGAATGTACTCTTTTGATATCTCTGAAATCTTAGAATCGCTATCAATATTTGTTGTTACATTGCTCTCTAAATATGAAGGGATATGTTCTTCTGGCCATCTGAACACTTTAACAGGACCAATATTCAAACAAACATCTAGATTATTCTTAAATAGGTAGTCTAAATATTTACGATAGTAGTCTAGAGATAGACAGTTACCATTATCTATTGTCTTCCATCTTAAACCCAACCGAATATCCTTTATAGAAAGTTTTCGATGTGCGAATTTAAGTATCTGTACAGGATCTTTAACACCTAGATACTCACAATACTCAGGAGAAAAGGAAGCTCCAAATATCATATATTTACCTAAACAAACTTACTGCAGTATATTTTCGATAACGAAAACAATAAGTGCTCTAGCAAGAAATACTATTACCATACCAACGACAGCAGCTGTTATTGTACTACTCGCCCTCTGTATCTTATCTGGATTCCCAGCAGCGGTAATAAAGAGATATCCAGAGATAACAATCATAATGACTGCAACGAGGACAGAAAGTCCAACAAAGGTATTAAGCAAAAACACAACAGTATCCATTACTCCGTCTGGAGTTGAGAAGGCATCTTTCACTGCAGGAGGAGTAAAATCAACACCACCAATAGTAACACCTAAGGGTATTATATTTTTTCTTTTATTACCTTCCACTTATATCAATACCAAACAAATTACTTAATAACAGTAAGATTGCAACAGACATTAATACAAACAAGAAACCTATTACAGCATTTGTTATAACCTCTTTCCCCTCTTTCAATTTGTCTGGATTTCCACCACTTGTCATCAATTTGTATGCAGCAAAAACAAGGAGAAGAACAACAGAAACAGCTGCAAGTGGAATAGCGATTGCAATAACAGAATCCATAATACCTCCAACGCTATCTGCGTTAGCAGCATCATCAAGGCCCTGAAGTGCATCACTTAAAGATTGAGCATATATTTTTCCAGTATTTATCATAATCTCGCAATTATACAAAATAATTACTATTTAGAAAACAGTACTCTCTATCAAATCATCATAAACCTTCATACTCTCACAATACATACAGCTATGCCCCCGAGGAGGTTTAAATTCACCAGCCACTATTTTCTCTATAACTTCGACTAATTTCTCTTTAGCTTTCTCTATCTTTTTAGTTGATATATCTACATTCTTCTCTTCGCCATGCTCAACAAAAATATACTTTGCATTCCTAACTTTAAAACCGTAAGCCATCTGAGAAAAGAGTACATACAACGGTAATTGCAAATCACTTCTAATCTCACTCTCACTCTTCACATGACCTGTTTTGTAATCGATAATATCAACAATTGGGACCTCACCATCCATGCCTACAACATCAACTCTATCTATCTTCCCTACAAACAAACTATCTCCAACATGACCAGTAAACTTCTCCTCTAAAAGATACGGCTTATTCTTTTCATCGAATATCTTTGTATAGAAACTCTCCATCATCTCCTTACCAGCATCTTTCCTCTGCTGTTCATGCTTCTTACTTTGATAGCCAACCCCTACCCAGTGTTTCTCGAAAGCATCGAGTAAATCTTCTTTAGATGGAACATCACTAAATCCCAAGCCCTCTTGAGAATTTTTCAGAAGTGTATAGAAGTCTCTTAATGCGTTATGTACTGTAGTACCAAAAGACAGTGCAGCATTAGGTTTTGGAGGTATTTTCAATACATACATGTAGTAATATTTTAGTGGACACTGCATATATGCATCTATTTGAGAGTAGCTAAATCTTTCATTTCTTATATTTAATAATGGTTGATTCATATCTTCATTGCTATTTACAAAATCTAAAGACAAACCATCGGAATCTGTTAATTTAATAGGATGTTTTAAATCTTCTGTAACATCACGATCCAAAATCTCATGGAGAAAAATACTACCCTTACTCCTCCTCTTACCAGTACCATAGAAGGTAGATGCTGTTAGATACAACTTCTCCTTCGCCCTTGTTGCACCAACATAGAACAGCCTTCTTTCCTCCTGTATGTGCTCTTCATTTTCATCAAGACCTGTTAATGATTCTTTTATCAATGCATCAGGAATTGGCAACTTATCTCTTCTACTTTGAGATGGGAACCTACCAGTAACAAGACTAACAAGAAAAACCACAGGAAATTCCAAACCCTTTGACCCATGTACAGTCAAGATATTTACAGCATCATACTCTGGCAAATCACTCTGGTCTACCTGCGGGCTATCTCCAACATCAATACTGTAGTTTAGAAAATCTACGTATTCATAGATATTACTCCCTACATTCTTTTTTTCGTAATCAGAAATTCCAGTAAAGAACTTTGATATATTATTAACCTTAAACTGATCTTTACTCTCAACGAAACTATTCAAATATCCACTCTCTGTAACAAAATAGTAAAGAATTTCACCAATACTCTTCTCTGACCTAACCATCTTAATAGACTCATTAAGTATATTAAGGAGTTTTTCTAGACCTGTAATCGCACTCTCGGAGAGTACCTTTTCTATTAAATTATTTTTTTCAATATGAACTTCTCCTTCAATATCCCCTATCTTTAAATCACAAAAATTCTCTAATGTTTCCCATACAGAGATATTTTTCTCTTTCGCTAGCATATTTATCTCTAAAAACTCTCTAGCAGAAACACCCCACTCATTCATTGCTAAAACAGTATACATAGACTCCTCATCCTTGTAATCAACAAGAACTCTAAGGAATGCAATTATTCTCCTAATCTCACCTCTCATATACAAACCTCTTGAACCACCTAGTTTATACGGAATCCCCTTATACCTTAGATTCTGCAATATCGCTTCCATATGAGCATTCGCCCTAACTAAAATCGCAATATCACTGAATTTATATTTTTTCTCTGGTAATAGCTCTACAAACGAGGATTGTCCCTGTATATCAAAACTATGTGTCTGTTTAATATCTGAGACCTCAACATTACCAGTTAATTTTAATATCTCCTCCGCAATCACCTGTGCCTCGCTATCCTCATTCTCAGTAGGAAGAAGCTGTACTGGATTTTCATCTTTTTCAAAAACAGCCCTTGCCTGAAGTCTCTTCTCTATCTTCTCTGTAATCTCTAACCTATACGGATTATTATGCCTAATCAAAGTATACGCACTATCAAGAATCTCTTGTCTAGAGCGGTAGTTTTCAGTAAGAACAATCTCCTTGGCCCTAGGGTATAACTTTTTAAACTGTAGGATATTAGAGATAGCAGCACCTCTAAATTTATAGATTGCCTGGTCATCATCCCCCACAACTGTAAGATTAGGATTTATCTTTCCAATCTTCTCAGAATCTTTTTTAGGATCAAAACCAGAAAGGATATTAACTAAAACATTCTGTGTATGATTTGTATCCTGATACTCGTCAACAAGAATATATTTAAACTTCTCTCTGTATTTTTTCAAAATATTCGGTTTCTCTCTAAACAGCCTAATAGTCAAAATTATTAAATCACCGAAATCTAACTTACTATTCTCTATCTTTAACTTTGTATATTCACCAAAAACAGTAGCTAATTCAAGAATATCCTTGTACTCTTCCTGATCTTCGACACTCTTTTGAACAAGACCATTTGCATACTCAAGATACTCCTCTGGAGAGATATCCTCATCCTGCAATCTAGAGAAATGGTCTAATATCTTGTCTACAAACTTCATAGGATTACCAAAAGGTTTAAACCTTTTTAAAGAAAGATCCCATATAGCTCTTCTAAAGAAAATATTACTCTCTGCCTGACTCATTAACACATAATCAGTATCGATACCAATGTAATGACCTTCCTGACGAAGGATACGATCACAGAACGAATGGAAAGTCGAAATCCACATATCACCATAACTAAGAGGAAGCTCTTCATCTACCCTGCTCTGCATCTCTTCTGCTGCTTTCTCAAGAAAAGTAAGTGCAAGAATTTCGCTTGGTTTTGCCCACCCCTTCTTTATAATATTTAGAATCCTTTGTGTAATTACTGCTGTCTTACCTGTACCTGCACCTGCAATTATCAGAAGTGCACCCTTTTTGTGTTCTACAGCCGCTTTCTGTTTCTCATTTAGATTCATATTCATTAGCTTGCAAGTTCTTTTAACTTTTCTATCTCTTTCATCATAGTGTTAGGACTTTTAAGAGAAGGTGTTTCTAAAACAAAAGGAATCCCCTTAAACTCTTCTCTATGTAGAATATTTCTTACAGTCTGCTCTCCTAGTTTCCCTTCACCTAAATCAGCATGCCTATCCTTGTTAGAACCGATATTAACCATTGAGTCATTGAGGTGTATAGCCTTAATCCTTTCAAAAGAAAGAGTCTCTCCAATCTCCTCAACTACAGAATCAATATCACCATTCCAATCATATCCAGCAGAGAATGTATGTTGAGTATCTAGTACAAAACCAACCCTCTCCTTTCCCTTTGCACCATCTCTCATATCTCTTAACTCAGAGAATGTTCTACCTAAATTCCCACCCGTACCTGCCGTGGTTTCAATCAACAAAAATTGATCACCTCCCACCTCATCTAACACCCAATCCATACCGTATGATACCCTCTCAATACTATCTTCAAAGTTTAATTCCTTTTGAGATCCAGGATGAAAACACACACCTAATATTTCAGCATCGATGTCATTCTTTTTAATTAAATCTGACACCCTATTAGCAAAATCTAGATACACTGCTAACCCCATCTTTCCCAGATGAAATAACTGTTTGTCTTTTCTTGCAAGATTAGTTAAATATATCCCATGTATTAATATCTTCTTCACTACACTCCCCTTAAGAGTATTTACAAAATTCTCAATATTTTCATCAGAAATCTTTTTTGTAGCCCATCTCATAGGGGCCGTTGGCATAATCTGGATAGTATTAATCCCGTATTTATCCCCCTCCTTTATAGAATTTTCTACGCCTCCTGCAGAGGAGACATGTGCTCCTAGATACATATGTTGTATTTTACAGTAGAATACAATCTATATCTACTATATAGTTGTGATATAATCATGTGTTTATGGCTGTGGAGAGGTGCCTGAGTGGTCGAAAGGAACTCACTGCTAACGAGTCGTAGATGTAAAAGTCTACCGCGGGTTCGAATCCCGCCCTCTCCGCCATAATCGACTGACAGTCACTAACGCTTCATTTTCGTTGTTATCTAGGCTCGGATTTAGTTCGACCCACTTCGGATAGGTGGTTGTAAATTTCTTGACCTTCTGCATTGATCGAAATGGGATTTCTGGCTTTATACTGAGGATTTTGTCTCTTAGGTCTACGGTTCGACCCAAATTGAGAAGTATCTCTCTTTTATCATCTATTGACCCATTATTAAATCTGTTTATGAGGTTTGTACAGAACTCAAGGTTGGTTCTAACTTCGTTGATTATGTGGTCTTGTCTTTTGTTAAGGTCTTTTAGCTGTTCTGTGATTTCGTCTCTTTTGTAGGATAGATCTAGTTTTTGCTTCTCAAATTCTTGTTCTGTTAAAAGGGTATTGTCTTTATTCCCCTTGCTAATCATAAGTTTTACAAGTGAATCAAGTTCATCTGTTGTTTCAGTTAAGAGTTTCTTGTATTTTCGTTGTAGGTTCTTTCGCTCCTTTATATCTTCATCTAAATGGTGTTCAACAAATTTCATTCCCCATTCAATGTATGCTTCATCAATTTCAAGAGATGTGAGAAACTCATTCATCTGGTTTTCCAATTCATTTTCGTTTATTGATTTTTGCTTGCAATCAACAGCTTTTGACTTATGTGAGCAGTGCCAATATTTGTAACTCCTTATTTCTCCTGTAGATTTAATCTTTTTGTATTTAAGTGGCTCGGGGATAACTGTGTAGCCACATTCACCACATTTGATCAGTCCATTGTATTTGTTTTCTGCTTTTGAATCCTGTGGTCTGCCGTTGTGAGCATTGAATATTGATTGAAGCTCGTCAAACTCCTTCTTTGTAATCATTGGCTTATGCTTCCCTTTGATGTAAGTATCTTTGTTTTTAAAGTAACCATAATAAAACGGGTTGTTAAACATCTTATGAAGTGTAGATTTTGAAAACTCCTTTCCACCTTTTGTTTTTACCTTGTACTCGTTGTTAATTATGTCTGCTAGATCAGCGATACTGTAGTTGCCAGTAAGTGCTAATTTCCATAGCTTCTGAATAGGCTTAAACCGTTTTGGATCTTCAAGTATTCTATTGAGTCCTTTCTCGTTATATCGTTCGTTTAAATAGCCATTAGGAGCATAATTTGGCATCCAGCCTTTCTCTCGTTTGCTTTTAAGTCCTCTGATTACATTTCCCCTTAAATCTCTACTGTATTGATTTGCCATTCCGAATTCTACTGCTGTAAGGATTGCATTGTCTTCTGGATAAAAGGTTTTGTTTGGTGTAATGATTGATGATATTTTTCTAGTCTGTAAAAGGTGAGTTACTATCCCTGCTTCAATTGGATTTCTTGCAAGTCTATCCAACTTCCAACAAAAGAGATTATCTACTTTGCCTTCATTGATAAGTTTAGTCATTTCAAGAAAGCCATCTCTGACATATGGTTCAAGTGCTGTCTTTTCGTCAATGAATTCATGATTAATAGTAAGTCCTAATTGTTTTGCAGTTTGCTTATTGATCTTTCTCTGATCTTCAATAGATTGAGCTTGTCTGCCTTTATCTTCTGTAGATTTCCGATTGTATGAAATATTTACTTTTTCCATGCTGTTTTATTATGAATTTAGATAAACAAAAAGGGGAACTCGTTGACCACAACTTCGCAAAAACGAAATTGTACGAATCCCCCTTTTATCCATCTAATCCTTAAATGGAAAGGCTCGTAATTGCGAGTTATTAGTTGTGGTCACTTTCTTTTTATCAGATTTTGGTACTTTTGTCACCGCTAAAATCATAAGTTTCATTAACTTTGTTGCTTGTCTTTTGGCTTTCTCATAATCTAAAGTCTCACCAGTTACCTTTTTATGAGTTTTAATGAATTTTTGTATTTCAATTTCAGATAGTTGAATAGGTAGGTTCATGGTTTGACCTCCTTATTCAACTTATCCACAGAATCATTTTGATATCTATAACTACTATCTATATTTATCTGTTTATATCTATAGGAGTCTGATTTTGCTTTTACACTAGTAGCTAATTGATCATTGTTGCTAGTAGAATACTTCTTCTTTTGGAAGTGATTTACTAGATTTCTACGAAGTATTTCACTAGCAAATTCTTCATCTTTTGCTAGTAACTCACTAAGTAACCTCCGGTTTATCCACATTTCTTCACTCGCTTTATTCCAACCAATGTATTGTTTCTCAATTAGCCTTGTAAGCTCTTTTGTGATATCTCCTGAGTAAAATCCTATCTTGTAGAAATCTGTAAGTTTTAGATAGGCTGTAGCCTTCTTACAACCGAATGAGAATCGCATTATGAACAGTAGGATCTTTATCTGTCGTTTGGTTATTTGAGTGTCAAAGAAGATGAGGTTTTCAATCAGTAGAGGTAGTTTGAGAAATGGAAGCTTAGATACCTCTTTGAAATCTGGCTTTGAGAGATCTTCAAAGGTCTTTTTGAATTTTGTTTCTTTTAATATTTCTCCTACTGAGTGCATAAGCAATATTTAATCAAGCCCAGTAGGAAGCTTTATTTGTTATAATCTATATTGAATCACCTCCTACTGTTTGGATGCCCGTCCACTGTTTGCAGGTGATTCTTTTTTTATATGTATATTATCGCCTGAGTTCTATTTTCACACCAATTTTTTGACGATTGGTAAATGTTTAGAACCTCTCGTTCATATTGTATTTACGGTTATTTTCAGAGTTTAGATAAAATGCAAAATATAGCGTCCTCGCTATAGTCTCCACACCATAAAATTCAATCGTTTTTCTACTACATTTTCTAACAGGTACAAGTTTCAAACAAATTTTAGTCAGCTCAATGAATGAATTGAATAAGTCATAAGTATTGATATGAAAGGCTGATTGAATGATTGAGAATAAGTGAAATATATCGTCAACGAGATCTCGTCCACGATATATTTTGAATGCAAAAATGACACCCTGAATCAGATGCCTAAAATTGAATGAATCAATGAATGGGGTATTTGATTGAAATTCTTGTTGAATAACAGAATGGGTCGACATACGACTAAATCGTTAATTAAATACATCGCCCTTCGGTTATTTTACGATAATCTAACTATAAACAATCTTTATAGTTTTGTCAAACTATGTTACACTCTTTTTATATGAAAAATGATGAATTAAACAAAAAAGTAGGAATCAATTTAAAGAAGGCCCGAAAAGAAGTTGGACTCACACAAGTTGATTTAGCTAAACGAATGAATATGTCCCCTATGATGATTAGTCGCTACGAAGTAGGACTCAATTCAATACCATACAAACGAATTGAAAAAATTGCAGAAATACTGGGTAAACCTGTTACATACTTCTTTGATGAAAAGTTTCAATCAAAAGAGTACAAACTGACTGAATCAATAATTACTCAATCCCCAAAAGATATGCTTGCATTTTCACTCGGTAAAAACGCAAACAAACAAGAAGCAATTAAAGAAGCAAAAAACTTGATGAAAAACTGGTACAAAGAAAACAATATGCAAGAAACTACTAAAAAATCATTCACAGAGTGGTGGGAAGGTAAATAACAAACACTTAACTAAAAGTTATCGTTCCAAATGACACAAATTCACACACTAAGCAGCTCAACAAGGTCACATACACAGTTACCGTAGTCGAGGGAGTGATTGGGTGGAGTTCGAAGAAGTCCACCCAATCACCTGCGAAAGTGATGAATTTGACCTAAATATCAACGATAACGGATTTCAATAAACTGGTTTCTTCTGGTTGATCGAGTACAACCAGTAGGCAATCAGTATCAATCGACTTTAAAGAAAATATAAAACTCAATTTGTTTGATTGAATTCAAAATATCAAATACAATTCAGGTATAAATTATTGTTTTTAAAATGAATAAGTTAGGTCAAGGACAAAATATAATTTTTTTTCATGGTGGCGGTGTTAGATACAACTGCTATCTTCCATTAATAAAACAGCTCTCAAAGAATTATTCTATTTATTATTTCAACCTACCTGGTCATGAAAGATTTAAGACAGATGGAAATCCACAGAGTAGTATAGATACAATATTGGAACTTATTGAAAAAGAAAATATTGAAGACCCGATTTTATTAGGACACTCATATGGAGGCTTTATTGCATATGAACTTGCTTTTAGACTGGAAAATGTAAAAAAGGTTCTGTTAATTGACCCATTATTAACACAATCAAAATTCAGAAAGGTGTCGTTATTTTATAGATTCTTTTTTTTGAAAAATGTTAGAGCAATATTATTCGATATCAGAATACTAAAGTTCTTTATACAAGCATCGTTTGATTTATTGCTAAACGTCTTTTATCAAAAACTCAACACTCTAGACTCAGTCAGACTACTCATTCATTCAGCATATTGTAATAAAACTGTATTCGACAACTCCTTTAAACTGTCTATTATTCATGGAGACAAAGATTCAATAATTCCCTTGCACGAGTTAAATAAAAAATATGAAGATTATGTTAACATTATCAATGGGGAGCACGATTGGTGCATGAATGATGTTAAACATACATACAAAGAAATATTAAAATATATTTAAAATAAACATGATGCAAGTTAACAACAATAAATCATTACGTATATTATTTATTTCAAACGGTATTTTTGTTTTCGCCGACAGATTACTTGGTCCTCTGTATGCAATCTTTGCAGAAAAATTCGATGCAAATGTCTTATCCATAGGATTTTCTTGGTTTGTATTTATGGGCTCAGCAACTGTTTTTACTTTTATTGTTTTAAAATATGGTGACAAAATAGTAGAAAAAGAATATCTCCTCATAGGGGGTTTTATGTTGAGAGTTCTAGCTTGGTTTCTTTACATTTTTACGAATTCACTAACGATGTTTATACTAATACAAATTATTCTTGGATTGGGTGACGCAATTGGTTCTCCCGCTTTTGATTCAATATTTGCAAAACACTTGAATAAAGGGAATGAGGTTCATGATTATTCCAGTTGGAAATTAGTTCAAAATATGTCACTTGCTATAGCATCTTTACTAGGAGGAATTATTGTTTACTACATTAGCTTTGAAGCACTTTTTGTCGCTATGGCGTTATTAGGCTGTATTAGTTCTTTGATTGTATACTTTCAACCAAGAGATCTTTTGTAACTCAGTAGGCGGTATACATTTTTATATTCATTCCAGTTCTAACTTCGTTTACAACCCTCCGCCAATTTCAACATGTTCCAACAAGACCCGTCCACTATGTTTTAAAACCCTTATGGGGATTGAGTAATTTAGACCTTAAAAAGTAAAAGTTCCAAAAGTAAGGCCTGGTGGATGAAAATATCCACCGTTAGACCACTTTTTGCTACTCTACGGTTCGAAGATAGAACCCTTAGTTTGTACAAAATTACACCCTCTAAAGAAGTGATATAATTAAACATCATAATATTACTAAGGATTTATATGAACTTCAAAAATAAAGTAGTTGTAATAACTGGTGCTAGTAGAGGTATCGGTGCACAAACAGCAATACAGTTTGCAAAAGAAGGAGCTATGTTAGTCATAGACTATTTTGTTTCGGATTATGAACCTGACGCAAAAGAAAATGCTGTAAAACTTGTATCAGAGATAAAAAATATAGGGTCTGATGCAATAATGATTGAATGTGATGTTAGAGAAAAATCTCAAATTGAGAAATTAATACAAAAAACTAAGAAATCTTTTGGGAAAATAGATGTTCTTATTAACAATGCCGGATATGTGAATGATTTACCTATTGAAGAGCGAACCATAGAAGAAT
This sequence comes from uncultured Candidatus Saccharibacteria bacterium, assembly GCA_964625015.1. Classification (GTDB taxonomy): domain Bacteria; phylum Patescibacteriota; class Dojkabacteria; order SC72; family SC72; genus UBA5209. Next base: position 55,517 of record CAZUZI010000002.1, on the reverse strand, counting down.
GGCATAGAACAATCGACACAAATCTCTTAGGTACATATTTATGCATAAAACTAATATCTAAACATATGAATGATGGGGGCTCAATTGTAAATGCAGCCTCTACGAATGGTATATATTACAACAATCCAGAATCTATAGATTATGATGCTTCAAAGGCAGGAATTATTAACTTAACAAAAAACTTTGCAAAAGAGTTAGCTAGTAGGAAAATCAGGGTAAATGCTACTGCATTAGGTTGGGCCGATACCGCAATGAATAGACAACTACCCAAAGAATTTCTTGAACAAGAGATAGCTAAGACCTATCTCAAAAGATTTGCTACCGAAGAAGAAGTAGCAAAACTTACTCTATTCTTAGCTAGTCCTGATTCTAGCTACATTACTGGGACCACAGTAATAATAGATGGAGGAACGAGTCTGTAAACAAAAAGAGTTCCTATTGTTTGTCTCATTTTAGGTTCCAGATGTGTATGTCCCGCCATTTATAAAAATTCCAACATTGTGTTCAGATCCCCATTTCTAAAATGATATCCTTGAATATCTTTATAAGATAGGGTATGTTAAAATATGACGAAGCAGTAAGGATTGGAACTTTACGATTTCAAGCAAAAAGACTGGCAGTAGACTTAATAGCAGAACAATTAGAAAAGGATTACTTGGCAAAGAGAGTAGTTGAACAATAGGGTTAAAATCTAATTCAAAGAGAATTTCCAAGATATATTGCCTTTTTGTACAAGCTTTGCTTTCATATCGTATACTGTATCCTATGAAATTGCTCCAATCGAAAACATACGCCCTATTCCTCATTGCAACAATGATGCTACTAATCCCACTCTTCATCTTAATCACAGTTAGAAATAGTGTATTTACAATACCAAATGATATAAATCCATCAGAGGAATTCTGTATAGATGGGTATTTTCTTTTTCCTTCACTCTACAAAATAGACACAAATATTCCATCAGAAAAAACTATAAATTCAAAAGTAAAAATTTTTGATAAATTCGAAATTTTTGCAAAACAGATCTGTATAAGGCCTACTACATTACTAGAAGAGAAAAAACCATACAGTATTCAACTCGCATACTTTGGAAATAGTGATATGAATATATTCCAGAAACAAATAGAGATAAAAACAGATGCATACCCTAGTGTAGAAGTAACAACACTAGATGGAGATATGAGTAGAAATGAGCAATTTACATTCGATTTGTCATACGATACCCCCTTTCTTGAATACATGCTACAAATTGGAGAAGAAAGTATCCAGTGTGAGAAGGAAAGTAAACGTATAACATGTAGTACACAAGACATACCATTTGAATACGGACAAACATATAAAACAAAATTACTAGGTCTGTACAAGAATGAAATAGTCAAGATAGTAGATTCAAAAGACATCCTCATCCTCCACCCAGTAATTATCGAATCAACAAGTATAGAACCAAATGGAGTAGTAAACTCTGTAAATATCCCAGAGATCTCTCTAGTTTTAAACAAAGAGATAAAAAGTACATACCAAATATCCATCAAAGATGAAACCGGATCATCACTAGAATTTGTATCACAACTTCAAGAAAGAAATATACTCATACAACCGAAAGAAAACTTCAAACAATCAACTTCATATACAGTAACAGTCTCTAATCTTGAAGGGATTGATGGAAGTAAAGCAGAAAATGAATTCACACTCTCATTTAACATAGGAGATGGACCAAAAATAAAAGGAAGTAACATGAAAACAGGTTTCCCTATCGGAGATAACATAGTATTAACATTCAACCAAGATTTAAAAATACAACAAGATATTAAGAAATATATAAAACTGAACACAACAACAGAGTATTCATACAGTATAAAAAAGAATCAAATAACCATAAATCCAACAGATACTCTCAATACATGCACAGTATACAAACTGGACATATCAAAGGGTTTAACAGGCATAAACGGACTCATTGCATCTACAGGTTCATCGCACACATTCAAAACAAGATGTCATAGAATAGTTAGCCTAGGAACTTCCGTACAAGGAAGAAACATATATGCATACTATTTCGGTAATGGAGCAAAAAAAGTCCTTTTCTTTGCATCTATGCATGGATCAGAGTCTAATACAAAATCTACAATGACAAAATGGATAGATGAGCTTGAGATAAACAATAGTAGGATACCATCAGACAAAACCATAATAGTAATCCCTACTCTCAATCCAGACGGAGTAGCAAACAGAAGCAGATTTAATGCGAACGGCGTGGATCTCAACAGAAATTTTGCAGCATCAGACTGGGCACAGGGAACATATTTACACACAACATTCTACCCCACTGGTGGTGGAATATCTCCTTTCTCAGAACCAGAGAGCTTAATAATGAAAAACTTAATAGCAAAAGAAAACCCATACATCACCCTCTCCTATCATGCAGCAGCAGGATATGTAGTTGCAAGCAATACAGCGAAAGGCATAGAGATGGGACAAATATACTCACAACTCTCTAAATACAAATATATAGCCCCTGGTACACATGATGCCTTCTCATATGACATAACTGGTACATTTGAGGGTTGGGCAGAAGAACAGGGATACAGTTCGCTTGTGATAGAGCTTTCAAGTGCTTACACAGATCAATTTTTACAAAATAAAAGTGCAATGTGGAAAATAGTTGAAAGCTATTAATCCCTCTACGATAGCGTTTCATAGGCATCTGTATATTTCATAATACAAACTATTGACAAGTCAAACTATTTATACAAAACTATAAATAGACAACTGCCATACCCATCAAACAAAATATATAAAACTCTCTCACAGAATTTAAACATGTAACAAAGGACGATTCTCTCCCTCCAGTGGTTCCCTTTATTTAAATTTTAAAACTCTTTAAGCATATTACTGGCTTAAATATGCATATGCGTCTTTTTAATTTTTAAAAGATCAAATATGAAACAAATATTAGCAAGTGCTGTAATAATCGCCACTTTAGGAGCTTTAGTGGTGAATTCTACAGTTGCACTCTTCAGTGCTCAACAGAGTATTGCTGGAAATACTGTAGCAACAGGAACACTAGAACTAACCCTTAACAAATCAGCTGGGAAACCATACTCCATAACGGATGGATATCCTGGACTTACAACAGACTGGGAATATATGGATATATATAATACAGGGAATTTGCCATTTGAAGGATATGTATCCTTTGCTAAAACAGCTGGAGATGTAGTTTTGTATGATGCATTAAAGATGGAAATGAGATCTGCAGGAGGAGATGGCGTTTGTAACACCTCTGACTTTGGAGAATATCTAATTTACGATGGATTCGTAAAAGATTTCCCTAATCAGAAACTTGTAAGTAGTGCAGACTACTGGCATCTAGCAAATGAAGACGATGCATCTGGTTCACCAGCAGACAACATCAGAGTTGGATATACGATGAGAGTATGTCAAAAGCTTAGTATCGATGAAAATGCAGGAAATGAAATAATGGGTAAAACCGTTGAATTTTCTGAAATTGTAGATGCTATGCAGGATAACGATTAACTCGCTTACAACAGAAGGGCTGTATCTTTAGGTACAGCCCTCTACCAATTCTAAATATGAAAAATGTAATACTAAAAACAATATATTGGATTCTACTACTCTTCGTAGTAATGGTAGCAATGGTACCAATTCTATCTACTCTCAAAGGACCAGTGCCTTTTAGAATGTATGCAGTACAGACTGGTTCAATGGAACCAGCTATTAAAACTGGAGACCTGATCTTTGTAAAAGAGGAAAAAGAGTATAACAAAGGAGATGTGATAACCTTTAGAGGAGGATCAGGAAGCTCCCAAAGAGTAATCACACATAGAATTGAGAAGGTGAATGAAGATGGAACATTAACTACCAAAGGTGATGCAAATGCTGCAACAGATGCAGATAAAGTTTCAAAGGAGAATATTATTGGAAGATATTTTCTTAGAATACCACTCCTTGGTTACCCTATTAATTTTGCAAAAACACCAATAGGCTTTTTAGGACTAATTGCTGTACCTGCAATAGTAATAGTGTATGAAGAAGTAAATAAGATAAAAGAATATATGAAATCAAAAAGGAGTAAACTACCAGAAGTATAGAGCTTTCATACTTCTGGTACTGCATTCTATATCAGAATAAATACTAGTACAATAAACAGCCATATTGTATATTAAGATATATGAACGAAGACACCCAAAAGAAAATAAACTTCCTGTACGGAGTGATAATAACAATGGGAACAATTATCATAGGACTAATTAGCTATATCTTTTATACAGAAAATATAGAACTCTTTAAACAACCAAATAGATGTGAATACAACGGTTGGGCATATTCAGATGGAGAAACATACAAATCTATAGATGGGTGTAACACATGCTTCTGTAGCGATGGAGAAACCGTATGTACAGAGATGGCATGTGATACAACAGTACCTTAAGCCCTATCAAAGAATACAATCATCATTTCCATATCATCAAATTCACCATAATCATCAACGAAATTATGCCAAGAAGTATGTTCTGGTTTCTTTTCTGTATCACTTCTTTGATAGACCATAGATGGATCCTCTGGGTCAATAAATGCAAAATGGACATACATCCACCCTTTACGAGTTTCATTAACCATATCTCCAAACGTTGTAACATCCTGCCTCTCTCGCTTATTAACAAGCACTCCAACAACGACTGCATCTCTTGCCTTAGCTAAATACTCCGATTCCTCTACCCCTCCGTCCTCCTTACCAGAATTCATATCAACCCTATCCTTTGCCTTAATATACTTTAAGAGCCCGCTATCAGATAGATCACTAGGACTTACAAATGTTTCTTTTTCACCATAACCAAGCATATACTTAACAAACCCAGTACAGTTTCTATATGTTGAATTATCCTCTAATGCTATACGATATCTTTCTTCATACGAATCTATTTTAGAACCTTCATTAATCTCATCCATATCTAATATGTATATCATGAAAAATTAAAATGATATAATTGTGAAAATGGAAACCTCATTTAGACCTATCAATACAGTATTCTCCGTTAATTCGATATTAAATATTAGAGAACTTGTTCAAGCAAAACTTCTTATGAACAACAAATATGGGAATCAGTACTCTCATATACCACCACATATAGGTTTTACAATAATGCCTTTTCCACAAGAGAATCTTGAGAAGGGTATCCATGACTTAGAAGAATATATACAACAACAGAAACCATTTCCTGTTCATATCTCAAACCTCATTTACAATGATAAAGACAAATTTTTCTATGTAGATCTAAGTGGGGAAATGATAAAAAAGCATCATAAAAATATTACAAGAATGCTCAATAAGTACAGAATGAATTATATAAGAGAGAAGGATATTGAGAGATTAAACAACAAAGATTTTGATGAGCAATCTATAAAATATCTTTCCAAATATGGTTATTCAAAAGTATTTGATAACTATCTAACACATATAACTATTGGAAACTTCACAGTAGAAAATGTAAATGTAAAAGAATTAAGAACAGAACTAGAAAAAATACTACAACCAACACTTAACAGAGATATAATACTAAATAATATACATGGAGTTTTCCATACAGATTCAGCAAACAACCAATCAGAAATGAAACAGATATGGGATAAAGTATATACGTTAATATAACTAATCTCTATACTCCGTAAGAATAAGCTCCTCAATATCCTCTGGCAATACATCAGATATTACTTCCGTTATAACAAAGTCCTCATATACATCAATCCTTTCTTCTGACTTTCCTTGTGCAGTATAATTAAGTTCAGATTCTGGACTCAGACTAATTAAATCATATGGAAAGCATAATCGTTCATATACAACATCTCCAGTACAGTCATCCATTATTCCAACTACACGATGAAATTTTTTTAATATCATATTTGCAACCAACGTTCTTCCATCTTTCAAGGTAATACTAATTAAAGCCTTAAAACCCTTAGGAAGAATATATAACCCTTCATCATCCACATATTGTTCAATATTCATAATATTAAAAACAAATTTTAGACTAAAAGAGTTCGTTCAGAACTTCAGAATGGATACAAAATGGTAGACATCGTAGTTAAAAGTTCGAACTCATTAAGAACCTTTCTTCTACAATTGGCAGAATTCTTTAAATCCAATCCTCCTACTCTTCTCCCATACAAATACTTATAAGCCAATCATCCAAGATGGAGCTGGAAATAAACAAAGTGGCCCACTATCAGTATTAACACAAAACAGATAGCAGTTATATGCACACCCAGCATATGGACAACCAATCGCTCCCTCAGCACATTCGCTTTTTGGATTCTCTCTATTACATGAATATACACAACTTGCCCATCTAACTAATACTGCAAGAAAGATTAAAAGAATTACCACAAAAAAGATTTTTAATGTTTTTTTCATACTAAGAAAATTGTACCACATTTACTGGTGGAGACGGTGGGATTTGAACCCACGTCCAAAAGCTAAAAACTGTGCCATGTACAAACGTATTTAGATTTGTATAGTCAGACAAAACTAAAAAATCTAACAAAAAGCTCTGTCTACTCAGTATTTGTATTTTGTAAAGAATCCTCACTGACAAGTATTCAATACTACACCCTGATAACGACTATCTATACCACTTAATCAGGGATAAGAATGTATAGATACTAACCGAAATTAATCAGTTAGACTTATGCAAAATTGTAAGCATAAAGAGGTGCAGAGAATGCAGCTCTAATCTTACTTGCAAAAGCGTTAAGTTTGTTTTCTACACTTATCTGTGTCTTAGTTTTACGAACTAAAAAACGATTTGTGACAAACAGCCTTTATAAACTTCTGTCGAAAGCCTAGCGTCCCCATATTCTTAAAGAACCATATATTATACCATTTCTTTGCCTATTTTTCCTGTTTAGAAACCTCCCAAAGAGAGATACCAACAGCAATAGATAAATTCAAGGAATCAATCTCCGAGTTATGAGAGATGTAGACACTCTTCCCTATTTCTTTGAACTCTTTACTCAATCCTTTAGATTCATTGCCGTAGATGAGGCTCATAGGGGCTTTAAACGATACATTAGAAATCTCCTCTGCCCCATCTAACATAAAAGTATATATATTCTGATTAGAATACTTCTGTGTATATTCCTCTATGCTGTTAAAAAGCTCAAACTTAATATGAAATATCGCCCCCATTGTAGATCTAACAACAGAAGGATCAAATATATCACCAGCAGGTTTAATAATTGCTAAATTCTTAAAACCAAAACCAAGCATAGTTCTGATAATGGTTCCAATATTTCCCAAATTACTAGGATTTACTAACACTAAATGATCAGTATCTCTTTCAAGTTCCAATTTATATTTTTTAAATAAACCAACCACATATGTATTCTCTTTAACAGATATCCTTTCTATTGTCCTATCTGCATACTCAAATGGAATACTATTTTTCTCACAGAGTGAGATTATCTCCTCAACTCCTTCACTATCCTCTGCTCTACTCTGAAGAAGTATTTTTAATACTTTCTCTGGATGTTTCTTAAGTAACTCTATTACAGGAAATGTACCAAAAGCATATGAATAGTCATATTTCTTTTGGTATCTCTTTATTTTTGGTAATTGGTCCATAACTAATAATACAAAAAATTGAACGTATTTTATATATCATAGATATATACCTATAATATAATAACTAGTTTTACATAGTAATTATATATTAAAATATATTGTTATAACAATATTTTAAGAGTTATCCACAAACGCAAACATCTATGTGGGTATCAAATCTGATATAATGAAATATGGCAAAACAAATTGCTAAAGATGTAGATACATATATTGCAAATTCCTCCTCTAAATTGCAGAAAATAATGAAAGAGCTCAGGGCTCTAATAAAATCAACTGTTCCAGATGTAGAAGAAAGAATAAGTTGGGGAATCCCCTTCTATAGATATCATGGCCTCTTATCAGGATATTCAGCCTTTACAAAGCATGTAAGCTATGGAATGGGTGGAGAGAATCTTTCAGATGAAATGAGAAAAACGTTAGAAAAGAAAGGATACAAAACAGGAAAGAAAATAATACAAATACAATCTGATCAAGAAATACCAATAGAAGAGATAAAGAAATTAATAAAAGAACAAGTTGAGATAAATATACAGAAAGAAAAAACACCTAATCGGCAAAACGGAGAGGATGGGATTCGAACCCATGATCCCAGTTAAGGGATAACACTTTTCGAGAGTGCCCTATTCGACCACTCTAGCACCTCTCCAGTAGTATTATACCAGAGCCAGGCTTTATACCTCTTCAAATGGGATATATTTACCGTACATGATCTTGTCCAACCAACCCTGCTTTCTAACATCCCTATACAGAACCTTCTCTTGTAGAAGAACAAATAGAGCATCTTTATCTTCCTCATTAAGAAGTAGTATTAAGCCTTTTGGAAATCTTAACTTAGTATTAATATTTAGAAATAACTGATCATCTTTCTTTGAGAACCAGAAATCATTAAGCATAAACCACTCATATAGCTTACCACCAGTATCTACCCCCCTTGTAGTAATCTTGTATTTCATTGTTAATGGTTTATTTGTACTAGCAACATAAAGAAAGAAGAGAAGTGCAATAAGAGAGGCCATTAAGTAGTAATTACCTAGTATCGCAAAATAGAGTACTAATACCATACAAGCTCCTAATATAATAAGGAATTGTTTATTCTCTATTTTTAAAACCATTCTCTCTGGAGCCTCCCATTCAAAAAGTTTTATATTTTGTACTACATTCTTAGTTTCAACATCACCCTCTTCAAGTATCAACTCCTTCTTTGCAATCTTAACTCTTCTCTCTATTTTTTTATTTTCCTTTACCTCCTCTTTAAGTTTCTGAATTTGCTCCTCTCTTTCTCTTAGAGAAATTTCTCCTGAGATTATTTTTAAAATATCTGAGAATTCATTTTTTACTATGTTGTTTTTACTTTTCATATCCCCAATTATATTACAAATGAAATTAGAATGAGAACAATTAGTATACCTACTCCCCAATATATATCCAATAGATGCAGAAAATTAAGTAAGAAGACAAGAAGAACCCCGATGGTAAATAGCATGGAAAATTTCGCAGAAAGTATCTCTGCTCTATCTTTCTTAAGGATGACAGAGATGAATAAATATATAAGGAGTGTAACAAATGAAAAGATTCCAGTAAGAGAAAGCATTGAAAAAACAGTAATATTTAACACACTATACTCTCCATTGATGTCCTCAGGAATAAAAGTACCTAATGAGAGTAAATATAACAGAATAATAACAGAGAAAACTGTTAAGAAGATTAGTGATACCAAGTATTTAATATTTCTTTCTCTATAAGTTTTCTCTACCACTTCTTTTAGCCATATTCTTTAAGATTAATTTTAGTAGTAAAACTACATGAATATCTTAATTATAGATAAATCTAAAACTATTTCATACATATTAAAGAAGAGCTTAGGAACATATGGATATAATGTTACGGAGGATACACAGGATTTTAATGTTGAGAATATAGTAAAGAGAAATATCTTTGATATATTAATCTTAGATACGAATATATCGGGAACTTTTACAACACAAGACATACTGAACAGAGTAAAAAGGATTAAGGATATAGATTGTAAAATACTTGGTCTCTGTAGTACAGGTACATGGAGGGATAAAGTGAATTTTTTAAATCATGGAGGAGACGATGTTCTTTCATATCCATTCCCTATGCAGGAACTAGTAGCAAGAATACAATCTCTACTCAGAAGACCAAGAAGCTATATAGACAATGAAATATATATTGGCGATGTAACACTTGATACTAGGAACAGAACTGTTTGTGAAAGAGAAAAAGATATTGATTTAAGAAAGAAAGAGTATGACCTTTTTGAATACCTAGCAAGAAATAGGAATAGAATTATTAGCAGGTGTGAACTCCTTGATCATGTATGGGATTACAGAAGCTATACAGGTTCTAATACTGTAGATGTGCATGTAAAAAGGATAAGAGACAAGATCTCTAATAAAGCATTAATTGAGACTGTACACGGCCAAGGATATAGGATAAAAGATCCTAAAGCATCATTGGCATTACAAGATGTACAAAATCAGCATCTTCAGGAATCTTAAACACTCCTGGTTTAACGGTCTCACTGCATTCAAAGATAATATCTTCACCATCAAGATGATTTAATACATCAGATAGTAATCTAGAACTGAAAGCCATCTTTAAAGACTCCCCCTCTATTTCTCCACTGAACGAACTCTTGTTACTACCTAAGTCTGTTTGAGTTGCAGACATCGTAATACTGTTAGATTTAGAATCTATATCTAGCACTATCTTGTTACCTAATACACTCTTCGCAATGATATTTGTGATCTTAAGAGAATTTAAGAACTCATTTCTACTTACTTTAGATAATGTCTTGTATCCAGTAGGAATAATTTGCCTATACTCAGGAAATTGTCCATCTATTAATCTTGATACTAAATCTACATCACCGTATCTGAAGAGTATCTGATTCCTATCCTCTATTAAATATACTTCAATATCACTCTTCTCACCTATTTCAGAAACGATAAAGGACAGCTCTTGTAATGCTTTTACAGGAACAAGTACATTAATATCTTTCTCTGCATTTACATCAAGTTTAACAATCTGTCTAGAAAGTCTCAATCCATCAGTACCAACAAAAGAAATAGTACCACCAGAGATTTCAAGAAGAATGCCTGTTAAAACTGGTTTTATATCATCAGTCGCAACAGCAAATGCAACTCTGTTTACACCTTTAACAAGAATATCCTTAGAAATCTTAAAAAGTGGTTTACCATCCTTTACAGTAGCAACCTCTGGAAAATCATCTGCTGGCATCGTATTGAAACTAGCATCATTACTACCACTTGTAACATTAAAACTCTGATTCTCAAGTATTACATCTATTGTCTCCCCAGAAACATTACTTACTAACTCTGTTAATTGCTTTGCAGGAACAGTAATCTTACCTTCAGATTTAACATCTGCACCTATCCATGTACTTAAGCCTATCTCTAAATCTGTAGCTGTTATTAAAAGCTTACCTTTGCTACTCTCAAATTGAACATTATTAAGTATTGGTAATCCTGGTTTACTACTTACTACCCTACTAACTATATTAAGATACTTTGCAAATGTATCTTGATTACATGTAAATTGCATTTTCTTTATCTTAAAAATATTTTATATATTGGGCAGTAATCTACTCTATTGTACTCAATCTCTTATTTCTTTTCTACTGTTCTACTATATTAATATATTAAGTAGTAATAGTAGTAGGGAGTGTGTATAAGTTGATAAGTGTTTATTCTTTTTAAACATATCTACTACTTTCAAGCTTTTTTCTCTAAATCACACTTGTCGAAAAGTTTCTATTCTCTTTTTTAAAAATATATTTATACTCTACTCTTTCTATCTATTATCTACTGTGGATTGTAATTGTGTATTTCTTTGGATAACTGCATATTTATTGTGAATAGTAGAATCCTTTTGTTTAAGTCTTTTTTAAAGAAATCCCTTATCAAAAGAATTCTCTATTTTGTGGAATAAGTATTACTTATTCATATGTTATCCACACCTATCCACGAGATATACACTATTATTGAGTTAACTCTCTCCTGCAAAGCTCTATCTTTTCCGCAAACCGACTATCTTTTTCGACCTTTTCACAAATTTGTTTATATGCATGAATTACAGTAGTATGATCCTTTCTATTTACCTCTTTAGCAACTCTTTCTAGAGGTAAATCAAGTTCTTTTCGTAAGATATACATAACTACCTGTCTTGCGAGAGCAACATATGCAGTTCTTCTACTTCCCTTTATATCTGTAACGGAGACATCAAACACTGTAGAAACACTCTTTATTACCTTTTGTGGAGTAATCTTTACTCTTTTACTCTCTATATCTACCTTTAATATCTTTGCAACCTGTTCAAATGTAGGGTTGTCCCCTATTTTGATAAGGGTAATTACTTTGTTTAAAGCACCTTCTAACTCCCTAACATTACTATCAATATTTTTTGCAATTAACTCAACATAGTCATCAGGAATAGTTGTTTTCTTCTCTACCATACCGTGTTTTAGTATTGCAACCCTTGTCTCATAATCAGGAGGTTGTATATCAGCAACCATACCACCTTCAAATCTAGATCTTAACCTATCAGTTATATTTCTTATCTCTTTTGGAGGTCTATCTGATGCTAATATTATTTGTTTATTTGCGTGATAAAGAGTATTAAATGTATTAAATAACTCCTCTTGTGTTTTGGGATATGTCTCTACAAATTGAACATCATCTATTATTAATAGATCTACCGTTCTATATTTTGCCCTAAAATCTTCAGTCTTCCTTGTTTGTATTGCCCCTATCATTTCATTAAGGAATTGCTCAATAGAAACATATACAACCTTTGTACTTGAATTGTTTTTTATCAATTCATTCCCAATTGCGTGCATAAGATGTGTTTTACCAACACCAGTCATACCATAGATAAAAACAGGGTTATATGCTCTTCCTGGTTCATTCACTACTGCCTGTGCCACTGCCTCTGCCAATCTGTTATGTGAACCTACTATAAAGTTATCAAATGTATACCTAGGATTTAGCCCTGAATCAGCTAATGCTCTTTGATATCTTTTTTGCTCATTTTCAGAAGCTGTAAAAAGATCTATACTCTCTGATTCCTGTTGTGCATATTTATACCTATTCCTCTTATTGTCTTCAGAAGAGTGCTTTATGAAAAAATCTAATTGAAGATCTTGTCCTGTAGATTTAAGCAAAGCAGTTTTCAGTAATACTTTGTAATCTTCCTCTATTCTTCTCCGGTTAAATTCATTTGGACAGGAAAATATTGCAGTACCATTTCTAATATCTTCTAAGAAAACACCTGTAAACCAAGAATTGTATTGTACCTTATCAATTGTAGTTCTAAGTATCTCTGAAGCACTTTTCCATACATTCTCTACATTAGCATCCTCTTCTACGCCTTCAGTATACCCTCCTTCTATGTTCGGTTTTGGTACAGAGTCTATATAGTTTTCAAAGTCTATTTTTTCCATACTTACAAAAGTATATATACATATATAAGGCAGTTGAGGGGCAGTACTATGGTCGATTGGGACTGATACCCTATTATATTCATTTTCAAGGAAATGTGGATAAGGAAATAAATACACGATTAAAAGCTTTTGTACAAAGGCTTCCTTAAACGTAATTATTTATCTAAGATTTGTAGACGTATCTCTTTTAATAAATATTTGCCATATATATTAAGGTAATATATAATATCCTCGTTTATGAAAAGAACATATCAGCCAAAAAATCTAAAAAGAATAAAGAAATTTGGTTTCAGAGCAAGGAACAAGACATCTGATGGAAAAGCTGTGCTCAGTAGAAGAAGGCAGAAAGGTAGAAAAAGCCTCTCTGTTTCAAGTGAGTATAAGCTTTTGAGAAAAAAGCCAACATCAAGAATTAGGTAGTGTATACTTAAGTATGCTTTCCAAGAAATACAGATTAGATGCAAAGTATATCCCTCAAATATATAAGGAGGGTAGAAAATTTCGTGGAGAGTACGGTATGCTCGTTGTAAAGCAGTTTGAAATAGAGAATCCAAAGTTTGCATTTGTAGTAAGTAAAAAAATAGGGAATTCGGTACAAAGACATCACATGACTAGACTTCTTAGAAATATTACATATGAATGTATAAAAGAGTTTACTCTTGAAAAAGGTCTCGGTTGTCAATATATTGCATTTAAGTATATAGATAAGTATGAAGAACTTAAAAAGGAATACAGTCGACAACTTAAAGAAGCTTTTGAACGTGTTTAAAAATATAGAGCTTTTACTAATAAAGGGATATCAAAAAACACTCTCATTAGATTATGGATATTTAGGAAAAATATTCCCAAACAGTAGATCATGTAAACATATTCCAACATGTTCTGTATATGGTTATGAGTGTGTAAAAAGGTTTGGTCTTTTAAGAGGTAACTATCTTTTGTTAAAAAGAGTAGTAAGGTGTAATCCTTGGAATACCTCTGACATCTATGATTCTGTACCTGAAAAGTAAATTTTAATGTATAATGCAACAGATTTCGTTTAATTATTCTTTGTATATATGGCAAATATTTGGAACACAATTTTTTTCAACCCAGTATTAAATACAGTTGTACTTCTTTATCACTATCTTGGTGATAACTTAGGTTTAGCAATATTAGCAATAGCATTAATTGTTAGACTTGCACTTATACCTCTTACTAGAAGGCAGACAGAAATGACCAAGAAGATGGCAAATATGAGACCTGAGCTGGAGAAACTACAGAAGCAATATGCAAACAACAAAGAGAAGCTCTCACAGGAACAGGTTAAGCTCTATCAAAGGATGGGGTATAACCCACTCGGCTGTTTAGGTACCTTTATACCTCAATTAGTAGTACTCTCTGTTTTAATAGGTGTAATCAGGGCTGTAACGGTAAGTAATCTTGATGGTCTATATACATGGGTAAGAGATCTTGTTGATATACAGAATGGATATATAATTAACCCAAATTTCCTCTTCTGGGATTTAACAAAATCATATAACTCAGTTTCATCTGAATTCGGAAGATTTGCAATTGAAAGCCTACCATATCTTGGACTTGCAGTCTTAGTAGGAATTGTACAGTATCTAACAACTGTATTTACCCAAAAAATGCAGTCTGCTACTTCTACTCCAAAAAAGAGTAGCAAAAAGAAAGAAGAGGTCTCAACAGAAGCAATGCAGGCTCAAATGCAAAAATCTATGATGTTTATATTCCCCCTTATGACAGTATTTTTTACAATTAGTTATCCTGCAGCATTAGGTTGGTATTGGATGATTCAATCTGCACTCTTAATTGTTCAATATATGACTCTTGATTTTGATAAAGCAAAAAAGGGTGTTCAAAATTTATGGAATGAAATTCTAAAAAAGAAAGAAATAAATTAAATATAATATATTGATGGAAGATAAAGTAAAAGAACAGTTAGACACTCTGCTAAAGCTCATGGGTATAGAGGCTGAGTATGATATAGAAGAAGAGAAAATATCTGATACAAAATATATCAAGGTATCATTTAAAGGTGAAAACCTTGGATATTTAATTGGTGGTCATGGAAAACATCTAGATTCACTTCAATATGTACTTTCTTTAATGCTAAGAAAAGAGTTTGGGGATGAGAGTGAATATAGAATACTTTTAGATGTTTGTGACTATAGAAAAGAGAGAGATGAGAAGTTAGAGAAATTCGCAATGCAGAAAGCAGATGATGCAAGAATATTGGGAGAACCAGTTGATCTTCCACCTATGAAAGCATCTGATAGAAGAGTTGTACATATTGTTTTAGAGAAATTCGATGATATAAAGACAGAAAGTATTGGGGAGGATAGAGATAGGCATATTCGAATCATTCCTGTAAACGATACAGAAATATTCGAAAATTCAACAGAAGAAGCAGAAGAAGAGAGTGAGGAATAGTGTATTCTTTGCTAATATATTTGTATGAAATCTTTTTTAAGAAGTTTTTACCCTGTCTTTTTGTATATACCTCTTTTTTTTACATCTGTTTATCTCTGTACAGAAGATTTGTATAAAGGGATTTTTCTTCTTTTCATTCTTACATTGTGGCTTGTAATAGCTTTAAAAACAAAAAGCTATAAATACAGTATACTCTTTGTTTTTTTTCTCTTACCTTTTAATATAACATTACAGATTAATCTATATGCTAATCAGTATGTAGCAGGATTTTTTGTTAACTACTTACTACCAACTATTTCCATACTTGATGTATTTGTTGGAATTCTACTTATTCAAATCTTTATAGAGGATGGTAACCTATTTAAAAAGTTACTATTAGATAGATATCTTTTGATATATTTTGTTCTAGTCATTGTACAGAATCTTTTTGTTCACAATCTCTTAACACTGCTTCTTTCTATTCGTATGTGTGTTTACCTATTTACCTCTATCTTACTTCTCAAATCTCTTGTTAAAGAGTCTACCCTGTTACGAAATATATATGTAAAAACTCTTGTTACAAGTAGTATTCTTTTACAAGGTGTTCTTGGGATCTTACAATTTTTAAGAGGTAGTTCACTAGGTTTGTATTTTCTAGGAGAATCAAAAGTAGTTAGTGGAATGTTTGGTTCTAGTTATATAGATGTATATGGTGAAAGCTATCTAAGAGCATATGGAACATTCCCTCACCCTAATATTCTTGCAGGATGGTTTCTTCTAATGTTTTTTATCTGTATATATATGTATAGAAAAACAAAAGAAAAAATATATATCCTAAATATCTTCTTTATATTCATCTTTACCCTATTCACTTTCTCAAGAGTAAGTATCATTCTTCTTTCTGTTTGTGTATTAATATTACTATTCAAATACTTCTTGAAGTCAAAACATATATATTCTATATCATCTTTACTCTTTTACAGATTCTTAAATATATTCAATGGTGAAGATAGCAGCTGGAGTGATAGATTAAAACTTCTTAAGCTAAACCTCTCAATTCTAAAAGAAAATATTCTTGGTGTTGGTCTTGGTAACTCTATTAAACATTACTCAGACAATATACCATTCACAGAAGGAGGAACACTGCTTCTACAGCCAGTACACAATATCTTTATACTCAATTGGGTAGAACAAGGAGTCTTCATAGGTACATATTATATATATGTAATGTATAGGTTCTTCATACGAGGATTAAAGCTAAATACTGTAAGAGTATTAGTACTAATCAGTATTATAGTAATTGGAATATTTGACCACTATCTATTTTCTCTACCACAAGGAAACGCTATCCTTTTTTCCTTCCTGATATTACTATCTGACTTAGAATAATGGAGATCATTAATGCTAACCACATTAAATATTCAGGATATGCTACATATTTTAAATCACCGTATATGTATGTCGCTAAGGCAAAGATGTTTAAGCCAAGATATACACTCCCCACTTTATAGAAGTTCTTCCTGCTGAATGTTTTCAATATGAATAGTCTTACTAAAGGATATACTAAAAAGAATGTAATGGCTGAAATCCAATGAATAACCCTATTAAGATCTATAACCGCTCCAGTTAGAGGAAATAACCCTACCCCTATTATTGAAAAAGCACTAACTGCATGTAAATTGTATATCCACTTCTTTACCCTTTTGTATTTTGGATTTGTAATAGCATCTAAACCACACAGTAGCCCTGCAACAATAGTGGAGAAACTAAAATATCCTCCAACTTCAAATACATGTGCATAGTCACTAATCGCATACCCTACTCTTAAATCCATAAATTCAAAAATATGGATAGGGAAACTACCAAGTAAATATAAAGTTGAAAGTGTTAAGTACAAAATACCAATTACATCTAGCATTGCCTATTATATCACCAGAAATCTTATACCTCATTCCCTCTCTCAGCTTATAGTATCTGAATAAATATATATATGAAGTATTAAAAGGTGATAAAACGGAGAGAATGGGATTCGAACCCATGGTACACTTTCGTATACGCACGCTCTCCAAGCGTGTCCTTTCGACCACTCAGGCATCTCTCCCAAACTGGCGTGCCCGGCCGGAATCGAACCGACAACCTACTGCTTAGAAGGCAATTGCTCTATCCTATTGAGCTACGGGCACATAAACACGCAATTCTATCAGTATTTTGATTTAAAAGAAAGCCTTTATTCCTTGATTTCAATCTCTACTACTGATACAAGTACCCCACCCCTACGATTAGGAAATCTCTTTAAGAATTCAGGATAACCAGAAGGAATGAATTCAACCTCTGTCTTCTGGTCAGAGAAGACCAAGCTCTGTGAATATTCATTGCCCTCTTTCCAGCTCATACCCTGTAATTTACTCTCAATATCACCCTTGTTTATCTTTGGTCTTACAGAGGATTTAGCCTCAAGTTTAATCTCTACCTTGTCCTTAACAGCATCATTAACAGTTAGCTTTTTCTCGATACTATCTCCTAGAGCTAATTCCAAACCACTATCATTTTTAAACAAATCTTTCTCCTGTGCCTCCTGTCTTAAAAGATCTGTTAATCCCTCATTTAAGTTCTTTGTTGAGTAATATGTAGCAGTACCTTTAATTGTAATATCCAAATTAACAACAGAAGCCTCTTCTCCCACTTTTTTATCAGTCTTAATACTAGATTTATCAACCTCACTCTTTATACTATTCTCTATTATCTCCCAATTAGTATCACTGTCTCTTAGATCAGATTTGATCTCTTCTATAGAAGTACTACTAATCCTCTCTATTGCACTATCTACATCCTGTTGAGAAAGAACTGTATATTCCTGCTTAGAACCACCAGTAAATGCTGCAGAATTTAAACCGTATACCTCACTTGACCCATACCCAGCAACTGAGAAAGGTTGGCTAGCAGCTATATTAAATTCTTCACCAATATCAGCAGCAACAACATTTAATGTTGCCATACTATTACATGTAATCTCTACAGCAGAAGTAGTTTTGTATGACTTATTACCTGTTGTAAGAGTATGTCCAGCACCTAAAGTTGCTTTTGGTGTTGCATCTGAACATGAAGTTCCCTTCCAGTATGTAATTGTAATAGAGCCTTGTGCCTTTTCCCCTTTATATGCTTTTCCTGTTGGAGTAACCGTATCTGAAAGAGATTCAGAAATCTCCTCTGTCTTAATAGGGATTCTTAAATTATCAAAATCAATCTCTTTTATATTAGGATCACCGGTAAAAGTTCTCTCTATATCTACACTCTTAGCCTCAACAAATATTCTAACCTTTGCTATTGGTGCCATCTGGTTATACACTGCAAATCCAGCAACAGGAAGAACAATAAGTGCTATGAGTGCAATTACAAAAATTCTTACTGCTTTCTTACTCTTAAAATTAAAGTTTTTTAATTTAGAGAATAGACCCTCTCTAGGCGTAGAATTCTTCATCCTTCTATCTACGGTAGGTACATCTCTTTGTATAGAAGAAAAATCTCTACCTGCGATATCATTCTCTTGATGTACAGGCAAATCCTCATCTATTGAAATAAAGGATGGGTCATTTTGAACCTTCTTTGGAACATATCTCTCTTCTCTTGATTTACTAATAGCACTATCAACCCTCTCTTCAAAAGTGGATTTCTTTATTGGTTCTTCTGCAACAGGAGGATTCGTATGTCTACCCTCTTTGCTCTTTAGTTCATTCTCTTTTTCCACCTCTGTCCAATCATCTTCAGTTGGAAGAGATGGTGTCTCAACAACCTTAATACCAGCTAATATGCTATTCCTAACACCTGTAGGATTTTGAATTATTTGTGAAATAAGGAGTTTGTTTCCTTTTTTTGCAACCTCTTTTAAAACTTTTAAATTGACAGGACTAATTAGCAAATCAGAGTGATCTGTAAATGTAAGTACGACCCTATCCTCTTTGGCAGCATGAATCTCACGAACAACATCTGTTAATTCATGAGAGCTTTCAACGACTATCTTTTTTACATTGTTTTCTTTTGCCATGAGATTTAAGCTTCCCAATTTATATCATATTTTAATCTATCAATTTCCATATCATATACAAACTTTGCTAATGAAGCAGGTGTAATATCGTATACATTCTGTAGCTGTCCACTATTGTCTCTCACCCCCTTCAGTTGACTAGGTGTAAACATTTCAATTTTTGGAACAACAGCAAAAGGTAAAAACTTCTTCCATGGAAATTCCAACATAACCTCTTTTATATCAGGCAGTAAAGAACCCCCGCCACAGAGATATATTTGAGAAGGAAATACCTCTACATCCTCAGCACTCTCCAATGCAACCTTAAGTGTTCTCATCCAAAGATTTGCTGTAGAATACATAACCTTCTGAACCTTTCTCGAAACCTCCTTTGTTAACTCTTTGTTTGCATATTTCTTCTTTCTTTCTTCTGCATGTCTAAAATCTGAATCTGTTAAATTTGCCAATTCTTTTGTAAATACCCTCCCACCGAATGCAAACATCTGTGTCTCTACAATATTTCCATCCTTTACAACTGCAACATCTGTTGTACCGCCACCAATATCTAAGAATATTGCAGAGAATGTAGGATTCTCTATACCAGAGTGAGCTCTGGCTACTGCGAATGGTTGAGAAACAATACTGATAACCTCAAGATCAAGAGAATTAGCAACTTTTTTTAATGCTTCAGTGTACGTCTTTGGAGCAAAAGATGCATAGAAATGTAATCTTACATCTCTACCTTTATATCCAATTAATGTATTTACAGGCATACCTCCTATTTCTAAACCTGTTGGAGTAATATGTAATATCTCAATATCCTCATTGCGAAGTCCTGTTCTCTGACTTAAATCCCCTTTCCCATCAACGATAATCTGCCCTTTTACCTGTGATATTATTCTCTCCTGTTCCTTTTTTGTAACCTCTTTTTCGAAATTCTCTTCTCTGTGATAGTTAACAACAATTGATACACCCTGTATATATTCACCAGCAATACCCATTATCACTTTCTTTGGATACTCTTCCTCTTTTAATGTACTAAAAAGTTCTGTAAGAGAAAGCCTGCAGTTTTCTAGAACTGTATCAAGGTTGGTGATTATCCCACTCCTCATCGCATGTTGTTGCTGCTGAATTCTAGACACTCTATTTACATATACTCCTCCCTCGTCCATAGTGAAGAGCAAACTCTTAACACTTTCGGTACCAATATCAAGTGCTACAACGGAATTCTTACCGTCTAAAAGGTTTATTTGAGATTTCGTAAATGGCAGTTTAATCATCTTGTGAAATTATATCACAACCACCAATATAATGGGTTCCCTCTCTGTCTTTTTGTAAATATACTTGCTCAATGTTTTCTCTATACTTTCTTTAAGCTCCTTTATCTCAAACTTTTTACTCCTATGTGCTTTCTGTAACCAATCCCTATGAGTATCATTAATCATAGTTTGAATCTCACTAAGCATCTCTTTTGAAGTCTTCATATATACAAAACCTCTAGATACAAATTGTGGCCTACTAATCATAGCCTTACTTTTCTTACTAAGATTTAGTATTACAACAAACATACCGTACTCTGCCAATTGCTGCCTATCCTTAAGTACAACATCTCCTGTATCTCCTACTCCAAGACCATCTATCAATATTGGTTTAGATTCTACAGGTCTTGTTCTGTTCCATGTCCTTCCATTGTATACCCATACCTGCCCATCTCCAGTGAGTAAAACATCTTCCTCTTTCATTCCCCAATCAATGTAATTCTTCTTGTTAAAGTATCTAAAAGTTAGAGGTCCGTGTATAGGCATAACTTTTTTAGGTCTAACAAGATCGTGCATAATCTTCATATCTTCCTGATTACCGTGTCCAGTAGAATGGATTTTTGTTTCTATACTATCTTTTACAAGATCTGCACCTAGGCCAATCAATCTATCAGTCATTTTCTCGATATTAGAGACGTTTTCAGGAATCTCCGAAGAAGACATAAGTACAAGGTCTCCCTTCTTTATCTTTACGAACTTATGTTCATTTAGAGAGATTCTGTTTAATGCTGCAAATCTCTCTGCCTGGCTACCTGTACAAAGAATCATCAACTGATTGTCGCTGAACTTTGGTATATCTCTTTCCTTTATAATCATATTTTCTGGAATGTGTATGTATCCTTGGTTATGTGCTATTGATATCGTTTGTTCTAAACTTCTTCCTGATATTACAATCTTTCTGTTTGTTCTTTTTGCAATCTCAAAGAGTGAGTGAAGTCTTGTAAGAAGAGACGCGAAGGCAGCAACAATTACTCTACCCTGTGTACCATTTATAACTTTTTCTAAGTTACCGTAGACCTCTGTTTCAGAGGGAGCTTTACCAGGTTTGCTAGCATTTGTACTCTCCATTAATGCAAGGTCAACCCTACCTCTAAGTGATTTTAATTTCTCATAGTCAGCCTCTAACTCACTTGTTGGCTGTGTATCAATTTTGTAGTCACCAGAGAAAAAGACATTACCTTTAGGTGTCTGTACAAAGATACTAAATGCATCTGGGATACTGTGATTGATACCAATGAAGGTTGCCTTGAAATTTCTCCCTATATTCATTGTTGTATGTCTTGTAACACCAAATATCTTTGTCCTCTTCTTTAAGTTGTGTTCCTCTAATTTGTCCTCTATTAATGCTTTCGCAAAAGCTCCAGCGTATACAGGAGGAAAGTCTAGTGCAGGTAGTAACCATCTAAGAGAGCCAGTATGATCTAAATGACCATGTGTGATTAATATCCCTTTTACCTTCTTTTTGTTTTTTGTTAAGTACTTGAAATTAGGTATCATGTAATCGATACCATACATCTCTTGTCCTGGGAATGAGTACCCAGCATCTATGACAATTATCTCATCTCCGAATTCAAGAAAATTACAGTTTCTACCTACCTCTTCCGTTCCTGAAAGTGTACAAAGTCTTAGTTCCATATTTTTAAAAAATCTATTCATAACTCAAAGATTATATCATATCTAAACAAAACTACTTTGTATATATATTTTGCAATGGTATAATTGGGGGTCGCTAATACAAGGTTAGTCACCTTGGAGACACGGAAAGAAATCAAAATGAAAGTAGAATCCGCAGAACCCCAACTGTAAAATGGGTAATGAGCCTAATACTATATTAGGGAAGTAAGGTGGTATCGCGTAAATCGCCCTTACATTAGAGAGTATCTATGGTAGGATATACTTTAATGTGAGGGCTTTTCTATTTAATATATTACAACTATATACATGTTAGAACAGATACAGACAAGCACAGAGGACTATGAAGAGATGGTAAACGAACTTAAAGAGACCTTAGACGAGGGTAATCCACTTAGCCCTGAGAAATTGAATACATATGCCGAGGTAATTGAAGAAGATCCAAGACTTCTTGATGAGCCAAGTATTGATATTACATTACCCTCTATCACATATCGAGAAAGGTATAGAGAAGCTAAGGAATCTTTTGATGATGCAAAACGAAGAGCATTGCGAGTGAGCGCTATTAATTTCCTTGAAAGTAGAATTGATGAAATGGAGAGGTCTCGAGGTTCATCTGAGGCTTCACTTCTAACTATTGGCATTAGGATATCAAGAACTATGCATCTACAAAGCTTA
The DNA here is from genome assembly GCA_964625015.1 of uncultured Candidatus Saccharibacteria bacterium. Taxonomy (GTDB): domain Bacteria; phylum Patescibacteriota; class Dojkabacteria; order SC72; family SC72; genus UBA5209. Next base: position 32,325 of record CAZUZI010000002.1, on the reverse strand, counting down.
CGGGAAACGTTGAAATTACTGTCTGAGTAAATATATAAGGAGGAAAGATGAAAGTGAGAGAAATACCTAAAGCATTTGAATCAAATACAAAAGAAAAAAACATCTACAAGATGTGGGAAGATTCAAGGCTGACTACTCCAGAAGAGATAGAGAAGATGCTTACGGAAAGCGGTCGCGAAGTAAAAGCACCTTTCACTATTGTATTACCACCTCCTAATGCAAATGCGAATCTACATATAGGGCATATGTGTGGATACTCATTTCAAGATGCAATGGGTAGATACAATAGGATGACAGGACACCCCACTCTTCTTCTCCCTGGTAAAGACCATGCGGGTATACAAACTGAGACATCTTTCACAAAGATACTAAAAGAGAAAGGAATTGATAAATGGGAGATGGGAAGGGATGAGTTCTACAAGCAGTGCTATGAATTCTCTATGCGTAACGCCTCAAATGCAAGAGAGCAAGAGAAAAATATTGGTTTAAGTGCAGACTATAACAGGGAGCTATTTACTCTTGATCCTAAGCTTACAAAGATAATATATGAGACATTCTACCGTATGTATGAAGATGGCCTCATATATAGGGATAAAAGGATAATAAATCAGTGCCCTAACTGTAAAACTGCTCTAGCAGATATAGATACTGAGCATGAGGAAAGAAGAGGGATATTTGCATATATAATATATCCATTTGTTGATGAACAGGATAGTAAAAAGTTCGGATCAAAGGGTATTACAATCGCTACAACTAGACCTGAAACTATGTTAGGAGATACTGCTGTTGCTGTTAATCCTGAAGATGAAAGATACAAGGAATTTATAGGTAAAAAAGTTCTACTCCCAATAGCGAATAGGGAAATACCAATAATTGCAGATAGAGAAATAGATATAGAATTAGGAACAGGCGCTCTTAAAGTAACGCCTGCTCATTCACATGTAGATTTTGAAATAGGTAAAAGACACAATCTTAATATTATCAATGTGATAAATGAAGAGGGGAAAATGTCTGGTGATATTCCAGAGAGATTCATAGGAATGGAGACTGTGGAATGCTCAAAGGCATTAGTAAAAGAACTCGATGAAATGGGTCTTCTTGTTAAAATAGAGAATATTAAACATGATGTAAGTATCTGTGAAAGATGTAAGACACCAATAGAGCCAATTATATCTAACCAGTGGTATGTAAATACCAATCCTCTTGCTAAAAAAGCATTAGATGCTTTAAAGAGTGGTTCTACAAAGGTAATTCCTTCTGGGCAACAGAAAGCATTAGAATTCTTTTTTGAAAATATCCAACCTTGGTGTATATCAAGACAGCTTTGGTGGGGGCAGAGAATACCTGTTTGGTATAGCGGAAGTAAACAGTTACATGATTGGTTAAGAGAAAATGAAGGGAAGACTGTAATTGACTATGAAAAAGAAACAGGTCTAGTTGCAAACGGTACTGGTGAGATAGCACTCGGAGAGAATATGCCTCAAGAAGGAGTATGGGAGGAAGAGACAGATATGTTTGATACATGGTTTAGTTCTGGTCAATGGCCGTTCTCTACGCTTGGTGGGCCAGATGGAGAAGACTATGCAAAGTTCTACCCTACTCAGGTTATGGAGACTGCAAGAGATATTCTTTTCTGGTGGGTAGCGAGAATGATGATGTTAGGTATATATAGAACTGGTAAGACTCCATTTAGTACTGTCTTTTTACACGGTATGATACTTGCAGCTGATGGCTCTAAGATGTCTAAATCCAAGGGTAATGGTGTAGAACCAAAGGAAGTTATAGAGAAGTATGGTGCAGATGCACTAAGACTCTGGTATTACAGTGACTCTCTTCCTGGTTCAAATACTCCAGTTAGGGAGGAAAAGATAAAGGGAAATAGGAATTTTGTTAACAAAATATGGAATGCTTCAAGATTCATAATGATGAACATCGATGATTCAGAATTAGATATGGTTACTAAGTATGTTGTTGATGAGTCTTTACCTAGGATAAAAAGTACACAGGAGCATATAGAAAAGGTTTGTAAATATATAGATAGGTACCAATTTAATCTTGGTGCAGAAGCGATTAGAGAATTCTTCTGGCATCAGTTGTGTGACATTTGGATAGAAGAGATTAAGGAAGAAATTAAAGACCTAGAAATAGGTTCTAATGAAAGAATTAATAAACTAGCAGAGCTTTTACATATTCTTAAGGAAAATCTTAAGATAATGCACCCATTCATACCATTTGTTACAGAGTCTGTATGGCAAGAGCTCGTATCGCTTGGTCTTGCAGATGGGATATTGATGGGTAAACAGATTTCATAAAGGGAAAACAATGGAGAGAGTCCGCGATATTGAAATCGTAATGTATGGGCTCTCTCCATTAAGTGCTACAGATCTATGAATCTGAAATGAAGTAGCACTTAGAGTTTGGATCACCTCCTTCTAATGGTGTCCCCAATTTCTGTTTTTTGCTGTTGGCTTTTGTCTCTTCTTCTCTTCTCCTTTTCTTGCGGATTTCGAAGGACCTACAGCTTTCTCACTACCAGAGCTATCAGATTTAGACATGATCCACCTCCACTGAAATAATGCATTAAAAATCTGTTTTTGAAAACAGATAATTAATATACCAGATAGTTTGATATTGATATATATAAAAACGATTTAATGATGATATAATACAGACTATGAATAACAAGCTATATATAACAACAACACTACCCTATGTAAATGCAGAACCACATATCGGTCATGCATTGGAATTTGTTCAAGCAGATGCAATCTCAAGATATTTTAGAGCTAAATTAGGTAATGAAAATGTATTCTTCAATGTCGGTACAGACGAACATGGATTAAAGATATATAGAAAGGCTACAGAAGAAGGTATAGAAATGAAGGAGTTTGTTGATAAATATGCTAAAAGATTTAAGGACTTTTGTGAGCGCTTTTTTGTAGAGTATGACAATTTCTATAGAACATCTGATAAGAATCATCATATCGCCGCCCAAGAATTTTGGAAAAGATGCCTAGACAATGGGGATATATATAAGAAGAAATATAAGGGTCTATACTGTGTTGGATGTGAAAGATTCTTAACAGAAAAGGAACTTGTAGATGGTAAATGTCCAGATCATGGTACTGTACCCGAAGAAAAGGAAGAGGAAAACTATTTTTTTAAACTAAGTGCATACAAGGAGCATTTACTTAACTGGTTAGATAGTAATCCAAGCATATTGAAACCGGAGAGAAAATTAGAGGAATTAAAACAGATAATAAATGAGATTGAGGATATTAGTATCTCGAGACTTAGAGAGAATCTACCTTGGGGTATTGAAGTACCAGATGATCCAACTCAGGTATTCTATGTGTGGTTCGATGCTCTTACAAACTATGTTATTGCAGTAGGATTTGGGAGTGATGAGGAGAAGCTCTCTCAGTGGTGGCCAGGTATACAGTTATTTGGTCCAGACAACTTAAGATTTCAGGGTGCAATATGGCAAGGTATGTTAGCCTCTGCAGGTTTAGAGCATAGCTCTAAATTACTTGAACACGGTATGATACTTGGTCCTGATGGTACCAAGATGGCAAAGAGTAAGGGTAATGTTATCTCACCTTTTGATCAGGAGAAGAAGTTTGGAGCAGAAGTTGTTCGTTTCTATCTTTTAACAGGTATCTCTACCTACTCAGACTCTTCATACAAGGAGGGAGATTTAATCAATATGTATAACTCTAGATTAGCTAACAACTTCGGAAATCTTCTTAACAGAGTAATACATCTTGCAAATAGTAAAGGGATTAAGATTAATGACGAGAGCAGTATAGAGATGGAGTTTAAAAAGAAGGTTGATAGCATAAGGAGAGAAGTAGAAAGTCTATATGAAGATTACGAAATTGCATCTGCAGCTGATAAGATTGATGAACTTGCAGATTGGGGAAATAAGTATATTACTGAAAGGCAACCATGGAGTTCAGATATTGATAGTAGTGAATTAACTCTTAACAATCTTAGTTATCTATTAAAAACAATAATAAATCTATATACCCCTATTATCCCAGTCAGCTGTTTAAGAGCGAAGGTTGCACTAGAGAAAAGTGAAAGTGTGATCCTTTTCAACAAGATATAAACAATATATACTGTAGATACAAATGGCTGCCCAAATATTTAGGAAGATTCCTGATGCAAAATCAATAAACTTTTTAGACCCAATAAATAAGGAGTCTGAAATGCTTACTGGTGCTTTTGTTTGGATTGGAACTGTTGGAAAGAACCTTCTTATTATTGTTGAGCTGATTGTACTTGTTGCTTTTGGAGCGAGGTTTTTCATGGATGAAAGAAGTAATGATCTCACAGAAGAGGTTAATGCTCAGATTGCTGTACTTGAAAATGATGCTTGGAGGCAGAGTTCTGTAAGATATGGGAATTTACAGAATCTCTTAGTTGATCTTAAAAAAATAGAAAGTGGTCAGCAATTAAACTCAAGTGTCATATCAGAGATTCTTAGTAATATTCCTATTACTCTAAATATTCAGAGTTTTTCTTTTAATGGTACAAGGGCGAGTCTTGCACTTTCTACTCCAAATCTTAATGCTCTAAAAGACTATGAAGATTCATTGAAAAATAATTCATATTACTCTGATGTAAAGTTTAATATAAATAAGGCTGGTGATGAACTTGAAGTTAATGTCTCATTCTTAATTAATCAAGATGCTTTGTAGTTATGGCAGAAGAAAGTAGAAGATTTGAAATAGCAAATTTAATAAAAAAGGCTCCATCTAAGCAGGTGGATAATGTTTTTATTGGTTTAACATACGTAATTGCAATTCTCTTGTTAGTATTTGCAATTATTCCTACTGTAAGTGCAATATTCCAGATAAATAAGGAGATAAAGAGTAAGGAGGTAACTCAAAAAGCACTTGAGGATAAATTATCAGCTCTTTCTTCTCTTGATGCTGAATATATTGAAAAGAGTAGTGAATTTAAAGATCTTTCTTTGCTTTTCCCCTCAACTGGGAATTTTAGTCTCTTTTTATCAAATATAGATGCTGTTATTGCAAGAAATAACTTTGTTCTTAATACTATTTCATTTTCTGAATATGACAGAGAGACATATAAGATCAATACTCTTTCTCTTAAACCTTGGTCTGTTAGGATGTCTGTTAGTGGAAAGAAGGTTTACCTTATTACACTGTTAAGAGATTTAGAAGCCATGCCAATGTATCCTGTAATTGAATCTCTCTCATACGGAGAAGATGCTGATGATGCAGGTAATACGAGATATTCTTTAACATTAAGGATCTATCATATACCTGATAATCCTAAATTTTACGATTAAAGTATATGGAAATATTAAAAAAATATATAGTTGGAATTGTTCTCCTTCTTGTCATAGCAATCATATGGGGTGGTCTTCAACTTGTTTCTAATAGGGTGTTTTCTGAGGTAAATCCCAATGCGGCCACATATACAAAGCCATTAAGTAAAAATTTTGATACAGCAACATTGGATAAAATATCAGAAAGAACGAAGAGTAGTTTCCCTGTTCTTCCTTCAGAATTTTTTGATTTAACTAGTCAGAATTAGTATTTCTATCTAGAGAGATTGATGTAATCATCTAATCTTTTCTCTGATGATTTATCTTTTAGCTTTTTTAATGCCTTTGCCTCTATCTGTCTTATTCTTTCTCTTGTAACTCCGAACTCTCTTCCGACCTCTTCCAATGTTCTTGTTACACCATCATCAAGTCCAAATCTTAATGAAAGTACTCTTCTTTCTCTATCTTGTAGGGAGTCGAGTATATCCTTAAGCTGATTCTTAAGATATTCCGATGTTGCAAAGTCTTCAGGACTCTGTGACCATTCATCTGGTAGGATATCTTGTAATTTACTATCTTTTTCATCCCCTATTGGAGTTGCGAGTGAAGAAGGGTTTTGTTTTATCTTTCTAATTTCAGAAACTTTTTCTAATTCAATATCCATTTCTTTCGCAATTTCTTCATCTGTTGGTTGTCTACCAAGCTTAGTAGTGAGTATACTGTTTACTTTGTTAAACTTGTTTATAGTTTCAATCATATGTACTGGTACACGAATAGTCCTAGCTTGATCTGCAATAGCTCTCGTAATTGCTTGTCTAATCCACCATGTTGCATATGTAGAGAATTTGAAACCCTTGTGATAATCAAATTTCTCAACAGCTCTCATTAACCCAATATTTCCTTCTTGTATTAAATCAAGTAGCTCTAATCCACTCTTACTATATTTCTTCGCAATACTTACAACCAACCTTAAGTTTGCTGTAATGAGTAACTGAGCAGCTTCTTGATCTCCATTCTCTATCCTTTTGGCAAGTATTACCTCTTCATCTGCTGTAAGTAGAGGAATCTTTCCTATCTCGTATAGGTAAGATCTTATTGCATCTGTGGATATTGTTGACTGAATAGTTTTAAGTATTCGAATCTTCTTCTCTAATGTCATTTCCTCCGAATTCTTTACATGATTCTCCTCTGGTTCTAATACCTCTATATCATTTACCTGTAACTCCTTAAATATCTCATCAAGTAGTACAACATCCTCCTCTATTGTAGGAAATACGTCTAAGATATCCTCTTGACTTAAGAATCCTTGTATTTTACCTTTTTGTATTAAATCTTTGATATTTATAGCTTTTTGAGAAGTTTTTGCCATTTATATATATGGTATAATTTAATATATGAAGAAAGTAATTAAAAAAGACAATTTAGACGAAAGAAAACAATTTTTTATAGATGTCATTGCGAAGTTTTGTGATAAATGCGGTACCCCCTATACTGCAGATAACTTAGATATAATTCAAGATAACAATATCTCGAGTATTATACACTTCTCATGCGATAATTGTAAGTCTAACCATATTGCAACTTTTATTAAACCTATGGGTATTAGTAATAGAATGCCAGTTAATACAGATTTAGATGTAAGTGAGATTGCTGAATTTGCAAATATGAATGAAACTTCACTAGAAGAGATATTAGATATATATATGTATCTTAAGAGTAAGGATACAATAGTTATTTAATTATCTTTGCCACGATATATTGAAATTCTCATCTGTAGCTAATTCGAATCTTCTGTTTAGCTGGTTGCCTATTTTTGTCATTCCTTCGTTCTGTTCTATTTCCCATGTCTCTGGGTATGTAACATTTAAATTGTATGCATCTTTTCTACTCCCTGGTTGTTTATATATATTGATATCCATACTGTAATGGGTATCATCTTTCTGTAATGGGAAAGATTCGTTTTCAGTATTTGTTAATCTATATGATATCTCTAATGTCTTATTTTCACCTGCAGGTATATTAAACCAACCTCCTATAATTTTATATCCCCCTTCGTTGTATACATCATATTTATTATCCTTTACGCCTAAGATACTTAACGGGGTTACATCTACTGGCATAAATATTCTAATGTAGTTAATATAATCCCCTTCTGGGTATGTATTAGATGTTGAATTATTCTCTATTGCTATCTGATATTTGTATTCTATTGTGTTCTCATCCTTTACATTTATTTCTAATGTATGGTTTTTCTTAATGTATAGGTTTGATTTGTTTCCACCCCAGTTCCAATCAATATCTATTGGTGCTGATAGGTATTTACTATCCATGTTACCGTCCCAGTTACTTTCATCAAAGTATGATTTTGCTAATGTATTCTTAAATGTCGCTTGTAAATGTTTCTCTTCTAATGATTGAGATATTACATCTGAGATCTCTTTGTATCCATTGAAATCGGAGGAGAGTATCTTCGTTACGGCTCTATCTGCAAGTGATGCAAGGAATGTAGATTTCCTTGATGAACCAGGTGTAAATTCTTCATGCATCTCGAATATCTTTGAGTACAGATTAGAAGATGTAATAATCTCTGACTCTCCTGGAACCTCAATACCTCCCCACTTATCTAAAAGTTTCTGTAGAAATACAGTATCTATTGTAATTACACCATCTATCTTATTTCCTTTCCCAAGATCATATACAAACTGTTCTGTATTAGTCATAACTGTATCTAGATTAGGATCCCAGTTTACCAAAGAGAATGAATAAGGGGTGTTACCTAGTGCCTTTACCATTGATATCGGTGTCCTGTATGTATCACCTTTTACTTTAAGTGTTCCTTCTGCATTGTATATATCATCAACATAAAGTTCTCTGATTTGTCCACCCTCAATTGAAAGTATTGCATAACTTGATATCCATCCTCCTGTACTCCTTATTTCTCCATCATTCTGTAGTAGTACCACATATCTTTTCCTTTCATTTACACCTAGTAAATCTGGTAAGAATTGCGAAACTTTTTCAAGTGGTATAACTGTATTATGAATATCATTGATAAATTCTTTGTAATCAAGAATAGGTTCTTGGAGGTATGTTGGGAAATTTTTTGTATTAACTGTACTTATCAAGTTTTGAGCTAAACTCATTTTGTATATACCCTCTTGAATGTTGTATCTATTATCATCAATTGCAAGTAAATACTCCCTGTATTCGACTGTCGTAGCAACTTCTCCATTTCCAAACCCAACCGCAGGTTTAAAATCTTTAATGTACTCTCCAAGAGGTCTAAGACCAACCGCAAGATCTTGCATACTATCAAGTGCATACCCTGAGCCCTGAAGTATCTGTGTTGTATCATTGTAAAGATTCCTGTTATTTGTCAGTGTGAATAGCCATGAGAGTCTAGAGACATTATTCTCTACTCTCTTTAGATTTGTATATATATTTATGGAGTCTTTACTTACTGAATCAAAATCGAATGACGCAAAAGACTGTTTTAGTTTGTCTGTTTCTGAATATATTAAGTATGTACCTAAAGATATCCCAAGTATTGGAGATAGCAGGTAGTATATTCCTAGGATGGAGAGTATTAAAATTGAAAGATATTTTATTATTTTCCAATAGCTGATTTCACTAAAGAGTTTTTCTGTATTAAATATACTCTTAAAGGGAGAGAGTATTTTTTGAACAAAAAGACCTAATTTTGTTTTAGATACATTTGAAATATCTTCACTACCCTTTCTCTTTGATGTAACACTGTTACCTAAATCCCACTTCTTATCAGATCTTTCATAATATGATTTTATCTGTTCTACAATTGCTTCTTCTAGAGATACATTCTGTTTCCATGAGAATTGTGATGCATTTGGTGCTGGTACATAGAGATCTTGGAGTACATATTTATCATCTTCTGATTCTGTAAACTTAATCGCTTTCGATTCAACATCTAGTTCTAGAAGTTTGTATGAAAGAGAGAGAGTTGTGTAGTCATTCTTATTACAAAGAGATATCACTTCTCCCTTTGTATTATCATCAAATGTAAGTTTTAATATACCGTATGTAGCATCTGTCTCATGTATTAAATTATGAATTTCTAATCCTTCCCCCTGTATTTCTATTTGTGGTTTCTGTGTTGCATCTGTAAAAAGCCTATCTAATGTTCTATCGGTTACTTTTGTAATACCTTTTCCTATTACTGTTCCTAATCTTAAGATTCTAATATTACCTTTACTTTTATCTACAAACTCTGCAGTAGAGTTCTCTGCGTATCGTTGTAGTTCAAGTGGTGAGTAAGGTGTTGATTTACCAGTCTTTTCATTGTTAATCCGGTTTGAGAGTTCTCTATTTAGTCTAAGGGATGTTACTATGGATATTTTAGCTTTAAATTTCTGTGCAGATTCCAAACTTAAACCTAGGTATCCAGACTCTTGTAAAAAGTCTTTACTATCAATATTTGTGTCTTTTTCAAGCTTCTCTCCAAGAAGGTAAAAGAGGTAATCTATACGAGCAATCTTCTCATAGAAATTCTTTATGCCTTTAAAATCGATAAAGCTTACTTTTCCACTTTTTCTCAATTCAGAAAAATACTGTTTTGATTGTGATGTATATCTATCTATTATTACAACTTGACTACCTTGCTCAAGAAGAGTTTTAGAAAGTAAATATCCTGTATAGTCACCTCCATGAACAATTATAGATAGTGGTGTTTGCCCTTTTATTTTTGTTAAATCTGTATTACTCATCTTTTGCACTATCAAAAGTTACTGGTATTGGCATTAAATATCCTTTAACGTTTAGTATATACCCATTCCTTACAATGATTGGTAATTCGAGATTTTCATACCCTTCTGCTTGAAGTAAGATCTCATATTCACCTTCGTTAAGTTCCAAATTCGTGATAGGTGATGATTTTAAGAACTCAGAGTTCATATATACTTTTGTATTAACTGCATTATCAGTAATTGTTATCTTTCCTTTGTTGGAGATGGAGTTACTATCTTCTGTGTAGTAAAGGACTGTGCCGTGTAATACATTTTCTGGTCCTATTTCCATATTTATTCTAGTTGTTGTATTTTTTGTTAATACAACTGGAAACTTATGAGATATATAGAAGTTGTCCTTATTGGATACTCTCTGAAGCTCTACGTCATACTCTCCTGCAACAAGGCTTTGTATATCTGAAGGTGTTTCTCCGTACTCTTTTCCATCTATCAATACTTTTGCTCTACCGTATGGGGTTGTAATTTCTAATGTTGTATTTTGATAAAGGTTCCTAATGATTGGTATTTGTTTGAGTATATCTTCTGGTTGAACAAAGAAGAATATAATCGACAAAAAGAGAACAATGACTATTAATATGAGGGCAGATTTCCATTTTTTCATATGCATTCATTATATGAGAGCACTCTGTATTTGTCTACAAAAGGATTAGTAAGAGTATCTAGATTCTGGAGAACCCTTCTTGCTGTCATCTTTCTTGTTCGCTCTGTAGTTGATAAAGACGATGAAAGCAAGTACAAATGCAATTCCGAATATTATTACAAAAAATCTAATAGCTCCTGCAGTTAATATTGCGATTGATCCTATAACTAATGATATTGATGTTTCAATTAGTAAAATTTGCTTGTCTGTGAGATTTAGTTGTAAGAGTCTATGATGGAGATGAGAGGTATCATTTATACGCATTAATTCAATTGGATTCTTTGGCTTGTATTTAATTGCTCTGTATACAAGAACAAAGATTGCATCAAGTAATGGGATAGCAAGTAGCATGATAGTTACAGAGAATTTCAGACCTGCGGTGAGTGCAAGGATACTAATTAGAAAACCATATACTGTCTTTCCACTTGAGCCTGACATAATCTTTGGAGAAGGGTATGCAAAGTAAAGAAGAGGTATTAGTGTCCCTGCAATGAGGATACTTGCTGTAGAAGAGAAGATTGAAAATGTTCTTACAGAGATAATAAAGAGTAAGAAAAATATTACAAGGGAGTATGATTCTACTAAGCCAGGAGAGCCTCCTACCCATTTTACAGAGTTAATACAAAGTATTATCCATGCAATTAATATTAAATCCCCTGGGAATGCAAAAGAGAGTGGAATTGAGAGTATCTGTGTACTCCATGTATATGTTGTTAGATTGAAAAAATCATTCCCAAAGAAGCTTACATTCGATAGATCTAGTATGGAAATGGCAATTATACTTGCTGCTAATATCTGATATCCTAGTTGTACTTTTGCTGAGAGTGTAAATATGTCATCTAATACACTTCCAGTTACTAATATTCCTAATGCTAGAAGTATTGGTATTGTCGTTGGGTCTAATCTAAAAAATATTGCGATTGCAACTAAGATTGGTATTGTAACGGATAGTCCTCCAAGGGCTGGAGTTTCAACCTTATGTACTGCTTTATCTGGATTATCGAAATCTTTTCCATTTTTTCCACTTCCTGGTTTATATGTAAGTCTAAATTTATTAGCTATATATCCAGCAATTGGTGTTATTAAAAGTGATATTACAATACCAAGTACAAAGATTGGCCAATAGCTAAGATATTTATCATATGCTGTAGATGTAGACCAAGTATTCATACTTAGTAACTTTTCTAAAAGTGTTGTTGGTATTGAATTGTCCATATTTTAGAATGTGTAAACTATTTTTAATAATATGAAGGAGAGAGAGAGTGTGACAAGTAGGATAGATACTAAGAGTATTCTAGACAGCTCTCTTTCTGTGTGATAATACTTATTTGTAAAGAATAGTCCTATTATTAAAACGATACTACTTAATGCAGGATATACGTAAATCCAATTAGAATCTGCAAGTCTTAATGTTAGTGTAAAGAAGTAGTTAAACACAGGTATTGTACTTGGTAGAACAGTTATAGATTGTATTGTATAAACTTGTGTGATGATGAGCGCAATACTTATTACTAGTATAAACCACATCAATATATCTTTCATAAACTTGTAAGTTTCTAGTTTAGAAAGCCATAGCTCATATTGATCTTTGTATTTGTAATATATATTTTGTGGAGGATTTTTAAGCCCAAAATCAAGCTGTTTTTCCTTTTTCTCCTTGATCTTTTTTCTGTTCATTGGTCGATTATATCATCTGTTGGTAGAGAAAAGGATATGTTACTCTAGTAATGATATATACTCCTCGAGAGAGAGTTCTGCAGGTCTTCTATCTGTATACTCATCTATTCTGTCCCTGTATTTTGTATTTTTAAGATTGTTCCTTAAACTCTTTCTTGGTTGTTTAAAAGCACTCTTTATCAATTCCTCTAATTCTTTATTATCTATCTTGTATCGTTCCTTTTTAGTAAATGATATTAGTGCACTTGTTACTTTTGGTTGTGGTCTGAATGATGCTGGTGAAATATCAAACTCTTTTTTTACATTAGAATATATATTGGTAGTTAGAGAGAGTATGTTATATGGTTTCCTGTAAAGATATTTTTCAGCAACTTCTTTCTGAACAATGAAGTATCCGCTATGTACAAAAGAAGAATCTGTAACAATTTTTCGTATTATTGGTTTTGACACATTGTAAGGCAGAGATCCAAAATATATTACATCCTTCTTTGTTATATCTTTTAGATCAATCTCGAGAAAATCTTCATTTATTACAGTAATTTGTGGATATTCTCTCTGAAGATTTTGTGCAAGTTCAAAGTCTTTTTCAATGACAATGATATTTTTGAATCTTTCGATAAGTTTTTTCGTGAAGAATCCTAAGCCAGGACCAATCTCTACTACTGTATCAATATTATTATTATCAATCCTGTCAAGGATATATCTACTTAGATTCTCATTTATAAAAAAATTCTGACCTAATGATTTTTTTGCTTTCATTTATACTCTAAAATCCCAAATATTTTCTTTCTTTTCATACTTCTCTTTGCAGTTTTTACATACTGCACTATTTCTGTCTATATCGAGCTCATCTTTACACTTTGGGCAACTTAGAATATCTTCTAGCTTTGTATACTCATCTGTACTGTTTTTCTTCTCTACAGAACTTTTAACAAATATGCTTGGAGATATATTACACCAAGAAAAGAATGACTGAGCAATCATTTCAAGTGATATTAATATATTGGTATTAAAGATCTTTTTAAGTAGATTTATTCTGAAAAATGAGCATCCAACTGTTGAAAGTATTTTAAATCCTTCTTTTTGTAGAGTTTCATTTATCCATTTTGGATGGTAATTAAAGAAGGGTACATATGCACCTTTTCTTGCTCCTTCATAGTTTTCTTTCGTTGGTTGCTGATATGGGGTTTTATTAAATACTGAGAAATCCAGCTTAAAAAGCGCTTTAAATATCGCTTTTAAATGTTTTTTGTTTGCATATTCCTGTATATATATAGCTTGATTCCTGAATACTCTATACGCTTCCGTAAAGTACTCGTTAGGTTTCTCTATGTGGTGAAGTACTCTTACCATTAAACCTCCGTCAAATGTAGAGTCTTTAAATGGTAAATGGTATGCATTTGCAGCTATTAATGTTGTATTTCGGAAGTTGTTCTTAATATATTCGTAGTTGTTTTGTAATGTCTTAAGGGAGTAATCCAGTATTATGCAGTTATTATATTTCTCGTAATAGGAGGGGGTCAATCTACCATATGATCCACCTATATCTATAAACCAATTACCATGTTCGTTTTTTAAAAGTTTCTCTAATACAATTTTTTCAGCACTATTTTCGTACTCTCTATCTTTCCAATACTGTCTGTAGTCATAGCTCAATGTGTCATAGTTTGCTATTTTGTTCATATCTTTGTTTTTCTTTAGTTAAGTTTTGATATTCAGCTAAAAGTTTTTCGCTCTCTTTTTGGTCTCCTTTCTCTTCTGCTATCGCGATGTTGATATTATACTCTCTTTCTTTTCTAGCGAAATACTCTCTCCTTATATTTACATATATATCTTCTAGATCATCTAGGGTATTCTCTTGTTCTGAGAAAGTGAATATTGCATTCTCAATTACATTCTTTAAAATACTATCTTTGAAATGTTCCAATATATTTGTTCTTGTTGTACTTTTTTCACTTTGTATATATTGGAGTATTTTGTAAACATCCTCATCTTGTCTAAAGAATTTTAGCTCATGGTTTTTGGGTATTTTTATCTCTTCTTGATATAGAAGGGTTGTTAAATACAAAGACTCTTTTTGTTGCGCTATGGGATGGGTTGGCGAATTTGGCCTAATTTTGTTAGTTTTTCCCTCTGGTATGCGTTTTTCACGGATCTCAAATCTCCCTATCTGACGAGCTTTTTCCACATAAAATTTGTATTCGGGCTCTGATACAACGTTTTTGAGAACTTTTTCAATCCACTCAATAGTTTTTTGATACTCTTGCAGCTTACTCAAATCCCTGTTTTTTACCTGTTCGATTAGTAGGTAGGTGAATGTATCCACTCTGTTCGCTATAAGATTGACAAAGGCATTTGGATCTTTAGCAACCATCTCATCAATATCCTTAAACGGAAGCGTATTCGCAGCAAATGTAGTTAGATTTAACTCTTGAGAGAGGAAGAAAGCTCGTTGAAGGGCTTGTTGTCCTGCGTTGTCGCTATCGAATAGGAAGAGAATATTTTTACTTAGTTTAGAAATTTTTTCTAATTGCTCCTTAGTAAGAGAAGTACCAAGTGGAGCAACGATATTCTTTATACCTGCTTGATGTGCCGCTATGACATCTGTAGTACCCTCGCAAATTATTGCTAAATCATTCTTACGAATCTCTTGTCTAGATTCATACTGTCCGTACAGATTATCTTTTTTATGATATATTTCTGTTTCAGGAGAGTTCATATATTTTGGTCCAAAGTCATTTCCAGGTAAAATTCTTGCAGTAAAGGCAATAACCTTGCCAGAACTAGATCGTATTGGAAACATAACTCTCTTGTAAAACTTGGATTTTACTCTTCCATCTTTAAGTGTAAAAAGACCAGAAGCAATTAACTCTTCTTTTGAATATTTACTATCTTTTTGTATAAAGTTTAGAAGAGGAATACTGTCTGATGAATAGCCTATACCGAATGCTTTTATATTTTCATCTGTAATACCTCTGCCTTTTACATATTCTAACGCCTGCTTGTTAATTGGGTTTAAGAGGTTTCTGTAAAAATGTATTGCGGCTTTTCTGTTAATATCTTGCAATCTTTCATATTTAGTATTCGTATTCTTTTTAATTAGTAAAACACCTGCTTCTTTTGCAAGCTTTTCTAACGTCTCAGGGAAATCAATATGCTCTATATTTTGTACAAAGTTAAAGATATCTCCTGATTCTCCACATCCAAAGCATTTGTATCTTTGTATCTCTGGGCTAACGATAAAGGAGGGAGTCTTTTCTGTATGAAATGGGCAAAGTCCAAGAAAGTTCTTTCCAGCCTGTTTTAATTGCACATACTTCCCAACAACATCCACAACATCTAATCGTGCTTTTATCTCCTCTATTTGATCTCTATTTGAATCCATATATGCATATTATATCAGTTTTACTGTATTTATATGCACTCGAGACCTGTACTGGATACTGTACAGGTAACCTGTCCTACGCCTGTATTCTGTTTTGATTTAATTTCAACCTTTTCTCCGTTTACTTCTGCATATGTACTATTTATTTTACCAGTTATTAAGGTGAAATCCTTTGTAAATACATATTCTTTCTGTATATTTGGTTCTATTATTTCGGAAATCTTGTTCTCTCCATCGATATCGAGTTTTATCCATGATGCGGATTGAAGAGTCTTGAGTGTTAATTTGTACTCTAATACCTTTTCATCTTCTTGCGTTGTAGGTTCACTTATTTGGGTCTCATATATGACCTTTATTGTTTTTGTTGTTTCTAATTGATTGTTTGAATTCTTCTTTGAGGTAATAGTGATTGTATTTACACCTTGGTTCAGTCTTATTTCCTTTTCGAAGTATCCAAGTGAATCAACTTCTATTTGATCACCATTAATAACAACGGTAGATGAAGACTCTGTATTACCTTTTATTAAAACTGTATTTTCTACTGTTTTGTATTCGTCTTCTGGCTGGAGAACTGTTAATTGTGGTGGTTTCTGAAATTGATATATCTGATATCCCACATACCCGATTACAGATAGAAAGAAAAGTGAAAGTAATACAACTACAAAAATCTGCGGAGTGATATTTATTTTTATATTTTTTTTCTTCTTGTCCTTTGTGTTACTCTTTATCTCTTCTTTTAGATTACCTCTTCTGTATATGGCAAGAAGTTTATCTACATCAAGACCAAGATATCTTGAATATATTTTTATAAAGCCTGAAGCAAAAATTTCTGAATCAAATTTGTCATATTCATTCTCCTCTATATATTCTAGGAATCTTTTCTGAATCTTTGTATCTGTAGATACTGTTGTAAGGCTCTTACCTAGAGATTCCCTCTTGCTTTTTAATACTTCACCTGCTGTAATCATAGCTAGTTGAGTATATCAAACTCTTCAACTATTGTGTTGAATCATCCTTTAAAATATCTTCAACAGAGCTTACAAGTACATCTCTTGGTTTTGAGCTATTCTCTTGTCCTGCACTAATAGCACCAGCCTCTTCGAGCTGCTCTATTAATCTAGATGCTTTGTTGTATCCAACCCTTAATCTTCTTTGAAGAAGGGATGCTGAAGCCTTGCCTTCTGCAATTACTACTTCTAGTGCAACTCTAAATTCTGGTTCTCTTTCTCCACTTGCTCCTCCTGCTACTCCAACAGGTCTTTCTACTGCTGCTTTGAGCTCCTCTGAGTATACTGGCTCTTCTTCTGCAACCTGCTCCTTAATTTGATTAATGATATCCTCTGTGTCTTCTGTAGAGATGTATGTGCCTTGTATTCTGATAGATTTTGGCATGGTCTGGTCCTTGAAGAGCATATCTCCATTACCTAGTAAGTTATCTGCTCCTGTTTCATCAAGTATTACTCTTGAATCCATTGATGAGGCTACGGCGTATGCCATTCTTCCTGGGATATTAGATTTGATTAATCCCGTTATTACATCTACAACTGGTTTCTGTGTGGCTAGTATTAGGTGAATACCTACGGCTCTACCCATTTGTGCTAGTCTTTGAATTTTTGGTTCAACCTCTTTTCCTGCAGCAAGCATTAAATCTGCCATCTCATCTACAACAATTACTATATATGGCATTGCTGTATACCCAATCTTTTTGTTGTATTCGGTAATCTTCTTTACTTTTAACTGCTCAAGTAATCTATACCTTTGCATCATTTTATCTATAGCCCAGTTAAGTGCATTTACAACTAACTCCATATCTGTGATGATAGGGATGAGCAGATGAGGAATACCATTGTATGGAGTCATCTCAACTCTTTTCGGGTCAATCATTATCAATTTAAGCTCATCTGGGGTTTTTGTTAGAAGTAAT
Organism: uncultured Candidatus Saccharibacteria bacterium; assembly: GCA_964625015.1. GTDB lineage: Bacteria > Patescibacteriota > Dojkabacteria > SC72 > SC72 > UBA5209. Next base: position 14,622 of record CAZUZI010000002.1, on the reverse strand, counting down.
CCACCTAGTATTGCATTTAAACCAACAGATTTACCTGTACCAGTAGCACCAGCTACTAAAAGGTGTGGAATATTTACAAGATCTTTAATTACAGATTGTCCTGCAATATCCTTTCCTAAAATCATTGGAAGTTCATATTTGTCTGCTTGAGAGAGTAATTTTCTCGCCATCTCTTTCGCATATACGAAGTTAGGTGTCTTGTTTGGTATCTCTATACCTATAAAGGATGTTCCGGGTATAGGGGTTTCAATTCTAATTAACTCTTTGTTGATCATTAATGATACTGCAAGGTTGTCTACTAAACTCTTTACCTTTGTAACTCTTGTATCAGCTGCAAGGCTTAGTGCATATCGTACAACTGTTGGTCCAATTTCAACCTGAACCGCCTTCGCTGCAATACCGAAGTTCTTTAATACCCTTTCTATGACTTGTGAATCACTCTTGTATGCATCTTGATTCTGTGTGGCTTTCTGAGGTTCCTGTAGGTTATCTATCTTTGGATATATCCAATTTGTGTATTTCGGTTGGGTAGGTCCACTATCTTCAGTATTTGCAACTATTGGCTTTATTGAGGTCTCCAATCTAGGTCTTGCTGATATATTTGGATCTTGTTCATGTCCTTCTGAAACAATTGAGATCTCATCATCTGTTTGTACATTGGCATTCTGTAAGCGTGGTTCATCATCATCTAGTCCACTAATTATTAATTTTTCTCCCCCAGCAGTTGGTAATTTATCCTGGAGATTTCCAAGTTTAATATTGCTAAACATTTGTTGTAGGAAGGCCGTTATTTCTTCTAGTTTAACTCCTGTTATTAAGGAGAATGCAACTATTAAGAGTATTAGTAAGATTACTAACTCTATTATATCTCCGAATGTATTGTTCAGCGCTAAATGTAGTTCTTTTCCTAAAATACCACCAGCTTTTTCAAAACTACTTTCATTCTCTAATGTCTCTTTCGGCAACCAGAATGTGAAGAATATATTTAATGTAAGCGCAAGCATTGCAACACCTGTTAGTTTCGTCCAGTTCTTTGCTCCTCTCTTTGTTAGTAAATTTACAGATATTAATATGAGTGCAACTCCCCAGAGTGTGGATGGCCATCCTAATATACCTGATACATATACAAATATTTCAGCTTGTTGGTTTACAAATGGAGCTATTAAAAGTGCAGCCCCAAGTACAAAGAGTATCAGGCCAAAGAAAATCTTTGTTTCAGAGCTTTTTATATTTATATTTTGTTTCTTTTTTCTGCGGGGCATAGTGGTATATGATATATTTAATATATATGAGAAATATATACTTTTTGACAAAGTATTTCCAGTAATATACTATGTACAGTATACACGGCCGGAAAGGTGTTAAAAACCTTTGACTATATTACACAAATATGCTAAACTCGCCAAAGTTGTTAATTTTGCTTTTATTAATGGGGTGATTCTGTACTTTGAAAACCATTTCTAGAGATGGTTTGTATACCCCACGCGTGCATGCATGTAATTTATAACCTATAAATAATTGTCCTATGGTAGAGCCCAAGCGTAACAGAGCTTCCAGAGTCAATCTCGGAAAAGGATATTCCTCCACATTTGAAGTTCCAAGTCTGATTGAAGCTCAAAAGACCTCTTTTAAGGATTTCTATGAGAATGGCTTTATGCGACTTCTCGAAGAAATTAATCCTGTTAAGGATACTATGGAAAGGATGTGGACTCTTGAATTTAAATCTTTTAGATATGGAGAGCCTTACAGAGGTATAGAAGAGGCAATTGCAAAGGGACTCTCATATGAATTGCCAGTATATGCAACAGTACAGCTCCTAAACAACAAGACTGGTGAAATAAAGGAGCAAGAAATATTTGTTGCAGATCTCCCTATGATGACAGATGATGGTGCATTTGTTGTAAACGGTGTAAGAAGAGTTGTAACTCACCAGATTGTTAGAGCAGAGGGTGTACTTTTTGAAGATGCGGATTCTCTTCCTTACAGAACACTTCACAAAGCAAGGCTCATGCCTGGTAGAGGTCCATGGTATGAAATTGAGGTAAACAAATACAATGTAATTTCCATGCGTATCCTTCCAAAGAGACCAAGAGTTCTCATTACTGAATTCTTAAGAGTTCTCGGATATGAAAGTGATCAAGAAATACTTAAGCTTTTCAAGGATGTTGATACACATGAAGAGTACAAATATATAGAGGCAACACTTGCTAGGGATTTTACTAAGAGTAAAGAAGATGCAATCATCAGTATTTACAACAAATTAAGACCTGATGAGTCAGTAACATTGGATAGTGCAGAGAAATATATTAAGAGTAATTTCTTTAACAAGAGAAAATTTGATTTAGGTAAGATTGGTAGATATCAATTAAATAGAAAGTTAGGAACATCATATGATGTAAATAATCCTGATGAAGCTGTTTTGTATCCTGACGATATAATTAGAATTGTTAAGAAGTTAATCAAGATTAATAATGGTGTTGAAGCATCTGATGATATAGATCACCTATGTAACAGAAGAATAAGGAGCGTTGGTGAGGTATTAGAGAGACAGCTATTAGCAGGTGTAAGAAGATTAGAGAAGAATATCAAAGATAAGATGAGTTTGTATGGACAAGATGCAAAGGTAACACCTTCTATGCTTGTTGGTACAAAGCCAATTGCAGCATCTATTCAATCATTCTTTGGAGCAAATCAGCTCTCTACATTCATGGATCAGACTAACATATTGGCTGAGCTAGAGAATAAGAGGAAAGTTACTGCTGCAGGTCCTGGTGGTATCGTAAAGGAGAGAGCAACATTTAGTATTCGTGAGGTTCATAACTCTCAGTATGCAAAGTTCGACCCTGTAACCAGTCCTGAAAGTGCTAATATTGGTGTTGTTACACAGTTAGCTGTTCTTGCAAGAATAAATGAATTCGGATTCTTAGAATCTCCATATACAAAGGTTTTAAATGAGGTAAAAAATGTAAAGGGAGAATTAGTAAATAGGATATTGAATGAAAATATTCCTGGTATTGGAAAGAAAGGTCAAAAGATTACAAAAGAGATGTCTGAGAAAATTTCTGCACAGAAGGAAATTAAAACCGTTAAGGTAGTGCCATTTATTTCTGACAGTGTTGACTATCTTGATTCACTTGATGAAGAGGATAAATATATTAGTATTTCTTCAATTGAAACAGATGAAGACAGAAATATAACAGAGGCATTTGTACCTGTAAGACATCAGGGAGATTTTGTATTAGAAGATGTAAATCTTGTAACACATGCAGATGTATTGACATACCAGCAAGCAGGTTTAGGTATGGCCCTTATCCCATTTGTATCTCACGATGACGCTATGCGTGCATTAGCAGGTGCAAATATGCAGAGGCAGGGCGTTCCTCTAATAAAGCAAGAAGCTCCTTTAGTTGGAACTGGTGTAGAAGAGGTTGTTGCAAGGCAGAGTAACTGGTGTGTATTTGCTCAGGAAGATGGTATTGTTGAATATGTTGATGCTGGGAAAGTAACTGTAAAATATGCAAAATCAGGCATAAAGGATTATAAACTTGTAACTTTCTATAGATCTAATGACAATACATCATTTACACAGAAGCCTGCAGTTGAGCCTGATCAGAAATTTAAGAAGGGTGATGTTTTGGTTGACGGTCCAACTTCTGTTAATGGTGAGTTAGCAATTGGTACAAACTTAAGAGCTGCTCTCATGTTCTATGAGGGATATAACTATGAAGATGCTGTTGTAATTAGCGAAAGAGTTGTAAGAGACGATTTACTTACATCAGTACATATCAGGGAGCATAAGGTTGAGGTAAGAGATACCGAATTAGGACCAGAGGTAATAACTGCAGATATCCCACATGTAAGTGATAGGATTCTTCAAAAGTTGGATATGGCAGGAATAATCAGAGAAGGTATGAAGGTAAAAGCAGGAGATATACTAGTCGGAGTAATCGCACCAAGAGGTGAAAAAGAACTAACTGCAGAGGAAAGACTCTTAAGGGCGATCTTTGGAGAATCTGCAAGTGATGTAAGAGATAACTCACTAAGACTTCCACATGGAGAAGAAGGTATCGTTATTCATACGCAGAGACTTGCAGCTAGCAAAGGTGATAAATTACCACCTGGAGTATTAGAAGAGGTAAAGGTTTGGGTTGCTGATACAAAGAAATTAGGATATGGAGACAAAATCTCTGGAAGACATGGAGACAAAAATACCATTGCAGCTATAAGACCTATTGAAGATATGCCTTTCACTGCAGATGGAGAACCAGTAGACATTGTATTAACACCAACATTCCTTAAGAGAATGAATATGGGACAGGCAGAAGAAGTACACTTCGGTATGTACGCAAAACTTCTAAATGAAAAATTCTCATTCCCACTCTTTGAAGGTGTAAATATGGAGTGGTTAGAAAAAGAAATGAAAGATAACGGATTCAAGATTGAACAGAAAGTTGACTTGTATGATGGAAGAACAGGAAAGAAGTTCCCAAGAAAAGTAACTGTTGGTATCAAGTATACACTTAAACTACATCATATCGCTGATGAGAAAGTTCATGCTAGATCAACAGGACCATACACAGCTGTAACACAGCAGCCTCTAGGTGGAAAAGCACAAAGAGGTGGTCAAAGATTTGGAGAAATGGAAGTATGGGCACTTGAAGCACATGGAGCCCCTTATACATTACAGGAGATGTTAACAATCAAATCTGATGATGTAAAAGGAAGATCTAGTGCATACAAGGCTATCATTCATGGTGAAAAGATAGAGAGTGTAAATGTTCCAGAATCATTCAAAGTCCTTATTAAAGAATTGAATGCGCTATGTTTAAATATGGATTTAATTTCTAATACAAAATCTGAGGAGGTTGTAGAAAATGAATAACAAGAGAAACATATTTGAAGATTTTGATGCAGTAAAGTTGACATTGGCTTCTCCTGATCAAGTATTAGATTGGTCATACGGTGAGATTACAAAGGCTGAAACTATCAACTATAGAACATTTAGAGCAGAACCAGATGGTCTTTTCTGTGAGAAGATTTTTGGTCCTACAAAAAACTATGAATGTTACTGTGGTAAATATAAGAAGATCAGATATAAGGGTATCGTTTGTGATAAGTGTGGTGTAGAGGTTACAACAAAGGATGTAAGAAGAGAGAGAATGGGGCATATAAAGTTAGCAGTACCTGTCGCACATGTTTGGTTTGCATACGGTATTCCTAACAAGATGTCCATCGTTTTAGATATGTCTCATAAGAAACTTCTTTCTGTCATATATTATACAAGATATATGGTAGTAACCTTAGAACCAGAGAAGAGAAAAGATGCACTTGTAAAGATTGAGGATATAAGAAAGACAGAAACAGAGGATCTTCTCAAGGAGATGGATGAGGATCTAAAGGTAACAGAAGAGATGTTTGAGAAAGAGTTAAAAGATCTTAAGAAGGATAAAAAAGCATCAGACTTCGAAATAAATCAAGTTGATCATAAGAAGAAGCAGACTTTAGCTAAGACAAGGAGAGAGTATGCACAAAGACAAGAGGAAATAGATGCATTCTATACTAGATTAACTCAGATAGTAGAAAAGGTAGAAGTTGGATCTGTTCTTACAGAGGATGAATATATAGACCTCTCGGATAGAGATCTTCTCTTCTTTGAAGCAATGATGGGTGCAGAAGCTGTCAAGAAATTGCTTGAAAACCTTGATATAGAGGCAGTGCTTAAGAGTCTTAAAGCTAAAGCAAAGAAAGAAAAGGGTGATAAGAAAGCAGCAACTATCAGAAGAATACAGTATCTTGAGGGATTCAAATTAAACAAGATCGATCCAAGTTGGATGGTAATGGATATATTACCAGTACTTCCTCCTGATTTAAGACCAATTATCCCTATTTCTGGTGGTAAATTTGCTACATCAGATCTAAATGATTTGTATAGGAGAATAATTAACAGAAATAATCGTTTAGCAAGATTAATAGAAATTGGAGCACCTGACGTAATCCTAAGGAATGAAAAGAGAATGCTTCAGGAATCAGTAGATGCTGTTATTGATAACTCTCATAGGCCAAGTAAGCCAATGATGAATAACAAGAGATTACCATATCAATCCTTAACTGACGATTTAAGAGGAAAGAAGGGTATCTTTAGAAAGAATCTTCTCGGAAAGCGTGTTGACTACTCAGGTCGTGCTGTTATCGTTGGAGATCCAAGTCTAAAATTAGATCAGTGTGGTCTTCCAAAGAGTATTGCATTAGAAATGTTCAAACCTTTTGTAATTAATCAGTTGTTAGAACAAGAGATCGCTCCTAATGTTAGAGTAGCAAAAGATATAATAGAGGAAGAGCAAGATGTAATCTGGGACTTACTTGAGAAAGTAATAGATGGAAAGCCAGTATTACTTAACCGTGCTCCTACACTGCATAAATATAGTATCCAGGGATTCTTCCCAAGACTTGTAGAGGGAGACGCTATTAGGTTACATCCATTAGTATGTAAAGCATTTAATGCAGACTTCGATGGAGACCAGATGTCTGTACATCTACTTCTTACAAAAGAAGCTCTAGAAGAAGCTAAGAAGGAGGTTATGGCATCAAAGAATATTGTTAATATATCTAATGGACAGGTTCTTGCAACCCCTGCAAAGGATATGTTGATAGGTTTCTACATGATGACTGATCTCAACGAAGTAGAAAATCCAAGAATGTTTGGATCCACAGCTTTAGCAATAAAGGCATATGAAAGAGGTGTAATAGATATTAATGAGCAAATACTTGTTAAGATTGGTGATGAAATAATTAAAACATGTGTTGGAAGATGTATATTCAATACTGCTCTTCCAGAGGGATACCGCTTTATTAATGAAAGAGTAAGTGGTGGTACAGTATCTAATATTGTTGAAGATATAAAGGATAGGTACTCATTAGATACAGTAGTAGAGCTTCTTGATAGTCTAAAGTTAATGGGATTCAACTATGCGACAGATCTAGGATTCTCATTCGCAATTGAAGATTGTAATATCGATTTCGATGTAGACTCAAGTATTAAAGAGATAGAGAAGAAGGATCTTCAACTTCAGGAAAACTACTTACAAGGTTTAATTACTGAAAAAGAGAAGATTAATCTTTCTACAGATATGTGGAATGATTTCGCAAATGATATTGCAGAAGAAGCTTGGAAAACATTAGACAAGAATAACTCTGTATATGAAATGGTAGAGTCTAAAGCAAATGGTGGAAAGATTCAGGCAAGACAGGTATTAACAATCAAGGGTGTTGTTAGAGACTCTAGAGGAAACTGGGTACCACTTCCAATTAAGGGTAACTATCGTGATGGATTAAGTGCATTCGAGTACTTTGTAGCAGCAAACGGTGGAAGAAAAGGTATTGCAGACAGATCATTAAGAACATCATCCTCTGGATATTTAACAAGAAAGCTTGTAGATGTTGCTCATGATGTAATCGTAAGATTCGATGATTGTGGATATGATGGTGATGGAATATTAGTAAAGAGAAGTGATGATAGGAGATTAGAGTATGATGCAAGACTCTTCGGTAGAGTTGTTGCAAAAGATATTGTTGACTCTAAGGGTGAGGTAATCGTTTCAAAGGGTGAATATATTACGAGAGATATTGCAGAAAAGATAGATAACAATGGAATAGATGAGGTTGCAGTTAGAACCCCTATACTATGTAATGCTCCTTTGGGAATTTGTAAGAAATGTTACGGTCTAAATCTTGAGAACGGAGCAGAGATAGATATGGGTAAGGCGGTTGGAGTAATTGCAGCTCAAAGTATTGGTGAGCCAGGTACTCAGATGACAATGCAGACTTTCCATAAGGGAGGTGTACAAGCAACAGACATTACTCAAGGTTTACCAAGAATTGAAGAGCTGTTTGAAGCAAGATCTCCAAAAGCAGAAGCAGAGATTGCATCTATCTCTGGTAAAGTACATATTGATAGAGCAGAGGATGATTCTGCAACAGTAACTATCGTTGGAGAGAAGGCACTCACAAGAGAGTATGTAGTATCTGACGCAAAGAGTATTCTTGTTTCGGATGGTGCTCAAGTAAAGGGTGGCCAAGCAATCTTTATCGATGCAGATGAGATGGAAAAACAAGCTCCATTTGATAGTGTAGCAAAATTAGAGGGAGGAATACTTACACTTTCCGGCAATATAAAGGGAGAAGAAATAATTTCTGTACTTCCAAATGTCCCTATCTTAGTAAATGATGGTGATACTGTTGTATCTGGAGATCAAATAACTGAGGGATCAATTGACCCTAAGAGATTAGCAGAAGCTTCAAGTATACTAAGAGCTCAGAAATATATATTGGATCAAGTTCAAAAGGTATTCAATGAGCAGGGTGTCTCTATTGGTGATATTCATATTGAAATTATCATTAGACAGATGGCAAGATTAGGAAGAGTACAGGAAAGTGGTGATAGTGACTACTTAGTAGGATCTCTTGTAAATAGATTTATTGCTGACCAGAAGAATAGGAATCTTCTTGAAGATGGAAAGAGAAAGACTCTTGTACAGCCAAAATTACTTGGTATCAAGGCTTCCGCTTTACATACTGAAAGCTTCCTTTCAGCAATGTCATTCCAAGAGCAGGTAAGAGTATTAACCAATTCTGCAATACTTGGAAAGACAGACTACCTAAGAGGTATGAAAGAGAATGTAATCATCGGTAGAAGAATTCCTTCAGGAGATGATGCTGAAGTAAAAAATATAAATAGTCTCGAAGAGATTAAGTTTTAATTGATTTTGTTGTATAATACGAACCATGCCAACGATTAACCAATTAGTAAGAAAACCAAGAGTATCTAAGAGAGCCAAGGTATCACATATTGCCTTAGCTACAAACTTCAATCCATTGAAGAACAGATACAAGAAAGTAAACAGTCCTTTTAAGAGGGGTGTTGCTTTGCAAGTTAAAACCATGACACCAAAGAAACCTAACTCTGCACTTCGTAAAGTAGCTAGAGTAAGACTTTCTAATGGAATGGAAGTAACTGCATATATTCCTGGAGAGGGTCATAACCTTCAGGAGCACTCTGTAGTAATGGTAAAAGCAGGTAGAAAGAGAGACTTACCAGGTGTAAAGTACATTATTGTAAGAGGTAAGTATGATACTGCAGGTGTGAAAGATAGAAAAAAGGCTAGATCCAAGTATGGAGCTAAGAGACCTGAAAATCAATAATATTTAGTTTAGAAATGAATGAGAGGTAAAAGAGCAAAGAAAAGAACAATTGCAAAAGATAGAAAATACAATGACGAAGTCATTGGAAGACTTATTAATAAAGTAATGCAGGGTGGTAAGAAATCCCTTGCAGAGAATCTTGTATATACTGCAATTGAATCAGGTGCAGACAAGAGTAAAACTCCTGTTATAGAGTTTGTACATACAGCAATTGATAATATAAGACCTGGTCTTGAAATTAAATCAAGAAGAGTTGGAGGTGCAAACTATCAGGTTCCTGTTCCAGTAAGTCCAAGAAGACAAGAGACATTAGCAGTTAGATGGTTAGTTGATTATGCTAGATCAAAGACAGGTAAATCTTTTGACAAACTTTTAGAAATAGAATTCGTAAATGCATTTAATGGAGAGGGAGATGCTGTAAAGAAGAAGGTAGATGTTGAAAGAATGGCAGAAGCTAATAAAGCATTTGCACATTTCAGATGGTAATCTTGCTACTATAGTGAATGGAAGGGCACCGCAAGGTGCCTTTTTATTTAGTACTCTCTATCCTTTCCCAACCTTTCTTTCCCATTTCTCTTCTGAGTATTACTCTTTCCCAAAATATCCTTATCCATGTAATTAGTCTAACTGGAAATAGTAGTATAGACCATGTGAACTCCTTTATACTCTTTGCATATCTAAGTGCAAAGAATGTATACGCAAGTTCAATAAAGAAATTTCTACTCTGTTTATCTTTCTTAAACACTCCAAGTCTTTCTAATTGTGTAAAACCACCTAAAGATCTAACCTTCTGTTTGTAATAGTCATTTAAGTTAGTAGGGTACTTTACATATGATTTGGCATTCGGTGAATATGCAATCTCTTTGCCAATATTTCTAATAAAGTAGGAAATATATGCATCGTCAGAAAGAATATTCTGTGGAATATCAAAATAATATTTTCTAGTAGCCATAATATACCCACTCATTGGGAAAAAAGTTTTACCACTTATATAGTAACTACCCTTCCTATTGTTAATGGTGCTTATCCTTCTGTCATGGGCAGCATCAGAAAGGAGATGACCCCAATATCCAAACATATCTTCTCTACTGTCCATAGAAACAGGTCTTCCACTAACTCCTCCAACCATTTCATCTTCAAATGGTTCTAATAGGTATTTAACTGAATCTCTACCAAAATATGTATCTCCATCTGTGAATATTAGAATATCACCCTTCGCTTCCTTTATAGCAAGCTTAAGTGCATATGGTTTCCCTTTGCGTGGATCTTGAATTTGAATATATTCTGTATTAGATAGTCCTAGTTCTTTCGCTGCTTGTTTGCCTGCGTCTAGTGTCTCTGTATCAGGAGATAGTTGTAAGATCTCAAAAGGTTTAGTTATGCCAGAATATCTAGAATCTGCTATGCATTTGATACATTTACCAATTGTTTTAGGTTCTTTCCAAGATGTAATTATTACTGATATCATGCCTGATTATATATGCTGTGTATACAAAAAAAAAGGGAGATACTCTCCCTTCATTTTTATATCATATGAATCCTTATGCCTCTTCTGTTGCTGTACTTGTTGTTGCTTCTGTTGTTTCTTCTGCTGTAGATACTTCAGCTTCAACTTTCTGTAAATCTGTGATTGTTACAATTGCTGCATCTAACATCTCGTCATTGATAAGAGAGATTCCATTTGGAAGTTTAATATCTCTTACTGTAATTGTTTGTCCTGGATGATCTAAACCAGAGATGTCAATTTGAATACTTGGTACTAAATCAGCAAGTTTACAGTGCACTTCCATAGCTGTTAATGGGTTAACCATTACACCTAGGTTATTCTTAACTGCTGGTGATACTCCGATGATTTCAAATGGAATAGTGAATACCATTACAGCATTCTCATCTATTTCAAATATTGAAACATGATTTATTTCTCCAGTTACAGAATTAATATCAAAATCCTTTATTAAGCACTTAAATGATCTACCATCTAATTCTGCATCTAAAATCGTTGTAGAGGTAGTATTTTTGTACAACCATTGAGCATCACTGTTGCTTAGTACTGTATTAAAAGATTCTGTCTTAGAGTTATATACAACTGCAGGTGTTTGGTTATTACTTCTTAAAGAGCTAACCTTCTTACCTGTAATTTCTCTTTTGTGTAGTGTTAATTTTTTCATAGCGAGTGAAAGTATATCAGAGTTAAAGTCTTTTTGCAATGTAAAAAGCTACTCTAAAAGGTAATCTTTCTGTTTCCCAGGATCTACTAATTCATATATCTTCTTGTTGTATTCATCTTTTGTTTTGACCTCCATTATTGGTCTAACAGAATCTACCTTAATTGGAAGAGAGGTAATCATTTCTTCTGAGCTCTTTTCTGATATATCTTCAACATTAATCGCTATTGTAAAATCTTTTGTTTTACCTATGTAATCTTTAAAATATTTCTCATCTACAATATATGGATATTTGTATTTTCTTGTTTTAATAATATGGTCTGTATGAGCATAATTGTTTTTTAGTTTGAGAAAGAGAAATGGACATGCTGTAAACATATCTTCACCCTCTGAGTCTTTCTTAAAAACAAAAGTCAAAAAACTGTATTCAATATCCTCCCATTTAATATCTTGTCTGTCATTTTTAAAATTAATACCAGAGTCATCGAGAATGATAGAATTCTTTTCACTCTTTATCCTTTTAAATATTGCCCATATACCAAGGACAAGAAGTATGGCACCCAAAAGAATAGCACGAAGATTTTCTTCTAAATATTCAGGATTTATGAATCCAAAATACAGTGAAATAAAAGAGAAAAAGAAAATTGAAAATACTCCAAATATGAACCTTGCTAGTGATAGTTTACTATTTGAAAATGGTACTCCAATATGTATTCTTTTCATATTTCAACATCTCAATTAAATTATCCGATTTTATATGTTTATAAATATTTATACAAATATCACTTGACGGAAGAAGCTCTAAACCATATACTTTAGCAGGTAATCTTTAAGAGTGCTAATGTGGATATAACAGAAAGACAAAAAAGAATACTGATGGCAATCATAGAGGAATTTATGAATAGTGCTGATGAGGTAGGATCTCTGTCGCTTGTAGAAAGGCATAAGCTTGGTGTTAGTCCAGCTACAATTAGAAATGAAATGGCAAGATTAATGGAGCTTGGACTTTTAGAAAAGAGTCATATATCTTCTGGTAGATTTCCTACAGATCAAGCACTTAGATTGTATGTGAGTAAAATATTAAATAGTAGCTCGTTAAATCCTTTAATAACTGTTGAGATAAGGCAGGGTATATTTAGAGATAGGTTCTCTAGAGAATCTGTTCTTAATTCCATATTGCAGATACTCTCAGAAGAAACTGATTCTGTTGTATATCTTCTGATAGATGGTATCTGTAGATACTGGGGTATTTCTAATCTCTTCAAATATGAAGAGTTAAGAGATTGGACAAAGATACAGAGAGTTGCAAATATACTTGAGGACAAAGATTTCCTTAAAAATCTTATGGATAGATACAGTGGTAATGGAGTTTCTCTATTAATAGGAGAAGAGTCTGGCATAAAAGATTTAGAGGGTTGTTCCTTAGTATTTACATCTCTTCCTTTCTGGGATAGCACTGATGCATATGTAGGTATTTTAGGTTCAAAGAGAATGGACTATGCAAGATGTGTTCCCGCTCTTAGAGAGGTACAAAATGCAATGAGGAATGCTATGAGAGGTTGGAATTAAAATAATGATTTCTGTATATGAGTAAAAACATTAAAACACAGAGTGTTTCAAAATTAAAAAGCGAAGAAGTTCAGCAGTTAGAGCAAGAGGTTGCTAAATTAGAAGGCGATATTACCCAATTAGCTCTTACAATAGACAAGGTAGAAGATGAGAAGTTAGAGATAGTAAATCAACTTAAAAGAGCTCTTGCTGACTATCATAACTTAGAATCAAATACACAGAAGAGATTAAGCCTTTTGTATCTTCAATCTAGAAAGTCACTTGCTGAAAAACTCATACCAATTGTTGATGATATGAGTATGGCAGTAAAAAGTAAGGAAAAAGTTCAATTTGATGAGAGAAATGAATCGTGGGCTAATGGTGTTGTTGAACTGCTTAACAAGTTAGAAAAAGGCTTAGAGGAAATAGGGTTAAAGAAGTATATACCTGAAATAGGATCTGAATTTAATCCTGAAATACATGAAGCTTTGACAGTAATACCAGGTGATAAGCCAAATACAATACATGACGTAATACAACCAGGATATATCTTAGACGATATTGTTATTAGACCATCTAGAGTGGTCGTTATTAAGTAATTTAAATTTATACATTTAAAATCATGAGTAAAATAATAGGAATAGATTTGGGTACAACCAATAGTGCTATGGCATATATGTCTGGTGGTAAACCAAATATCATTGCGAATGCACAAGGTTCAAGGTTGACCCCATCAATTGTTGCAATTGATGATAAAGGAGAAACACTTGTTGGTTCACCTGCAAAGAATCAGGCAGTTACAAATCCTACAGGTACAGTATATTCTGTAAAAAGGTTAATAGGTAGGACATGGGATGACCCGGAGGTAGGGAAAGATAAGGAGCTTCTTCCTTTTGAAATGAGGAAAGCATCTAATGATGGAATTGAGGTTAAAATGGGAGATAAATGGTATACACCACAGGAGATATCTGCAAAGATTCTTGCAAAGATGAAGAAAGATGCAGAAGAGTTTTTGGGAGAAAAAGTAACAGAAGCTGTGATCACAGTACCTGCATACTTTGACGATTCTCAGAGACAGGCAACAAAAGATGCAGGTAAGATTGCAGGTTTAGAAGTAAAAAGAATCGTAAATGAGCCTACTGCTGCGGCATTGGCTTATGGGTTAGACAAAGGTAAGGAGGAAAAAATAGCTATCTTCGATTTAGGAGGTGGTACGTTTGATATCTCTATCTTAGAAATTGGTGATGGAGTATTTGAAGTTCTTTCTACAAATGGTGATACCCATCTTGGTGGTGATGACTTTGACCAAAAGATAATTGATAAGCTTGTTAAAGATTTCGAAAACACAGACGGTGTAAATCTTAAAGAGGATAGAACAGCACTACAAAGGCTAAAGGAAGCTGCAGAAAAGGCTAAGATAGAACTCTCTACAAGTGAGCAAACTGAAATTAATATCCCATATATTACAGCTACATCAAGTGGTCCAAAACATCTAAAGGTGTCTATGACAAGATCTGATTTAGAAAAATTAACATCAGATTTAATAGATAAAACAGAACAACCATGTAAGAAAGCACTTAAAGATGCAGGTCTAGAATTAGGTGATATTAATGAGGTTCTTCTTGTTGGAGGTATGACTAGAATGCCTGCTGTAGTAAAGAAGGTTAAGGATATCTTTGGGAAAGAGCCTAATAAGAGTGTAAACCCTGAT
>CAZUZI010000001.1:81181-89138 GCA_964625015.1 uncultured Candidatus Saccharibacteria bacterium | reverse complement strand
AATGGAAAAATTGTTGGTGTAGATATCAAAGATCCACAAATCGAGTTTCCATCAAATGTATACTTTGAATTGGGCGACCAAAGAGATTCAGAATTTCTAAATTATATTAATAAAAAGTATACCAAAGCAGGATTTGATATTATTATTGATGATGCATCGCATTATGCAAATTTTACAGAAGCCACATTTTTAATTTGTTTTACGAGATTACTAAAATCTGGGGGGATTTTTGTGATTGAGGATTGGGGCACAGGATATTGGAAAGATTGGCCAGATGGAGAAAACTTCCATTTATCTGAGGATCACTTAATATGCAAATTACGACGCAAATTTACTTTAGACAACAGTTATGATTATCCTAATAAAAAAAGCTACTGTAGTCATAATATGGGAATGGTAGGACTTGGGAAACAATTAATTGACGAATTAGCAATTGATGACATAAAACAATCAAATCATGAGTTGGCTAATTTGAAAAGCATGATACATGGGATATATTTCTCTAATGGGCAGATATTTATTATGAAAAAATAAATGAAAATACCCTTGAAAAGAAAATTTAATAAAATATTAATTATTACGAATTATTTAGACATCTTCCCCCAGAGAATTAGCTTTACAGAGAGCCTAGATATAAAGGAAATCAAGGACTTCCTCAACAAAAATTCTATTCAAGCAAAGGTTATCAATTATAATGAATTAAATAATAACCCCAATTTAGCGAAATCGTTTAAATATATTTTTTACTGTAGTTCCCAGAATCATATATATAAAGATTTTATTTTAGATCATATTCTAAGGTTTTCGTTACAAGGTAAATATTTAATACCTGGAATTGAGCATTTTTTAGCCCATGAGAATAAAGCATTTCAATCAATGATTTTAAAGGATAAAAATATCCACTACCCACGAAGTCGAATTATCTCCAATATTCACGAAGGTCTTGATGTATTGAAGAAAGCCGATTTCCCAGTTGTATTAAAAACATCTGAGGGATGGGGTTCTCTTGGTGTTCATTTAGTATTAGATTACAAAGATGGTGAGAGATTAATAAATAACTATATGACTTCAGAAGATTATCCAGAATCAAAAGTCGGAAAAATGATAATTCAGAAATATATTAAGAATCTCGAAGGAGATTGGAAGATACTTATATTTGGGAATAAAGTATCTACATTATACCGAAAGGTTCGTTCGAACGATTTTAGAGCAAGCGGAAGTGGAAATTTCCAATTCATATTTCCCTCGAAAAAGATTTTAGACTTTGCATTTAAAGTTAAAGATGCCCTAAATTGTCCTTGGGTATCACTAGATATTATGGAAAGTAAATTCAAAATATACCTAGGTGAATATCAGGTTACTCATTTTGGATTACTTACTGCACTAAACTGCCCAACACATCTAGAAAAGAATGGCAATAAATATGAAGAAAGGGTTGGGGCAATCGATGTAGATACAGAAATTGCGAATGAAATCCTTCGCATAATTAATAGAAATGAAATTCTTAATAATTAAAAGCTATTAGCATTCGGAAATATCCTAAAAAACTTCATAACTATCCTTTTTTGAGCTCAGTCTTTCAAAGTAAAATCTTTTTGCTTTTTGAGCAAACCTTTCTTGATTTTTTTTCTTTTTCTTCGATATTGAACTGTCTGAAATTCGATATAGTAATAATCTCTCTTTTAAGTTGCACATTCTTTTTTTAGCAGAGAGGAGACAAAGATAGAAATCATAATCTTGAGCATAAAGGAATTTTTCTCGATATCGAAAGCCTTCATTTCGAAACATAATCGTCGAATGATAAAGGCAATTATTAATAGGTAACATTTCCGCTATTTCCAAAGTACCTGTTAGCAAGGTTGGCTTCAAAATAACAGCCCCTTTAATGTCAATATGATATATCCCTGTTCCTACAAGGAACACATTTTTGTTTTTTCCTAAGAACTCATATTCTTTTGATAACCTTGTGGGAAGAGAAATATCATCAGCATCCATCCTTGCGATAGTATTTCCTTTAGCATAACGTAAAAGAATATTTAGGGATTTAGTTAATCCTAGATTATTTTCGTTTCTAAAAAGTTTAACCCTACGGTCCTTCTTAGCATAATTTTCCAGGATGCCATATGAGCCATCAGAACTTGCATCGTCCATAATTAAAAATTCAAAATCTCTCAGATTCTGATTCAAGATACTTTCGATTGATTCCTTCAAATAATTTTGGCTATTGTAGACAGACATTAGTACCGAAACTTTAGGTATGATACGTAAACTGGTAAGAATTCTTTGAACAATGTTTCTCGAATTTTTATTAAGCATTAAAATTAAATCCTTAATTATGCATTTGAGTAATGGTGAAGAGTTAAAATTTACTTGCTCGTTAAACAAAATATTCTTACTATAGAATTCAACAACTTTCCTTTTTCCCAGTCTTCTATAATTTTCTATGAAATTTTTAATTCTCCTCATTAGTGTTATTTAAGAATTTTTTTATTGTTTTTCTAGAGAGATCACTTAAGAAACCATATACAGCTTCCTCGCAATTGAAGATAAAAATCTTATTATGTACTTGCCAGTATCTTTTCAAAGCATTTTTTGTTCTATCATTATCATATCTACCATTTATATATTGCTTTTCTCTTATTGAGAACTGAGTATCTTTAAAATTCATATGATAATGAATTGTTATAGAATGAGGACAATTTCTGACATTATATCCCGCTTTACCTATCCTCCTTGATACTTCATTGTCCTCAAAGCTACCCTGCATCTTCTCGTCAATTGGGAATTTTTCAAAGAACTCAGTTTTCCAAAGAGTCGATCCTCCAGGTACCCATGGACACATTATTGATTCTCTAGTTACATCATCCTCCCAGAGAAGTTTTCCAGAATCTCGTAAGTTATAAATATCCGCATCACTTTCTTCAACCATTGTTCCCCCATTAAATTGAATAGTACAATCAGGGAAAACGACCATTGAGGATACTGCAACCGTCTTAGGGTCACCAATAAGTGTTTCAAGCATATTTTCTAAGTAGTATGGTGTAACAACAATGTCATTATCAATAAATAAGAGGTATTCCCCAAGTGCATACTGAGCAGCAGCAACCCTACCCCTTGCACAACCTAGATTTGTATCTGACTCTATAAGTTTTGCATTGGGAATTTCACTTAGAAAATTTTTCAAAGCTTTCTTTTGACTCTCTTCGGAATTATTATCGAGAACTATCAATTCAAATGGAACTTTTGTGTGTTTATATAGTTGTTTTATTGAAAATATTGTATCGTCAACCCGATTAAAACTTAACATTATGACTGATACAAGTTCAACATCATTAGGAAAAGGAATCTTGTGATGTATATGACAATAAATTCCTATAAGAAATCTATTTATATTTTTATAAACAAATTGTTTATTTTTTTCAAATTGCCCGGTTTTCATACTGACAATAACTAAGATTGACCTATTGTACCAGAAATATTATAAATAGATATATTATAAATTTATATACTTAATCATGAAACCAGAGGTTAGCATTCTACTTCCCTCGTATAACTACGAAGCATTTATTCGAAAAGCTATTGATTCTGTCCTTGATCAGTCTTTTACTAATTGGGAGTTAATAATTATTGATGACGGGTCAAAAGACAATTCTGTAGAGATAATTAAAACATACAAAGATAAAAGAATTCACCTTTTTGTACAAGAGAATCAAGGTGTTACCAAAACACTCAATAAAGGTCTAAAACTCTCAAAGGGGAGATTTATATGTTTCTTAGATGCTGATGACAAATACCATCCAGATAAATTAATGGCTCAGATTGAAGCTATGAATGCTGGGTTTGATATAGTTACTTCGAAAGTACAAGCAATTGACGGAAATGATGAGAATTCTCCCTTAGAGCATTTTAATGAATCGTGGAATTTATATGATAAAAATGAAATTTTTGGGAAGGATATGATATACAAATTTTTACACAAAAATTATTTCTGTAAATATTCATTAATGATACAAAGGGATTTATTTGAAAAATATGGAGATTTTAATACAGAGCTGTTAACTGCATACGATCTAGAATTATGGCTAAGAATGCTTAAAAAAGCAAAAGTCACTAGAGTAGACAGCATTCTGACATACTATAGATGGCACGATAAAAATGAGACAAGCGTAAACAATAATAGAATTAGAGTTGAATTAATCCTTATACTAGATAAATATATTCAGGAAATGAACAAGGTATCTACTCACGAATCCTTATTAAAATCTCTCGAAAGTATCAATTCCTGTTTCCAAGAAAACAATCTTTTAACTGGATATCTTGCACTTCAAATGGTCAAACCTCTCTATAAAATTAACAACAATTATAGAATATTTAATGAAAGTGCTGCACTCGATCTTTTATATAAAGCCATAAATAATTTCTACGTTAATCCCTCAAGAACTGAAGAAATAGCTCCTCAACAACCAAGACGCCTTCGCCGATTATGGAGGATATTCCTTCCGATAAAATTGAGATCTTTTATAAAGAAATTATTTAAAATCAAATAATAGTTTTCTTGGATATCCTTTTTAACACCATCGTCCTATAAGTCTTCCCTACTATATTGTACCCCTTTTCTCTTAAAAAAAGGTATATAGGTTCCTGCATGATACTATCCATTTCATCTCCAATACTCTCTACAAGAATAATTTCTGGAGAGTACTTCTTCCAATCATTAGATTTCAATACCATTAAATCTAATCCTTCGACATCAATACTCATAAAGTTTATTCCTTGTCCTTTTGGCAGGTATTCTTCCAGAATCTTTGATAACGGATAGGTTTTAATTTTCCTCTCCTCTAATATTTCAAAGTTAGAATTAGTATCTCTCGCCTTTGATAATTCCTTGGAGAATCCATTAAGTGCAGGATCGTCAAACATGTAGTATATCATCTCCCCTTCTTTTCCTGAGACTCCCATCTCTAGATTAATATCCCTTGGCCTTTTCCTTTCAAAAGCCTTCATAGAATTTGGCATAGCATCAATATTTATTCCTCTCCAACCTCTCTTATAAAACATGTAAGTATTCGAGAATCTCATTGGATGATGTGCACCAATATCTATATAGAAACCATCAGTTTTGTTTGGGAAGAATTCACTAAGAATAATGTCTTCACCTTCTTGAGAGTATATTTTTGTAGTAAATCCATCTATATATTCCCTCTTAAGCATATATAATTTATATGCTAAATTCTTACCTAACCATTTTTTAACAAATTCTTTCATTTTTTCTGTATATATAAATAAAATTATCAGAAGCTATTTCCCAACTATACAACTTAAACCTTTCTTTACCTTTTCTGATCATATCTTCTCTAAGTTTAGAATTCTCAATAACTTGCCTAACCGCATTCTTAATAGAATCTCTATCCTCAGGATCAAAATATACAGCAGCATCTCCACCTACTTCAGGAAGGGAACTAGAATTACTTAGTACTGTAGGACAATCACAAGCAAAAGCTTCTAAAACAGGAATACCAAAACCTTCATACAAAGAAGGAAATACAAAACACGTTGCATTATTAAATATATATCCCCACTGTTCATCATCTTTGAATTTTACATGTTTAACCTTCTCATCAATACCTAACTCCTTGAAAATAGATAACTCATATTCATTAAAACCACTGCTACCTGCACATACAAGAAATGGAGATTCATTTCCTTTTAACAAAGGAGATATTGATTTAACAAAAAATTCAAAATTCTTGTAAGTAGCCCTATTTCCAATGAATAGAATATATTTATCTGGTAATTCAATATCTAATTCTTCTTTAGGTACCTTAATCGATGTACCCCAAGATACAATATCTATCTTATCCTTATCAATATCATAATATTTTAATATGTCCTTTTTTGTATTTTCTGAAATAGTGATAACCCTTTCTGCCTTGTTAACTAAGATCCTTTTCCATTGAATTGTCATATCTTTTTTAGATACCGTATCTGGAAATATCTCATGAGTCATATCGTGTAATACTAAGAAGAATGGTTTCTTTCTTAAGAATGGTAAGAAGTATGGATCATAGTAAGTTGGTTGAAATATATCAAAGTCTCCCTTTATCAATACAAAGGTTGAATATATTCTGTTAACTGCATAGTAGAAGAGTTTCTTTAAAAAAGATCTGTTCTTAGGGAATATCGATCTAACTTTTTTTATTTCAACAAGATATTCGTTATCAGAGAATATTATAGGGAGTATAGGTTCCACATTTGGATCTTTTTCAAACTCTTTATATAACTCAGTAAATACTCTAGATATTCCTCCAAAGTTCTGCATTGTAAAGATCTGATGATCAATAAAGATTTTTAGTTTCCTTTGCATATGGAGATAATACAATACCCTCCTCTTGTCGTCTATAAATAATGTATAATCACACCATATGAAAACACCAAAAACCTACATAATCCTCCCAGCCTACTCTGAAGGTAAGGTAATAAAAGAAGTGATAGCATCAATAAAAAAAGAAGGATATAACAATATCATTGTGGTAGATGATGGAAGTAATGATAATACATATGAACAAGCTAAGAGTACTAGTGTAATTACAATAAGTCATCCAATAAACAGAGGAAAAGGAGCAGCTACACAAACAGGAATAGATGCTGCGAAGTTACTAAATGCAGATATCATTGTAACAATGGATTCTGATGGACAACATGATCCTAAAGATATAAAGAAATTAATAAAACCGATATTAGAAAATAAAGCAGATGTAGTAATAGGTAGTAGGATGATAGATAACAAGGATATGCCTCAATCAAGAATACTAATGAACAAGATAGCTAATATAGTTACATATATATTCTTTGGAATAATGGTAAAGGATAGTCAATCTGGATTTAGAGCATATTCAAAGAAAGCATATAACTCTGTATATACATATATGGATAGATATGAATTTGAATCAGAGATGTTAGGACAGATTAAAGATGCTAATCTAAAGATAAAAGAAGTACCCATTAAAGTAATATATACAGAATATTCTAAGAGCAAATACAAACATATGAGTAAGTTCTCAGCTCAAGGATTAACAAATGGTATTAAGATGGTAATAAGGTTAATAGAGAATTCTTTAATTAAATAAACACATATATATGATTATTCAAATAGTAGTTACATTAGGAGTATTAGTATTAGTATTACCAAGTATATATTCCTCATACAAGAAGAAATCTTTAACACCATTTGGTGCTGGACTATGGATATTGTTTTGGGCCATAGGATTAGTGATAATATGGTTTCCTGAAATAATAGATTTCATTGGTAGTGGCCTAGGTGTAGGAAGAAGTATTGATGCTTTTGTATATTTATCTATTGTATACTTACTCTATGTATCTCTAAATCAGAAAATACATTTGAATGAATTAAAGAGAGAGATTACTTTGTTGAATAGGAAATTAGCTTTGAATGATGTAAAAGAAGAAAAAAAGTAACTTACTTCTTTATCATTTTCAATACTGGATCTAAATACTTATATACCACAATCCGCTTTAAATTACTAAACCACTGTTTTCTTAATACCCACTTATTGTCTGTATATCTCTCTGCAACCAATTTAGACTCTCTTAATGTTTTATGTACACTAGAGCCTGTCTTCGTATCAGATGTAAATCTAAACTCTGCTAAATACTCCTTTATTAAATGTAATTCATACTTGCTAGCAAACCTTGCCCATAGGTCTTGATCCATAGCAAAATGTAAGCTTTCATCAATATATCCGAATTCATCATGTAATTTTCTTCTCCAGAATGTAGCAGGTTGAGGTATAGAATCCTCTATTAAAAGTTTCTCAAATGTAAATCTCCTTAAATTGAAATTCTTATATAAAGTAATATATCTTTTTATCTCTTTATCATTCTCATTAATAATTCTGCAATATCCTGTTAACCACATACATTCTTCATTCTCTTCAAA
>CAZUZI010000001.1:74205-81171 GCA_964625015.1 uncultured Candidatus Saccharibacteria bacterium | reverse complement strand
CTTCAAAATATCTTACTACCTTGTCTAATGTCCCTTCTGTATATACATCGTCAGAGTTAAGGAATGCTACTAAATCTCCTGAAGCCATCTTTAACCCTTTATTTATTCCATCTGATTGTCCTTTATCTTTTTCTGATATGTATTTATATGTTATATGTTTTCCCCATTTACCTTGTTTTACTTCTTTATCATACTTTTTAATTATATCTATGCTTTTATCAGTCGATGCCCCATCTGTAATTATATATTCTAACTTGAAGTTGCCTTTTTGACTTAGAATACTTTTAATAGTTCTTTCTAAGTATTTGTCAGTATTAAAGTTTGTTGTTATTATTGAGATTTTCATTTATTTAAACAATGATTTAAGTATTTTAATTCCCCTATCATAGATTAATTCTGCATACATTTTTAAAGTAAGAGATTGAGCCCTTTTAAAACTTCTGAGTACTGATTCATCAATTTCTACC
Source organism: uncultured Candidatus Saccharibacteria bacterium (assembly GCA_964625015.1). GTDB lineage: Bacteria > Patescibacteriota > Dojkabacteria > SC72 > SC72 > UBA5209. Next base: position 80,704 of record CAZUZI010000001.1, on the reverse strand, counting down.
TTATTAGGTGTTTTGATATCTGTCTTTGTATTCAAACTGTTATTTTTAAATCCCGAAGTTTTACCGCAATGAGCACCTGTTCCATCCATACCAATGTTTTCTACATATGAAATAGTTGGATATATTGTTAGTCTGTTCTTTTTGAAATTATGATAACACCATTGTATATCCCAAGTATCGATGCCCTTTGTAGCTTGATTGATGAGCATCCTTGAGAGATCATCCCCACCTTTATTAAACTCTTTTTGTAACTTTCTATCTTTGATGAAGGATTCAATATCTTTAACTTTCCAATCAACGTTATCCCATCTGTTCCTCCATGTAGCCCAACCCCAAGAACATGTTCTAGGAGCAAAAAAGATGTCGTACTCATATGATTTTGGAACTGCCATTCTTTCAACAGGAGCATTGTAACCAGAGATTCCCCCTACTTTCATATCTTTTTCATACTTTCTCAACATACTTTCCATGTACGTTAAGAACTTAGGAGAAGTCTTAATATCATCCTCTACAACTATTACTGAGGGGTATTTCTTTAGTGTTTCGGTAACACCTGTAATTATGGATTTTTCTAAACCCATATTTTTGTTCCTTTCGAGCAATTGAACATTTGAATATCTCGATTTGAATTCTCTTAAATATTCTCGTAATTTTTCAACCTTCTCTTCATGACCAGCCTTAGGACCATCAGAAAAGATAATGACAGAATGATCTTTAAAACTATCATTTATACTTAAGGCCTCTAAAGTAGCTATCGTGTGTTCTAGTCTTGCATATGCAAACATTACAATTGCTGATAGTGAATTCTTCAATATGTCTTAGATTGAAATTAATTCTGTTAATATGTAGATTATAGTTTAAGAAAAGAAAAATCTCTATATAACATCTGAAGAAAATATATGATTAGTTTTCTAAGTAAATATAAATACTGGATATACCCATTTGTTCTCTTCATTCTTTTAATAATTCTTAGTATTTTTCATTTACATTCCTCATCAGTTGGAATGTATAGAATAAAACTTTTCCCTTCAACTACTGAAACTAATATTCTTTTTGGATCTCCAAGAGCAATAAGAAGTGACCAATATTTAATAGAAATTCCTAATTTAGTATCCCAGGATATTAACAATGAACCATTGGTAAATACTGATATGGCAGATGGAACTAATCTAGGTACAAATAACCAGCCAACAAAAAGTATCTTTACCTTTTTTAGACCAAATGTATGGATATTCTTTCTTTCGAATAATATTGAGTTTAATTTTAGTTTTTACTGGTGGTCTAGATTCGCTTTATTATTAATATCTACCTATTTATTACTTCTTCAATTTACAAAGAAGAATCTCTTATTATCAATAACGGGATCTTTATTATTCTTTTTCACACCATTCATTCAATGGTGGATCCCTGTTGATGGAATAATTACAATATCCTTTGGTCTATATTCATTTATTAAGCTATTGGAATCTAAAAAAATACTCTCAGATTTAATATGGGGATTTGGATTAACATACTGGATCATCTCCTTCGTATTGATATTGTATCCACCATTCCAGATACCTATGATGTACGCTTCAATATTTATTGCTCTTGGAATGTTATTAAAAAAGAGACTTCTATTAAACAAAGAGAAAGTAAGAAGGTTAGTGTTTGTACTATTAGGAATAGTTCTTGTAGTCGCATTCTTCACAATTACCTATATAAATATGTTTAAAGAAGTAATTGATATCATGACTAATACTGTATATCCAGGAGCAAGATTTATACCTCCGGGGCAAGGCTATATTCATCATCTAAATAATGGCTTTTACAATCTTTTAATGCAAAAAGATTCTAATGGAGCTCCATATGCAAATCAAAGTGAAGCCTCAAATTTTTTTATGTTATATATTCCTTTGTTAGTATGGATCTTTTATAAAAATATTCGTACCTATATTCAAAGGAAGAAGATCGATGTCTTCGGATTATCAATATCGTTCTATCTCATATTAATGAGTCTTTGGTATTTTCTTCCACTTCCAGATTTCTTTTCGAAATACTCCCTCTTGTATATGGTCCCTCCACAGAGATTAATTATTGGTTTGGGATTTATGAACTATCTTCTAATCTTCTACACACTTAGTAAAAAAATATATTCTATTCAAAAGAAAGATCTAGTTGATTGGATATTAACAATTTTACTTGTGTCACTTACAGGAGTATTGATGTATTTTACAGGTAAGTATTTGTACAATTCCAATCCATCTTCCTTCAATTGGCCTGAGATTGTCAGTTCAAACATGAAGATCTTAATGGTATCGATCTTTGTCCCACTACTTTTAGGTTTATTACTTATGGGATATAGAAAGATATTTCTTTTATTCTTCCTTGGGTATGCATTTATTTCAACTGTTTATATAAATCCATTGTATAGAGGTCTGGATATATTGATAAATACTGATTTAGCTAACTATATAGAAGAAGTTAGTACAAAAGATGATTCAAAATGGATCTTCTACAATAATCATTACTTTGCTCAATATGCCCTAGCAAATAACGCCAATGTTTTTAATGGAATACATATATATCCTCAGTTCGAGACATGGGAGGTATTAGATCCAGAAGGAAAGTACAAAGATATTTATAATCGATATGCACATGTTATGGTCTCTGAATTTACTCAAGGTGAATCACTAGTTGAACTTACAGCGATGGATGCTCTAACGTTAAATATAGATCCATGTGATGACAGATTATCAAAACTGGGAATCAAATATTTCCTTTCAACAAAACCATTAAATGAAGAATGTCTGAGATTAGATAGAACTTTTAAGGATATTTCTGTGTTTATATATAGTACTAATTAGTCCTTAATCTATAATCTTCATGGGAATATGAAAGATTTGGATTGTAAAATGGGTCATTACCACCTTTGTACTTAATAATATACTTACTCCACCTCTTCCTCAACTTCTCTGCATTATCTTCATCCCTCTCTAATCTCTCTTTAGTATTAAATCTAGTAACAGATTCATAATGTATTAATTCTGAATAAGGAGTATACACATTGTATAACCCCATCTCATATAACCTAATACCCAAATCTACATCCTGATAAGCAGGATCAAACATCTCATCAAAACCACCCATATCAATAAATAATTTCCTCTTTACTAATACACAAGCACCAGTAACAGCTAAATAGTTTCTAACATTAACAATAGCACCATTGTAACCGAAATCATCCCCATCACTTAACCGATGTGAATGGGCGGCAGCCCCTCCAGCACCAACAATAACACCAGCATGCTGAATCCTACCATCCTCATAGTAAAGCCTTGCCCCTACACTACCAACCTCAGGTAATTGTATCCACTCTAACATTGATTCTAACCAACCATCATTTAATACCTTAATATCATTGTTAAGAATTAACATATATTCACCATCAACCTGATTACTTGCCCAGTTATAAAGTTTTCCAAAATGAAATGGCTGATCAAAATCAATAACCCTAATACTCTTCTCCTTACTAATCTCTTTAAAATATTTCTTACTCTCCTCTTCCTCTGACCTGTTGTTTACTACTACAATCTCATAGTTACTGTATTTAGTATGCTCCTTAATACTCTCTATCGCTCTTCTCAGATACTCAACCTTGTCTTTAGTAGGAATAACTATACTAACCTTCGGATTACCAACAATATCAAACTTAACTCTCCAACTACCCTCAAAAGAACCCTCTAAAACCTTACCCTTTAATCCCCTTCTCTTTAGATATCTCTCCAATACACCTCTCTGATTCCTGTACGCCCAATCCTTAGCCCCACTGTTAGCTAATGCTGTAGAACCAGGATACACTCTCCAATGGTAAAGGATCTTAGGAATATGTATTACATTCCACTTACCCCTAGTAACATACCTCAGAACTAAATCCCAATCCTGTGCACCCTCTGTACCCTTCACTAGACCACCTAATTCTTCAACAATATCTTTTCTGTAACAAGTAACATGGGTTGTATACATCTGTGCTGTAAGTGTATGTGGAGACCAATCAGGCCAGAATGAGGGATCAAACCTCTTACCTTTCTCATCTATCTTATCGAAATCACTATATATGAACTCTACCTCTTTATCTGTATTTATAGCCTTCGCTAATTCTAATATACAGTTAGAAGATATCTCATCATCACAATCCATGAATACAACATACTCACCAGTAGCCATACTTAATGCATTATTACTGTTTTCTATAATATTGATACCTGAGATATCTACTGTAGAGAATTTCACCTTCTCTGAATATTTGCTTTGAAATTCTTTTAAAAACCTCCTTGTTTCTTTAATATTTTTACTAGATCCATCTGATATACAAATCTCCCAATTCTCATACACTTGATTAGTTATTGAATCTAATGCCTTTTGAAGCATATCCTCCGACTTATTCCATACAGGAAATATGATACTAAACTTAGGCATAATCTTTAGTTTAGATAGGTCCTCTCTCATACTCTGCTCATTGAAATATTTACTCTCAATATTCCTCATCCAATCACCGTATGTAATATCCATGAGTCTAGATGCCTTCCCACCACTCTTTGCAAATCTATATACTTTTTTAAATACTTTCTTTGAAGTATTTAATACACCCTCTTTTCTAACTAAGGTTTTAAGCTGTGTACTATATATTGGAAGTCTACCTAATACTCTTTGAGAAAGTTCTTTAATATTCATAGCTATATATTAAAATGTTTTGCTATACTCCTCTACCATCTTAACAGGATCTCCAATCTCATATGTCTTATCCTCTTTCAACCATAGAACCCTGTTAGAATATTTCTTTACAGAATCTAAACCATGAGATACAAACAGTATTGTTTTCTTTCCCATAATGTCATCAAAGTATTTAAAACACTTCTTTTGGAATTCACCATCTCCAACAGCAAGTACCTCATCTAATATCAATATATCTGACTCAACCCTAATCGCTATTGAGAATGCCAACCTCACCTGCATACCAGATGAGAAATTCTTTATGGACATATTTGCAAATTCACGGATCTCTGCAAAATCTAAGATATCATCAATACAGTTATCTAATTCCTTCTCTGTTAAACCAAGAATAGTACCATTTAGATATACATTCTCGCGAGCCGTAAGATCAGGATTAAAACCTACACCCAATTCAAGAAATGGAACTAACTTACCATCAACTTTTACAGTACCCTCATCTGGAATATATATCTGAGACACAATCTTAAGTAACGTAGATTTCCCAGCACCATTAGGACCAATCACGCTAAAGAACTCACCCTTCTTTACATCAAAGGAGAGATTCTTTAAAGCCTGAAACTCTCTATACTCTGCTTTTCTAAAAGGATTAAGAAATTTTTCCTGCAAAGTATTAGAGTGACCATTAACTGGTATCTTAAATCCCTTACTTACGTTTTCTATACTAATTGCAATCTCTTCCATACTAGAAATATTCAGCTATTTTTAAAATATTTTTCTTAAAGTATATTCTACCTAACAGTACTAAGAATATTGATACAACAAGAGAACCTAAAACAAAGTTAAGATGTGTAATATCCCCATATATCAATGAGTTTCTGACAGCCTGTATATATACAGCCACAGGGTTGTACTCTACTATGAATCTGTATTTCTCTGGAATCATAGCAACAGGATAGAAGACTGCAGATGCATAGAAGAGAAGTTGAAGTAACAACTCTGAAATATGTGCTAAGTCTCTTACATGAACCATCCAAATACTCGTAAAGAAAGATATACCGTACATACCAAGGAACATAGCAAAACATATTGCAAATATATACCCTATACCAATAAGTGAAATATTCACATTTAAAACTAATGCTACTGTAGCAATTATTAACAAATTGATACCAAAGTTAATCAAAGCCATTGTTAAAGCACTAATTAAAACTATCTCTCTCTTGAAATTTATCTTTACAATTAAGGAAGCCCTCTCCATTATTGAATTCATACCCCATGTAATACCCTCATTAAAGAATGTATATATTATCAATCCAGAGAGAAGATATACTGCATACTCTCTTGATGACAGACCACTAACAGCACCGGAGGTAGAGGAGAAGACAATAAAAAGGATTATGAACATAAAGAAAGGTTTAAGTAATACCCAAAGGAAACCAAGGAAAGACCCCTTATACCTCATCTTGAAGATAGTCTTAACGAACTGTTTGTATAAATCTATATCATTTCTATTCATTGTTTCCTTTCTAAATACTCTCTTAATGTTACTTTCTTTAAGAAGAATATTTTCCACAAAAAGTAATTAAAAAGATACCAAACTGTTTCCGTTAATCCTATCAAATATCCCATCCTACTTACAATACTAATATACCTATTCCTCATATTCATAAGATTACGTTTAGTACTACCCATCTTCTTAGAAGAGCCCATATGATCATGATACACAGTACTGAAACCGCAATAATACAAATCATATCCAAAATCTCTCAATCTCAGAGACAGATCA
>CAZUZI010000001.1:41846-74195 GCA_964625015.1 uncultured Candidatus Saccharibacteria bacterium | reverse complement strand
TCCTCGTAATACATGAACATATTAGAATTAAAACCACCAATCACATCCCAAGCCTCCTTGGTTACTAAGAGAGCACCACCAGTTAATGCCTCGACCTTCTCTACGACATTCAACTCTTTAGTATCAATCTCCCCATCATGCCTATCATACGCCATGTAGTGGTTGTCCAGCTCCATACCAGCAGAATTAACAATATATTTACCATCTCTTTTCTTAGAATACAGTATCTTACTACCAACAGCACCAACACCCTCCTCTATATTTACTACCTTAACTAATTCATTCAACCAATTACTTTCAACAGACATGTCATTGTTTAGGAATACATATGCATCATATTCAGGATATTTAAATACCCCCAGGTTATTTGCTCTACCAAATCCAAGATTTTCTTCACTTTCGACCAACAATACATTTGGATATTCGTTTTTTAGAAATTCTACAGATCCATCAGTAGATCCGTTATCAACAACTAAGATATCAAAGTTTGGATAGTTAGTTGATAGCACAGATTGAAGATGCTTTTTTAGGAGATGTAAACCATTGTAATTAACTAAAACAATTAGAACTTTCATATTCTTAATCATCATACCTCTCTTTCTTTAATTCATACAGTATCCTTTCTTGATTTACTCTGATTCTGTTAATCATACCAGCAACTAAACCAACAACCATAAGTAACAAACCAAATACAAGAAAACCAAAACCAGTAAACCCAACAAACTTGTAAGGAGTAAAATCACCTGTAATTAAGAAATGTATACCTAAGAATATCTCCAAAACTATTCCAATACCTATTAATACACTACCCATACCACCAAAGAACATCATAGGTTTGTAATCTCTAAGAGTTTTCAAAATAATGGAAGAAGTATTAAATGCATACTTTAAGATACTACCTGCTACCCTAGACTTTCTCTCTGGGAAATACAAAACATCAACAGGGAACTCTACAACCCTTAGACCCTTGTATACAGTATCTAATATAGTTTCCTGGGTATATGTAAACTCACCAAAGAGATTTAATCTAAGCAATGTCTCTCTACTGTATGCTCTAAAACCACATGATACATCCCTAAACTTCTGACCACTAATTACTGATATTAATTTTGACATCTGAATATTACCCCAATACTTTGTCTTAGGCATATTCTCAGGCATACCATTAACAAATCTATTACCGGTTACCATATCTGCAGTATTTTGTAATATTGGTTTTACAATCTCAGGAATCTGCTCACTATTAAACTGCCTATCAGCATCAATACTAACGAGAATATCAACCTCATTCTCCAATGCAAACTGTACTGCACTCTGAAAAGCAACCCCAACCCCTTTGTTCCCACTATGTTTAACAACAGAAGCACCAGCCTCCATTGCTAATTTAGCAGTATCATCTACACTACCATCATCAACAACCAATACCTTAATCTCATCTATACCCTCTATATGCTTAGGAAGAGATTGTATTACATCTACAATACCTTCTTGCTCATTTAATGCTGGCATATATATTAAAAGTTTCATATCATCATTCCTAATATTATCCCCCCCATTATACCATCTTAAAAATGATATACTGATATATATAACTTGAGTAAAAAAACCTTCATGTCTACAAATATACACTTTACAAGTAACTACGAAGACAAAAGTACAGATACTGGTTTCCAATTCGAATTTTTCTGTTCAAGATGTGGGAATGGGTACAAAAGTAAATTTATACCATCTGCAACAGGAACAGTATCGCAAGTATTAGAAGGTGCAAGCTCCATATTCGGAGGATTCCTTTCAAGCGCATCCTCTATTGGTAACTCTGTGAAATCTGCAACATGGGAAAAAGATCATGAGAGAGCACTAGAGAAAGCATCAGAAGAAATACTTCCACACTTCATACAATGCCCAAAATGTAGTAACTGGGTATGCAGAGAATCTTGCTGGAATGGAAGTAAAGGTCTTTGTAAAGAGTGTGCACCAGATTTAGGTGTTGAAATGGCAGCAGCACAATCACAGAAATCTGTAGAAGAAATATATGCTCATGCAGCAATGGCAGAAGAGGATAAAAAGCTTGGCAAAGAGTATTGGAGAGAAGGTATTGTTGCAACATGTCCTCAATGCGAGAAACCACTTAAGAAAAACGCAAAATTCTGCCCAGAGTGTGGGTATGCATTAAAAGCAAAAACCAACTGTACAAACTGTGGAGCGAAATTAGATCCAACTGCCAAATTCTGTGGTGAGTGTGGTACAAAGGTATAGATTCTGTGGTATATTGTCTTAAGGAATAATTTAAACAAATATTCTAATGGTAAAAAAATATCTTTTAATACCAGTAGTAGCACTCTTAGTTACTACACTCTTTCCACTACACACATATGCAGCACAATTTGGATCAGGAAACTACATATTAGAGACAGGCTCTGTTGTAGAGGATGACCTGTATGTTGCTGGAGATAGTGCTGTAATCAACGGTACAGTAGATGGAGATCTTGCAGTATTTGGAGAGACAGTAACAATAGAGGGAATCATATCAGGAGATCTGTACGCATTCGGATCTAAGGTAGATATCTTGGGTAGCGTATATGGAAATATATATGCATTTGGATCAGAAGTAAGTATAGAGGGAACAGCAGGTTCAAGTGTATTTGTAGCAAGTATGCTCGTAGACTTAGATGCTGATGTCGCAACAGATGTAAACATTGCATCTGGTACTGCAAAAATATCAGGTAATATTGGAGATGATGTAAGAGTTGCAACTGGTCAGCTCTCCTCAGAAGCAACAGTCTCTGGAGACTTCCTAGCATATACAGATAGTCCAGTTGTAAACGAAGAGAAGATCTCAGGACAGTATATACTCTCTACAACACCAGAAGAGAAAGACAAACCGACATTCCAGTTTAGTAAAGAAGATTTAAGAGGATTTAATTTAGGATTAACGCTAATTGGCTTTGTTGGAATGTATATAGTTGGTATATTACTCATATATATTGCACCTGTAAAAACAGTTACATTTGGTAAGAAAATATCTGATTCTTTCTCAGAATTCCTTAAGAGCTTTGCAATTGGATTACTAATACTCTTTGCAATACCAATCCCACTATTCATATTAACAGTTACACTAGTAGGAGCACCCCTAGCATTCTTGATAACGGCAGTCCTTGTATTCCTAGTAACATTTGGCACCCTATGGACTGAAACAGCAATAGGGCACAAGTTACTCTCATTGGTAAAGTTTAATGATGACAAGAGATTGCTCTCACTCCTTGTTGGTAGATTACTAACCGTACTCTTCAAACTAATCCCTATCTTTGGAGCTGTATATTCAATGATTCTAAGTACAACTACAGTAGGTGCAATTGCAAGAGCAAAATATGAAGCATTCCAAGCAAGTACAAAGAAGAAGTAAGTAATCTTTACTTGATTTCAAAGGGGGAGTATATCTCCCCCTTTTTGTATATACTCCTGGAAAGAAACTCATAAAAATGATATCATTACAAAGTCCTTGAATATGCCATATCTTTGATATGGAATTGGAAAAGAAATAGTGACATTTTTTGATTAATGAAGTTTTGAAAAATACACATATTGATACAAAATTTAGAAAACAACTAAACAACCGGAATCTTTCATAGATTAACGGTTTTCTTTTCCACAATCAGGATTATTAAATTATTAGCAGTACTCTAATGGAGTTCATAATAGGTATTGCTGCAATGCTCGTAGGAGGTATATCTGTATTCACATACCTCAAAGTAGTAGCCAAATGGGTAAATATTAAAAATATACCTGAGGAGGAGATAGCGAGAGTTGCAGACAAAATAATCGGAGACAAGATCGAGTCAGCCGAGAAAGATATAGAAAGAAATAAAAAAGAATCTGAGGATAGACTCAGAGAGATGAGAAAGGAAACTCAAGAGCATGAGTCCCTACTCATAGATAGAGAGAAGAAGTTAAATGAGAGAACAAAGATGCTTGATCAAAAAAGTGAAGAGATAGAAGTTTCTTCTGAGAATGTAAAAAAAATGCAAAGAGGATTAGAAAAAACTCGCATGCAGCTTAAAGACGAGCTTGAAAGAATATCTGGATTAACACAAGAAGAAGCGAAACAGAAACTCATTGAACAGGTAGATGAAGATATAAAGAACTATGAAGCGAAAAAGATAAGACAGGCGGAAAAGAAAGTAGAAGAAGTTTCAGAAGAAAAAGCAAGAGAAATACTCGTAGAATCAATGCAAAGAATTGCAACAGACTATGTTGGAGAAACAACTACCTCTACAATAAAGATTGACGATGACAAGGTAAAAGGAAGAGTCATTGGAAAAGAGGGAAGAAATATTCGTGCATTTGAGAAATTAACAGGTGTAGATGTAATCGTTGATGAATCACCAAATACAATCGCACTCTCCTCATTTGATCCATTAAGAAGAGAAATAGCATCAGTAGCACTTACCAAATTAATTGGTGATGGAAGAATACACCCAGGCTCAATTGAAGAAGCAATTAGAAAGGCAAAGAATGAAATCTCTATTGAGATAAAGAAAAATGGTCAAATACTTGCTGAAGAAGCAGATTGGCCAGGTATTGATATTGGCCTATTAAAATTAATAGGTAAAATGAAATATAGAACAAGCTATGGACAATCCCTAATGTCTCATACCATTGAGATGATGAGAATGGGAGAAGTGTTAGCAGCTGAACTTAAAGCAGATGTAGGACTTGTTAAAAAAGCATGTCTTCTTCACGATGTAGGAAAAGTATTAACACACAAGATTGATAGTCCTCATCACCATATTTCAGGTCAAGTCGCAAGAAAGTATGGATTAGATGAGAAATTAGTTAATGCTATCGAAGCTCATCACTTAGATATAGAACCACAATCTGTAGAAGCCGTTATCGTATATATTGCAGATGCAATATCCGGTTCTAGACCAGGAGCTAGAAAAGACAGTTATGAACAGTATATTCAAAGAATAGAATCATTGGAAAATGTTGCAAAAGAACTCGGTGGAGATAAGATCGAGGAGGTATTTGCAATCAAAGCTGGTAGAGAATTAAGAATAATGGTTAAACCAGCATTAATCTCTGATGATGAGATGACTGTGCTTGCGAAAGAGATTGCAACAAAGATTGAAAAGACCCAAAACTACCCTGGAAATGTAGAGGTGACTTTAATTAGAGAAACTAGAGCTGTAGAAGTAGCTAGATAAGCCAACTTCTAGTAAGCATTACTACAGGACTTAACTAAAAGAGGAGGAAGAGAAACCTCCTCTTTTTCTTTTATATAAAACAAAATGTTCAAGTTTTAACCTTGAAACTAATAGGAAATCACATCCGTACTACTTTAAACAAAAACATAGAAATAGGCTATTTAAAGGCATTTTTATACCAACGGTCATGAAACTGTATAGAAAAAGGATTTTTAAGAATACCGTTAAAATAAAATTGCTCAAGAATTTTGAATAAATGCAATCATTAAATATTAATATTACAATGTTTTTTACAACCACATGTCAAAAAGCTCATAGTAATAAGCTTCTTGATTTAAACCTTTATTTAGCCTATTTTATTCATGTGGTAGCACAAATCGTATGATATCAGGATTTGTGGCACCGATATCTCTAAAGAAAGGAGGTTTAAAGAAATGTTAAAGAAAGATTTAATCGAAAGAGTAGCAAAAGCTGCAGGACTTACAAAGAAGCAGGCTGGTGAAGCTGTAGATGCATTATTCGATGCAGTTACAGATTCTCTTAAAGCAGGCGACCCTGTATTACTTACAGGATTCGGTAAGTTCGAAGTAAGAGAAAGAGCTGCAAGAACAGGTATCAACCCTAAGACACTTGAGAAGATCAAGTTACCAGCATCAAAGGTTCCTGCCTTCAAAGCTGGAAAAGCACTTAAGGCATCTGTTAAGTAAGCAACTCTGCCGGCATTTCTCTCTAGATGAGAGAAAAAGATAACCTGGGTTCCTGACCCAGGTTTTTCTTTAAAGCCAGGCTTACAAATCCTATAACTGCTAGAATCTTAAACATTCCCTTCTATATGAGCCTTTTTGCCTCCCAGGCTTAAATCTTGATACCATTTATAATGATCAATTTCTGTTACAAAACCAGCTTCTACCGGATTCTTCCTTATATATTCCATTACCATTTTGAGACCACTTTCTTTTGTTACATATCTCGTTTTATACGGACTTTGAAATAGCCTCCCGACGAGATTGTATTTTTTGTTTATGTATTTTGTGTAGGCAGTCATAAAGCGGTGCATATATTTAGGAAATTCCTTAGGATTTGAACCAACATTAACAAGAAGATGGAAATGATTAGGCATAAAGCAATAAGAATAAATTTGAAATGTATAATCTTTATGTAATCTAAACATTAATTTCCGGAAATGCGAATAATCACTTTGTTCAAAATATATCTTGTTTTTATGATTTCCCCTGTTAAAAACATGATAGAAGCTATTTGCAATTAAAATTCTTTTTGACATATCAAAATTATATCCTCAAGCGATTAAACAAACATTAAAGCCTGGCATTCTTTCTTGTTATATTAAAAACCTAAACATCAAAAAGACTACTATATAGGCCTAGTAAGCCTGGCTTTGAAGTGATAATATGGAGCAATGCTCAGGGGACTTTTCATACCAACCAAAGAGAATAAGTACCAACCAATTCTGCTCAGAAGGGTGGCATTGGTTTTCTACACAATTGTTTTACTGCTTGTTAATTCATTTGGTGGATTAGTTGGTATACCAGAAGTCATGGCAAGTTCTGTTACGCCTGCGAATCTAATAGCGTTAACAAATCAACAAAGGATTGCCGCTGGTTTAAATGCATTAAATACAAATGCCGCACTCACTGCAGCTGCCCAAGCAAAGGCTAATAACATGTTCCAAGAACAGTACTGGGATCATTTTGGGCCAAACGGAGAGTCTCCATGGATGTTTATAACTCAAGCTGGATACAAATATGTATACGCAGGAGAAAACCTCGCCAAGGGCTTTAAAACGGCCGAGGGAGTACATGAAGCATGGATGGCTAGCCCAACTCATAAAGAGAATATAATGAGTGGTAATTACAAGGATATAGGCATTGCAGTGGTAGAGGGAACACTCTTAGGTAAAAATACCATACTTGTTGTTCAAATGTTTGGTAACCTAACTTCACAAACAGTTAAGGCAACAACAACTCAAACTGTAAAGGAGACACCAAAAGCTACAATTGTTGAGAGTGGGCAAATTAAATCAATTAGCATAACTTCACCGAAAACAGATGAGATAATTAATGATGCGAATGTAGATATAAAAGGAACTACTACAAATATATCTGGTAGTTATACAGTTCAGATCACTGATAATGGTGAATATATCGGGGAAACCGAGAGTAATTCTTCTTCTTGGACATATGATCATGGTAAGGACTGGAAAGAAGGTACTAAAAAAATAACTGCACAGTTGAAAGATACAGATATTAAATCGAAAGAGAGTACGTTTGTAATTGATTCAACCCCACCCACTATATCAGAAGATACAATAGCGGTTCAGAGGGTTGAAACTGGATATCAACTTAGCTTTACCATTACAGAAAGCGATGTAAAGAGTGTTACTTTTGTCTCTGGAGATAAGACATTTGATGTACAATTAACTGAAGATGGAAAAGCAGTACTAGGAATATTAAAAGATGATATTGGAGAGAGATCACTAATCCTTGTTTCTGACTCAGCAGGAAATATTTCAGAACACGATATCTCGGAATACTTCCTCGAAGGTGATGAGAAAGAAAATACTTTTGATGCTTCTAGTATTGTACTGTGGATTAGAAATGCAATAGGTACAACAGATGGAATTAGTTTGGCAATTGTTCTCTTTGTCTTTATACTGTTATCGATACAGGTATATGTTCTGTGGAGGAAGAGAGTTGTCGGGAAGAATGCTGGCTCACTATTTACAATTGGAGCGTGGTGGTTAATTATTTTAGTTGGTGTATTTAAAGGTTTCGGAGGAATTATTAACTAAGACTGCCTAAATGAAAAAAAATATTGATATAAAAAATGAGTTACTCTACATTGCTCTTCTAACGGCTATTACGCTGTCTTTTTCATATATGACTCACTCAGGGGGATATCTGTACATTGGAGTTGGTATATTGGGACTTCTGCTTCTGTTAACATGGTTTGCTAGAGCATTTACACTTTATTCAGGTAAGAAAATATCTCAATATAGTGAAGTTATACAAAGGATTTCTATAAAAGATAGATTCTTTTCATATTTTATATTACCTTCCATATTCTACTCATCACTTCTAGTCTATATATACTACAATACATCTCCATTAATGGATTATATTCTTATCGCAATATCTTCAATACAGATATTGATACTATTCCTTAATGTAAAAACTTCATTATCAAAGGTATACACAATTGCTTCACAGACTAGAGCTGTATTTGATTTTATCTGTATATCAAGTTTCTTCCTCATATTAAGTGTATATGTGAGATTAGGATTAGATATACTTCCATTTATAGCTTTAATATTCTTTACTTCCCTACTTCTGTTCTGGTTTGATATAAAAATACACAGTAGAGAGAGTATTGAAGGTGCAATAATTTCATTCTTCTCCTCTATATTTGTTGCTGTCTTCTCTGGTATATTTTTCTTCTCAAATATATTTACAATACCAGCTGTCTCAACATTGGCTTTCTATCTAATTCTCTCGTTATGGAATATTCGTTTCGCAGGTAAAGTAAAACTATCAGATTACTTGCTCCCATTCCTGTATAGCATACTAGCACTAATTTTAATCTTAAACCTATGAAAAAGAGTATTGTCTTAAAAGTTGGCGGTTCAATCCTTTATGATCATCTTCTTAATATCAATTTTGATCTTTTTAGACGAGTAAAGAAATGGTATATGGAGGCTAAGAGTGAATATGACAGAATTGTACTTGTTACTGGCGGTGGTGGTATTTCAAGAGATATGCAACAGAAAGTGTCAGAAAATATTAACAAAGAGGAAGATATTCATGATATTGCAATGTCTTTAACTCAAACAAATGCAACAATACTAGCTTCATATATTGATGATAAAGAGATATTTGTCCCAAAGAGATTGGGAGATGCATATGAATATCTACAATCCTCTACAAAAGCATATATGGTTAGTGGTGGGTTAAAGGTTGGTTGGAGTACAGACATGGACTGTGCAGTATTTGCAGATATACTTGAGATAGATAAGGTGTATAAGGTGTCAAATATTGATGCTATATATGATAAAGATCCAAAGGCTTTCTTTGATGCAAAAGCTATAAAGGATATGACATGGCAAGAGTATTTTAAAATGTTTTCCATTATGCCAGGACAAACACATACACCTAATTCCCATATCCCAGTAGATACACAGTGTGCAATGTATAGTGAAAAGAAAAATATCTCGTTCCTTGTTACTGGTGGTAAATTACTCGATGAAGGTAAAGAGATAAAAGAAATACTTAATGAGGGAACTTTCTTACATCCTTAACCTATTCTACACTTAGAACTTTGTATGATACCTCTCCTGAAGGAAGTGATATTTTTATACTATCTCCACTCTTCTTCCCCATTAAAGATTTACCGATAGGGGAATCATATGATATTTTCATCTCAAGTGGATTACCTTCTTGGAGACCTACAATGGTATATGTTTTTTCGTTTGCTTTCTCATCCTTTATTGTAACTTTACTTCCTACTTCTACCTTATTCGATTTATTCTTAACAACAATTTTAGCATTCTCTATCATATTTTTTATCTCTAATATTCTTTCCTCATTGTTTTGAAATTCTTCGACAGCAATAGAATAACCATCATTCTCTTTTAGGTCTCCCTGACTTCTCATTTGATTAAGAGTTTCTTGAAGCTTCTTCTTTATTTCACCCTCTCGCCTTTTAAGCTCCTCCTGTAATTTCTTAAAACCTTCTTTTGTTAGCAGTATTTGTTCTTGCATCCCTGCCATTGTAGTAATACTCAATGTTATATCCGAGGAATAATATACGGTTAAAAGTTTAATGTCAACACATTGATCTAAAGACGAATTACAACTTTTATGATAAAATACTACCCGAAATATGCCGCTATCGTCTAACGGTTAGGACACATGATTCTCAATCATGCAATCGGGGTCCGATTCCCCGTAGCGGTATTTGTCTAGCTAACTTAGCATGGCACATTTTCATGATCAAGTTTGATATACTTACAATTTTCCCAGAATCAATATCTGCATATATTAACAGTAGTATAGTTAAAAGAGCACAAGAGAAGGAATTAGTTGAGATTGTAGTACACAATCTTAGAGACTGGAGTACAGACAAACACAGTACAGTAGACGACACTCCTTACGGTGGTGGACCTGGAATGGTTATGAAAGTTGAGCCTGTATTTAATGCATTAAATGATTTAAGAAAGGAAAATAGTAAGGTATTCATGACCACACCAAAGGGAGAGAAGTTAGTACAGAACAAACTTGTACAACTATCTAAGGATAAGAATGCCCATTACATAGTACTTTGTGGACATTACGAGGGATTTGATCAAAGGATACATGACTATCTCATAGACTACGAATTCTCTATTGGAGAATATGTACTCTCTGGTGGAGAGATACCTGCTCTAGTTCTAATAGATGGTATTACTAGATTAATTCCTGGAGTACTTGGTAATGAAGAATCTCTTCTAGCAGAATCTTTTACAAATGATGTACTTGATTTCCCACAATATACTAAACCTTCAGAATTTAATGATTGGAAAGTTCCTGATGTCTTACTGTCAGGTAATCATAAAGAAATTAAGGAATGGAGAGACAAAAATTCACTCAAGATGAATGAGTAAATACTTTGACCTTGTTTAGATCTACTAAATATTCTACAATCTTAATACTAATATTTTAGTAAACACCCTCATGAAAAAAGAAAAATACAGTATAACGGCAGAAAAGAAATTCGAATTAATTGAAGAATTAAAGAATTTAGACGAAGTTGTTCTTAAAGAAATCGCAGATAGATTAGAAGAGGCAAGAAAAGATGATCTAAGTGAGGACGATGTCCAACTAGGTGAAATCTTAGAAGAAAAGGAAGTTGTCGAAAGAAGAATGGAAGAGATCAGTGATATCTTAGATAATGCAGAGATCTTGGAGGACAAAGAGGTTTGTGAACCTTTTAAAGTAGGTCTTGGTTCAACTGTAAAATTAAAACAGGGACATAAGATATTCGATGTAAAGATAGTTTCCTCGATTGAAGCAGATCCAGAAAAGAATTACATATCAGATGACTCACCACTTGGTTCAGCATTAATGAAATCTCAATCTGGCAATACTGTTAAAGTAAAGATAAGGGGAAATATTACGGAATATAAGATTCTTGATGTTTGCTAGACCATTCACGTTGGACTGTAAAGAGGGGCGTCCGTGGAGGGTCGGGCGCCCCTTTTTGCTTACAATATTGTGCTAATTAGATCCTCAATCTTTACCCTTCTCTGTTTCATTGTATCCCTATCTCTTACAGTAACTGTATCGTTCTCTAATGTCTCATAATCAATTGTAATACAGTATGGCGTACCTATTTCGTCCTGATATCTATATCTCTTACCTATATTACCTCTATCATCCCATACAACTTTAATCTTGTCTGATAGCAGATCAAATACCCCTCTCGCCTTGCCAGATATTTCACTCTTGTTACCAACCAATGGGAATACTGCTGCCTTGTATGCTGCAACATCTGGATGAATTTTTAAAACAGTTCTAATGCTACCATCTCCCAAATCCTCTTCCTCATATGCATCAAGTAGTAAGAAGAACATAGTTCTATCGACACCACCAGATGTTTCTACAATATTAGGAATATATTTTTCATTTGTCTGTGGATCTGTATATGAAAGATCCTTACCTGAGAATTTACTATGCTGTGTTAAATCATAGTCACCTCTCCAATGTATACCCTCATTTTCTGCCCAACCCCATGGACACATATATTCAATATCAAACGCTTTTTTTGCATAGAAGACTAATTTGTCTTTTGGATGTTCATAGAAACGCAGATTATCCTGTTTCCTATACAGCATTTTGTAGAACTTCATTCTCTCTTCTTTCCAATATTCAAACCAACTTGAAATTTCATCTGGATGTACAAAGAATTGTAAATCCCACTGCTCAAATTCCCTAGTTCTAAATGTTAATTTGTTTGGTGTAACCTCATTTCTAAATGCTTTTCCAATTTGAGCAATACCAAATGGAATTCTTTGTCTGGTGGAATCAACAACATTCAAAAAATCTAAATAAATAGTCTGACAAGCCTCCCCTCTTAAATATGCAGGAACTTTATCACCCTCTACAACACCTATTTCGGTTTTAAACAACATATTGTACTTCCTAGATTCTGTGAACTCTTTCCCACCACACTTTGGACATTTCCCATCAATATCTTCTGACCTAAATCTCTGATGACACTGTTTACACTCAACAACCTCATCTGCAAAACCATCAACATGACCAGAAGCCTCCCATACTTTAGGATGTGTAATTATTGAGCCATCAATACCTACAACATTTTCCCTTCTATCAACCATATATTTCCACCATAATCTCTTAAGATTGTTCTTCATCTCTACACCAACAGGACCATAGTCATAGAAACCACCGATACCACCATATATTTCTGAGTTTGGAAAAATTATGCCTCTCCTTTTTGCAAGTGCAGTTATCTTTTGAAGAATATCCTGTGCCATGTATTGGTAAATGTTAATATAAACAAATTATTATACTATATTCTTTACCCATTAATAAAATATATGTATATTATAAATATATGGAAAAAAGTAATCTTACAAAATTACTCCTCTTTGTAGATATACAGCTAGCTATCCTTCTTAGCCTTATACTTTTCTACGGATTAACAAGTGGTCAAAGAGTAACTCAAAGTAATGTATTAGGTGCACAAGAAGATATGGGTACTGCGACAGAATATACTGTATCTGTATGCCATATTGAAGATTGTGTGTATTTACCAAGTAACAGTGTAATGAAAGATGGGACATTGAACAAAAGCTCGGTATATCAAGAGGTACTAGATAAGGTTATTTCTCATTTTGAGAAAGGATATGGTGGTAAAGGATTAGCATCTAATGATAAAGGATCATTTACATATTGGAAAGAAGATGTAAGACCAGATCTTTCAACTGTATTTGATGATGTTTACAAATCATTTAAATCGGGATTAGATACAAATGTAGAAATTGAGCTTAAAGAACTACCTAGTACAGATGGTAAATACGCAGCAAGATATATTGAAATTGATAACTCAAGACAAAAACTATATGTCTGGAGAGATGGAAATGTCGAAAAAGAGATATCACTTTCTGGACCAAAAGATGGGTACGAAGTGTATGGAGTCTTCCCAATTGTTGATAAAGGACTTAATCCGAAAGCACCATCTGGCGATTTTATGCCGTATTGGATGGCCTTCTACTACTCTGGCAGACAGAACTCCTGGTATGGACTTCATGGTTTAATTTGGTGGTATGACTCCAATGGAAATGCTGTATATGAATCAGCAGAAAACATTGGCGTAAGAAGAAGTGGAGGTTGCATACGAATGCTAGAAGAAGACGCAAAATATCTCTATGAAAACTTTGAGAAAGGAGACCTAATATTAATCCACCCTTAAAGCCAGGCTTGCTGACCCTATAGCCAGCAGAACTTCAATAATTTCTCTATACAAAAGTATTTCTCTTACCCAGGCTTTACTGATATAATTCGTGTATATACAATTAATTTTTTCTTTACCTGTAATGGAAGATTCTCAAAAAAGCGACTTGGTAGGACAGAGGGAAATAAGATTAGAGAAGATCGAATCTTTAAAACAGCTGGGTATTAATCCATATCCTGCAAAATCAAATAGAGAATATACAATTGGAAAAGTCATTGATCAATTCGAATCATTTGAAGGTAAACAGGTTTGCCTCGCTGGTAGAATAACGGCTTGGAGAACTCACGGGAAGCTCCTCTTTATAGATATAAAGGACCAAACATCCAATATACAAGTAATGATAAAACAGGATCTATTAGAAGGAGATCTCTCAAATGAATATCTTAATTGGGAGAATCTTGAGCTACTTGATATTGCAGATTTCATTGAAGTTATTGGTGAAATTGGAAAGAGTAAAAGAGGTGAGATATCAATATTTACAAAGAAGATTCGATTACTTGCCAAAACTATTAGACCTATTCCAAGGAAGCTTGTTAACAAAGAACAGGTATTCAGAAGAAGATATCTTGATCTTGTAATTAATCAGGAGAAAGTAAAGCTTTTTGAGAGGAAAGCACTATTTTGGAAAGTTCAAAGAGATTTCCTTAATAACGAAGGCTTTATGGAAGTTGAAGTTCCAGTGCTTGAGGCTGTAACAGGCGGTGCTGATGCGAAACCATTCATAACTCATCACAATGCATTAGATCAAGACTTCTATCTTAGAATTTCTACAGAGCTTTACCAGAAGAGATTAATTGGTGGAGGATATGAAAAGATATTTACGCTTGGCCCTAACTTCAGGAACGAAGGAATGGATGATGAACACTTACAGGAATACTATCAATTAGAATGGTATTGGGCATACGCTAATTACAAAGACAATATGGATTTGGTAAGAAGACTCTTTATTGAGATTGCACAGAAGGTATATGGAAAAACGGAATTTAGTACAAGGGGCCATTCATTTGATTTAGCAAATGAGTGGAAAGAGATTGATTATGCACAGATTATGAAAGAGAGGTTTAATGTAGATATATTTAATGATACCGATGAGAAGATACTTAAAGTTGTAAAAGAGAATGGCATAGAGTTAAATGGGGAAATTAACAGAAACAGATTAATTGATAATCTATGGAAAGTAATTAGATCAACTATTTCTGGTCCAGCTTTCCTTGTAAACCATCCTAAGTTCATATCTCCTCTAGCAAAATCTCATAAAGATACTCCGGAACTAACTGAAAGATTCCAAGTCTTAATCGCTGGGAGTGAATTAGGAAATGGATATTCGGAGATTAATGACCCTATAGATCAATTAAATAGATTTGTAGAGCAGCAAGAGATGAGAGATAGCGGAGATGATGAGGCACATATGCTTGATATTGATTTCGTAGAGATGCTGGAATACGGTATGCCACCTACAAGCGGGTATGGACAGAGTGAGAGGATCTTCTGGTTCTTAGAAAATACCTCTGGCAGAGAGGGCACATTCTTCCCACAGATGAGATTGGAAATAGATTCTACAACCAAGAAAATATATGGAAAGAGCTTAGAGAAATATCTTAAACTTAAGAGTACACAGAAAAAGAAATAGAGTATATTTCCCTAATATACACACATGGATTCAATAAAGGACATTCTAAAAAGTCTTAGACAAAGTACAGACTCTGATATACAAGAGGAACTTTTTGATACTTCAAATCTATCTAAAAAAAAAGTTGTACTTAATGATAGTCATAAATATCTATCTAAAGAGTATCAATATTACGGGTTAAGATTAGCAGGTAAACTTGGCGATAAGAAAAGATTATCTATGTATATCAAATGGGCAAAAGAGAAACCAAGAGTAATTCTAGAAAGAGCGTATAGCTTTGCAATAGATTATCCTAGTGCAAAAGATCGAAGTCGTATCTTTATGTGGAAAGTAAAAGAATTAGAAAAAGAATCTAAGACTGAGAAGAAAGATAATTCTTAATTACATTTAATACAATATTTATGACATCTTCTACTGTCTTTGCCTCTACTCTGGCTGCTGCAGAATATTCATGCCCTCCACCTCCAAGTAATTCTGCAATTTCATCTACCTTTTGATATCCTTTAGTACCTCTAAATGATACCTGCCATATATCATCCTTGTAGTATGAAGGCTTTACAACAAAACCCCAGTGTATGCCGTGCATATACCTAATTATCCTATCTCTTACAAATCGTTGAGCACTGTTTACAGCAACTTTTTCGATATCTTTTGTATCTTCTGCAGAGAGATATGTATATGCCATATCTTCATCTATATGTATATTTTGAATATATTTTTGTAGTGGTAGTAGTGATTCATATGGGAATTTACTGTTTTTATAGGTAAATTCCTCTATATCAAAATGATATACCACCCTTAGCTTAGACATAATTTCATATGTCTGTGGAGTTGTATTCTCAAAAAGGAATCTTCCTGTATCTGTAATGATCCCTATCTGCCCGAGTATTGATATACTCTCCGTTAACCTAAATCTTCTTCCTTCCATATCCATACACAGAGCAAGTACTTGCTCTGTTGCAGAACTCATATTGTTGTTAATACTCAAATTGCTACTATCAGTTAATGTATCATGATGATCAATTATCACAATCTTTGCAGTACTTTCCTTTATAGTATCCTTTGTTGTTGTACACATTCTCATATTACTAGAATCTGTGAGTATTATAAGATCCTCCCCCTCGCTATGTATATCCTCCACTATCTGTATTTCTTCCATATGAGGTATATTTTGTGTAGGCATTTGCCTAGATTTAAATACTACATTCTTCTTTGGATAGTATGTATTTATATACTCCTTCATTATCAATGCACTACAGAAAGCATCAAAATCCGGTCCTTTATGTGTAAGGATTAATATATTCTGTGATTTTCTTAATATGTTTTTTAAATCTCTTGATTCTTTTTTCATTCTGATAAGTATATCAGATATATACATTGCTTGATAATGGAATGTATGGGTAATATAATGAGAATATGCATAGAGATACAAGGTTTTTCAGATATTCATGCTCATCCGCTTTTGGCGGATATACATCATTGTAAATTTAAATGTTTCTGATTTTTTAAATTAATAAATATAAATATGTTAGATATAAAGAGGATAATAGAGGATAGAGAAAATATTGAGAAGGCACTATTAAAAAGAATGGATAGCTTAGATTTGAATACAATAATAGATTTGTATGAAAAGAAGAAAGGAGCAATAAAGAGATTTGAAGAGAAAAGAGCACAGCAGAATAGTTTTAATACAAAGATGTCACAGGTTGATAAAAACTCTAGCGAGTTTCAACATATGCTCACAGAACTTAAAGAACTCTCTACTACTGTTAAAACCTTAGAGGAGAGTGTTAGAGATATTGATGAGGAATTAACAAAGAAGTTGGAAGTTCTACCAAATATACCTGATGATGATGTAGTAGCAGGAGGTAAAGAGGCCAATGAAATTGTAAAGGTTGTTGGAGAGAAACCTGTATTCAATTTTGATATTAAGGATCATGTCCAATTAGGAAATGATTTAGATATGTTTGATTTCGAGAGAGCAAGTAAAATAGCTGGTAGCAATTTCAGCATGTATAAGGGGATGGGAGCAAGACTTGAATGGGCACTAATTAACTACTTTATTGATGAGCATATTAAAGACGGATATAAAATGATAATGCCACCGCATATCGCTGGTAAAGATTCTGGATACGGTGCGGGTCAACTTCCTAAGTTCGAAGAGGATGTTTACTGGCTAGAGGGAGTAGATCAATTCCTTATCCCTACTGCAGAAACAGTACTTACAAATGTATACAGAGATGAGATCTTAGATGAGAAAGATTTACCAGAGAAGCTTTTTGCATATACTCCTTGTTACAGAAAAGAAGCTGGCACATATAGGGCGAATGAGAAAGGTCTAATTAGGATGCATCAGTTTAACAAGGTAGAGATGTATCAACTTACAAATGAGATGGACTCTGATTCTGCCCTCGAAGAGCTGGTAGAGAAAGCAGAGAGACTTGTAAAAGGCCTAGGACTACATTACAGGGTAAGTAAGCTAGCTGCTGGAGATTGTTCAGCTGCAGCTGCTAAGACATTTGATGTTGAGGTATGGTTACCAGCAATTGCTCAATATTATGAGGTAAGCTCTACATCTAATGTGAGAGACTATCAAGCAAGAAGGGCAAATATCAGGTATAGAGATGCAGAGAAAAATGTAAAATATGTACATACTCTAAATGCATCTGGATTAGCTACTAGTAGACTTATGGTTGCAATAGTGGAAACATACCAGCAAGAGGATGGTAGTATTATTATCCCAGAGGTGCTTAGAAAGTATATCGGAGTAGATAAAATAGAGAAGTAAAACTTTATGAACTACTTCTTAGGATTCTTTCCTGATGAAGGTACAAATTACAAAATAAGGAAGGTAGTTGGAGAAGTTGGTAGGATATTCAAAGACTTTGATATACCTGTTAGATGGGTTAATCCTGAAACATTTCACATATCTCTTTACTATCTAGGAGAATCTATGAACATTTTCCAAAGGTTCTTTCTCAAAAGAAAGATAGAAAAAATATCTATTAGGCCATTCACGGTAAGACTTGGGAAAGTAAAATTAGGCATATCAAGGAAATACAAAGAGCTTATATATATAGACTTGGAAGAAGGAGGAGAAGAAATAAGGGAGTTGTATCATCAGATAGATCAGATTATTAAGAATAAAGATTTTACTACATTCGTTCCTCATTTAACCATTGGAAGGGTCAGTAAAGATCTATCAGAGGAAGAGTATAGGAATTTACTAAGGGATATTTATAATATTTCTAAGAATCTTGATGTTGAGAATATCTCTTTTGTAGTAAATTCCTTTTATATTGTTAAGAGTAAGGATGGTAATTATTTACCTTTAATAAAGTTCGAAGCGAGGTAAAGGATATCCTCATAGTTATCTGTCCATATTGACTTCTTATTCCTCCTGAACCATGTTCTCTGTCTTTTTATATATGAGATAGTATTTTTTACAATACTCTTCTTCACATCTTCTATTGATGATGCTCCATAAAAGTATTGTTCAAATTCTGCATATCCTATACTTTTCATTCCCTTATCGTTGTATGTATATCCATCTTTAAGAAGTAATTCATTCTCTTTTAACAATCCATTTTTAAACATTTCCTCTGTACGATTTATTACCCTCCTTTCTAATTCATCCTTCTGAACATCTAATACAAAATATATATTGTTTAATTCTTTACCACGAGCTGTGTTTACTCCATTTCTTTGTATTGCTCTTATTAGTCTATGCCTGTTTGCCCTATCACTTTCTGTCATATCTGAGAGATGTTTTTTTGCTCTATCTTGTAACTCTTCTAAAGAGAGTAGAGACAAATCCTCATTGGAAGAATTCTGTGTAAGATTGTAATTAAATATTACAGAATCTATATACAGTCCAGTCCCACCAACTATGATTGGTACTCCTTTCTCTGTTTCCAGAATCTTTTCAACCTCTTTTTGATACTGATATATTGTAAAATTCTCTCTAGGATCGATAATATCGTAAAGGAAATGTCTAACACCTGATTTGGAGATTTCATCTATTGTAGGTTTTGCAGTTCCAATTGATAGATATTTGTATAGTTGTCTCGAATCACCATTTATTATATATCCGCTTAACTCCTTTGCTAGTTTTATAGCAATATTACTCTTCCCTGATGCAGTAGGACCAGCAATTACAATTATCTTACCTTTATATTCAATCATTTGAGGATATATTTTGATACCCAATATACACACCACATAGCCACAAGACTTGATAGTATTGATATTACTAATATTGCTTCGGTTTGTATTGATACGAACATAAAGATGCTACTCCCTAGTAAAAGAAGAAATACCGTTTGCTTTGTAGTATCTAGTAGATACTCTTTCCTAACATCTAAGATATTGAAATTCTTTCTCTGTTTCTTGTATAGGAAGAATCCTATTAATACACCTAGATTACTTAATACAACGATATATGTGAGTATAGGGATTAATCTAAATACTTCTGTTACTTGTATAGCAAGAAGGGAGTTTGCAATAACTATTCCTAATATATTTAATATTGAGGATACGAAGAATGCAATACATGAAAGTATTGATATACCTCTGTCCTTTGTAGAAAAATATATTACAGAAAGATATACAGTAACTATTCCGAATAGGAGAACAGCTTCCTCTATTTTCTCGTATGTACTCCAGTTGTTCCAAACATTTAAAAAGATATTCATTATTTCAATAGTTTTTCTACTTTATATATGTATACTCTACTTATCATTTCAGATATATATCCTAAGACTAAAAGAATTAACATATCAGATGCAAATATTTTTGCATATCCTGTACCAAGCAAAGCAGTCAAAATAACTACAAATACTAGTAATACATTTACGATTATTCTTGATTCAGAATTCTCTACTGTCATACGAAGGAGTGCAATCATTACAATTATCTCTATACAGAGTAAGAATATATCTACTGGAACTGATGCAATTTTAAGATATGCAATATATGTAGATATTGTAATTAATGTAGTTAATCCACATGTTATTAATGTTTTCCTATCTACTTTTTCTATAATGAGAAGGTAGGTATATATTGTTATTACTGCAATCATTATTCCCAGTGTAAGTTTTATATAGTCTGCCTCTATATTATCTACCTGTACGTTTTGTTGATCTGAAACTGTGTACGATACAGGCATTACTCCAGAGTTATACAGAATACTTACTAACTTAGATTCTTCTTTGTCTGTGGTTGAAAGTGGTACTGCAAATATTACTGGTGATGTTGCAGGTACTGTTACAGGTGTTACAAATCCATCGATTTGTACTCCAACTTCTAAACCTTTATTCTCATCCATGAATTTATTCCAATCCGTATTCCATGGCCATGTTTTAAAGAGAGCAAAATATGAGTATTCATTTGAAGAGTTCTTTAGATTTGTAATGTATATATTTCTAAAATTCTCCCTTTTAAATTCAGTTGGGATATAGTTTTCGGATAAATATATAGCATATGGATTTTCTGGATCCTCGAAATCTATCTCTTGGTTTCTAGTTACTATATTTATTATAAATGGGTTCCTTACCATTTCATCAACATATGATTGCATAATAGAGGATTGAACAAGTATGTGTAGATATTGCTTACCTTCATTACTATTTGAACTCATTGTTACCTTCTCGACCCCTAGTTTGTTTAATCTCCTGTATATAATTGATTTAACATCATTTACAACCCAATCCTGTGATTCTCCTAGATCAAGGGTGTACTCTTTAGCCCAATAATCATTATTCTTTACTTTTAAATCATATGTAATATTTGATGATATAGTCTCAGTAAGAGGAAGAGATATTAATACTGTTATTAATATAAAGGAGGTAAGAAGTATTACTAAGAAATAGTTTAGTACTCCTTTCATATTTATCTTTATATTTGGTAGTTTTATCTTTTTCATTATATTAAATCTGAATCTTGACCAATTATTATTATCTTATCTTTAACAAGAACATTCATTAGAATAGGGTCCTTCTTCCTTTTACCGAACTCATAATCCTCTGGCTTTATAGCAACATACTTAATTACTCTACCCAACTCTTTCTCTAAAGTATTCATTGCAGATGTTAAGTCTCTTATCTTCATATCTCCAATAAAGAGCATGTCTATATCAGATGGATCATCGTGCTTCCCAGTTAAGAATGCATCTGTAACAATACCAACTGCAATACCTTCGATTCCAGATAATGAAGATAGTATTTTTTTACCTAAGTCTGACTCCTTAAAGAACATAGAGCGAAGCTCCCATATGATTGGACAGTTCTTGTCTATCTTATATACAATCTTATTACCATCCTTAGATGAGACTAGTAAACCAGCATCCTTGAGATTTAGTAATTCTCTTCTTACTGCATTTATTTCATCACCTAAATCACGAACTAAACCTCTAACATGGTATGTACCATTGAGGTTAAACATATACTTCTCCAGTATTCTTATTCTTACTTTTGAGATAAAGAGATGTCTCAACATAGCCCAAATATATAAACATATTAATGGGGCAATTTATTGTTCAATTATAGCAAATTTTCCTTCGTTTCGGGAAACTCCACTAATCCAAATTCTCCCCCTATTAAATTTCATTTCATTTCCCTCACTATCATAGTATGTTGTCCTATCCATTCTATTAATCTTTTTCCATGAACCCTCTACAATTTTACCATCGAGAAGGAATATCGCTTTACCTTCTCCTATTGTTTCCTGAATAATTCTTCCTTTATCATCTCCTGATGGAGTCATATATATTTCTTGTATAACGATATTCTTTGCATACACCTGTGTATTTGTTTCTTGATCTAGATCTGCCTTTTTACCTGTTTGTTTTAGATAGCTATTTGTTTTAGCATCATATGTCCATACAACATCATATGCCCCGCTATTATTTATTCTCTGATGAAATACGATGCTTACCTTCGTTTTCTCACCTCTTTTATCTACAGGAGCATCGTTCTTAAATTTCCATGATTCAATACTTGGGAATGAATCCCAGTTCTGCTTCTCTGCATACTCCCATGCTGTAACTAATGAAGAGTACTCATTATGAGGTGCATACCTTCTTCCGTCATTCCATCTCCAAGCTCCGATAGTTGCAATCCTTTTAATATTGTATGAATATATATTCCCACAAGCATCTGTTTTAGGATTATCTGTATCTGCACAACCATCATATATGTACAAAGGGTCATATGGGCTTAACCATTCTAAATAGTACTGCCTAGAACTTCTAATTGGACCTACTTTTGCTGGTGTACTACTCCAGAATATTCCCATATACCTAGTAATACCTGATTCTGCCAATGTCTCATATACAACATCTGCACTGTTTAAACCAGATTGTGGTCTTGCTTCTGAATGATTATTTATCATTACAGCAATTGGTCTTTTACTTTTTAATTCATTCATTTCTGTTTTTGTAAACAGTAGACCATTTAATGGACTAACTTCTGTTCTTGGTTCTTGAGGTGATACAGATGGAATATCTGCAAAGAATGAAGCATGTATATTTGATATTAAATATTCACTGTTTAGATTTATTACTTCTGATGGCTTCTTGTACGGTTTCGCTTTATATATACCAAAGTAAAAGAATGCCGTTATTCCGAAAAGAAGTATTGCTCCACTTGCTATTAGTATTAGAGTAACTGTCTTCTTAGATAGTTTCTTTTTAGGTTTTGACTGTACAACTGTTTCTTTCTGTTCTACTTTGGGTTTAGAAATGTTTTTTTCTTCGATCTTGTTTTGTGAAATAGTGATCTCTTTTACCATATTGTTAGACAGTATATTATCTCTTACAATTTACCATTTACTTTGTACAATGTTAATTCCTTCTATGCTAATATTGATATATTAATATTATGTATAGGTATATGAAAAAGTTTTTCATCTATATCTCCATATTAGCTCTCTGTTCCGTTTTACTAACAGGCTGTACAAAGAAGGAGGAAAATATTGATACTGATAATAAGAATACGGAAAGTAATGAGAAAGAAAGTGATACTGATGATCTTGGATATATATCTAATCCAGAAGATTTTACAAAAACAGCAAAAAGTATTGGTACAGAATCAAATTTAGAATATACAATAGATGGCTTAGAGAACAACCAGGAAGATGGATTTCATTCTTTCACATTTCAGATATCTACAACATCAGAAAGTCCTTCGCTTCCATATTTTACGGTTGACCCTGTATTAGAAAAAGGTGTTTACAGAATTACAGTAAGAGGAGTTAGTGATGATAACAGTGGACTTGAATATCAACAAAGTAAGATTGTAGACAAAGGTGCTATCACTGGTATATATAGAGCTGTAACTTCTGTTGAGAAAACTTCAATATATGAAATAGGTTTTCTTGCAAACAACCCATTCACACTAGAATATACGGATATTGATGAAAACACTTGGAGTATCGTTGTTAAAGTTGCATATGATTTGAAATATTCACCTCCTACCATAGATTTTGGTAGTACAGAATTTAGTAGTGATACCCAAAGCATCACTGGAATGAGCGCAAGTGATGGAGTAAGAATATCAACATACTCATATAGTGTATCTGATGGTATCTTAAAATTTATATTCTCTACTGCAAGTGGTACATCTAACCCAATTCCTAGTGTAGAAGCAAAATATGATTCAATGAATATTTTAGAAGTGAAGTTCCCAAGTTTAGCATCTGATAAGGTTTCTACATGGGGTAATACAATATCACTTCCTAGTGGTATCTCGGTATCTATATTAAGATCTGGAGAAATAAGCTATTATAGATTCGGTGGTATAGGAGGAGCTAAACCATTCAAACTTAGTGGTACACAGAGTCCAAATCAAGTTATTATAGAGATAAAACTTAACTAGTATATGAAACAAGATATTGCAGTTATATGGGATCTTAATGGCGTCCTATTTAAAAATTTAACACTAGATACTAGAACATTTGAGATAGTAAACAAGTTAAACAGTATTGGTATTACTCAATATGTTTGTACAAATACAAGGGTATGGAAATTAGATAAATGGATTGAGGATTTTAATCTAACTAGATACTTCCGAAGGATATTTTCATCTAAAAGAATGGGATTATTAAAAAGCAATCCACTTGTGTATGAATATATTTTAAAAGAGATACAGGAAAGAGAGCTTTATTTCATTGATGATTCTATTAAGAATATAAAGGTTGCAGAAACATTTAACATTAACTGTATACAGTACAAGAGTGATTTACAGTTAAAAACAGATCTGAAGTTATTAAAAATAATCGAAAATATATAGAGTTTTTATATATTTCTCTCTACTGTATCTTAGAGAATGCTAAATTCATCTTAAAAGGTATGAAGACATTCTACAAGGGTCAATATCATCACCATAGCTTTTATTTACAAATCCAAATTGATGATTAAATAGAATTTATAATATAATGATGCATCGGGGTGTAGTTCAGATGGCTAGAATGCTTGCATGGGGTGCAAGAGGTCGCACGTTCAAGTCGTGTCACCCCGACCAATTAGGTCGATCGTTAAAATTAAGGAAGTTATCAAACGGACTTTTGCCTGTGTAACTTAGTTTTCCGTTGGTTATAGTCAAGTTCGAGAATACGAAATTGATAATTTCTCTTTTTCCTTCATCATCTGCTCGTTTATAAAGCTGTGACGCATTTTGAGTGAGTTCGAGAATTCTCAAACCTGTTTCAAAGTATATTTGATTTGCTTGTTTGTGCTTTTGCATATCACGAATAGTTTGCTTTTCTGCCTGTACTTCCTTGTTAAACTTTTCAAGATAAGTTTCTTTTGTAATTAAACCGTCAAGTCTATCATCGTATAACTGGTCTTTTCTAGATTGTGTTTTAGTTAGTTTCGCTTGTAAAGTAGACATGGCTTGATTATGAAAATCAGCTTTCTTTATACATTCTCCTATAAAGTCCAGTTTCAACAAAATATTTGCAAACCGAAAACATAACTAAAAACAAAGAAAACAACCTACTATCAATTACTTTCAACAATATCAAAAAATCAAAATAACTCGTATACGAGATCTCGTCCACGATACATTTTTCTAACCTACCAAGCACAAATTAAGTCGTGAGTAGCTCACAAGATTACACACACAGAGTAATCGAAGTCGAGGAAGTGATTGGGTGGAGTCCGAAGGAGTCCACCCAATCACCTACGAAAGACAACAATTTGTGCGGAGCGATAAGGAAAGAATAGATAAATCGTAATGGCTTTCTCCGGGTTCTCGATTGCATCATGTGATAATCCATATGGATTTATCTAATTATTGTTAACCATATAAATTTAATGATTAACTTTATATATGAAATCTTTTAAAATATGTTAATATTAAAGTTATGGATTTTGAAGGAATTAAGAAATCAGATTATGTACAAGGCAGAATTAATGATGCGTTAACCGTCAGGAATTTAGTCTCCCATTATATTAGTCTTCCGATGGAAGAAAGACCTCCTGAGATGAAATTGGGCGGTGAGTATCCAAATATTCTAGGTACACTATTCAAGAAAGTTGATCAAGTTGTTTCTGAGGAGGTTGATTTGGTATTAGCTATGACAAATGTTGGAGAAAATGTTGTGAATCTTGAGAGGCATTACCTACAAGAAAACACACCTCATCCTTCTATTCCTGATGTTCCTGTGCAAACTTGTGTTCTTGCTACTATTAGAAATGTATTAAGTACTGTTGGCAGAGATGCTTCGCAAATACCTACAGAAAGTGGATTGATTTCTCAAATTGATATTAATGATATTAATCAGTCAGGTTTATCTATGACCCCCTCTACATTACCAGGAATTACAGTAGCTGATAGTTATTTAATATCAATACTTGCAAAAGAAGGAATTGAGGTTGAACCCACAAGAAATCTTATTGATATCGTAGATGCAGTAAAAAATGGCAAGCCTGTTGTGATTGCACAGCACGTCTTGGGAGGAGATCAGCACTCCATTCTAATTACTGGTTACAGATATACTTCGGATAAAGGGTTTGAATTTAGGATTGCAGACCCACAAGAAGCGAGTCCTATGTATATATCAATTAACGATGTCGTTTATGCTGCACTTGATATCCGTTTTTATACTAGTTATATATGTAAAGAAAAGAGTATTTCTACAAAATATGAAATAGTAGAGAATTCGGGAGAATTGGGATTTTCTCCTGAAGAACGTAAGTTTATTATCGGAAAGAGAGTGCTTGAAGCTTCTCGCTCTGTGGAACAATATCGCAAACTGGGAGCTGAGAAAAGATTTACACATGAATTTTGGCACTTAGCTTTTGCAGAATTAGGCAAAGATGAACAATCTATTTTGCTTTCAGATTTCAGAGCTAAAATGTCAGCTGATGTGGAATTGTCGGAAGATGTCGGAAAGTTATGTGGATTACTTTATTCAGAAGATTCGTATCAATTCCACTTTCCAACTGGTGATGCAGATAGTACCCTTTTTGTACAAGGTGATACACTTGGAATCAAAGATGATGCTTTAATAGGAATTCCAAATGATGAAAGGCAAGTTTTTGGAGCTTATTTATTAACTGAAATTTTATCTCTTGCTTCGGAAGGTGAATTTGTAGATATTGATCAATACTATTCCGCAGTTGAACCACAAGGTAATCCACAAGAGCATTTGTTATGGGAGAGAAAACGTCAATTGGGTTTTCTTGCTCGAAATATTATTTCAAAATTAGACCAGGATGTTATTAATTCCAAATTTAGAAGTCGAACAAAAGAAGGTATTGCATTATTACACAAGATTGCAGATTCAAATCTTAATTAAATACTTATTCAGAAAATTCACATAATACTCAATCGGGCTTAACATTGACCACCAATCCAATTTCGTGATAACGTCAGTCAGGGTCGATCCAGCTGACTTATAGTTAACATTCTGCATTTACTTATCTTATAGTTATCCACTAATACTCGATTATTCGTTTGTTTAATAGTTTGTAGTCTGATTTAGAATTGAGGTATAAGTAGGCTATAACTAAAAAAGACTGGTAAATATGTATACCAGTATATATCATATAGTATAAATAAATTGTCACAGTATTAACTATGACAAACAAAGAAAGGTTTGTTTTGCTTTCTATTTTTATCTCAGTACTTGGGTTCTCTCTTTTTAGTGCTTTTAATCCACTTGAACAACATGTTGGGAAATCTTCACTTGTTGTTGCCTCAGAGTATATTACGAAGGCGCCTGTTGAAGAGGAATACATTGATTATGATTTTGAAGAGGAGAGAGCATATAAGTTTGATAGTAATGAATCCAAAGTTATCAGTATGTTGAGTAAAGTATTAGGATTGTCTGCAGAGGATATAGAACATAGTTTAGATGGTGGTGTTAAGCCATCTGAAATGCTTGCAAGTGAGGGTATACTTCTTTCTGATTTAACAGATGAGTTCAATTTTGATGTTGTTGGAGAGAGGGGTCTTATCAGATTTAGGGGTTAGGTGATAGAATAAAGGTACAGAGATTATTTATAAGCTAAACTCAATGTTTGGTACAGATAATAGATTGACTCCCGATGAGGAAGAAATAAAGATCCTTTCAACTGGAGGAATGAATGATGAGAATAGAATGATTCTTGAAGAAAAGACTGTAGGAAAGTTCATTTCAAATGATTTAATGGACTTAAGTACATTAGGTCTTCTTATTGAAGACGAGAGCCTCCTAGACACAGAATCGTCTTCATACATAGCATATCTTCTTCCAGAAACAGAAGAGAGTAGTAAACAGGAGTATAGAATTATCGTTGAAGATGGGAAGAAGGGATTAGAAGCAGTCTGTAATCTTAATCTTACTACCAGACTTTTTCCGGATAAGGATGTACTGGATATGGAGGTTTCGAATATTCCTGAATACGTTAAAAATAAATTGAATGATAGTTCAATTACGATATTAACAATCTCAAGAATACTTGAAAGTGCATGGAGATCTACAGGTAAAAAGGGTGATCTTGCTACTTTAGTTTCTGTAATGAATGAAAAATTTGGTATTCCTCATATAAATGGTTACGATTTTAATAGTTTGATGAACTCTATTGATACTTTTGTTGTGAATGAGAATACTATTCCTGCATTAGAATATTTAACTGCATATACATATTCAAAGAAGGTAGAAGAGCTTTTAGATAATGGGACCATACAGATTAATGAAGGAGAGAGTATTCTTGAAGGTTTAATTGAGAAATTTGTTCTTCCTGAAGTGGTAACTGCTGGTGTTTTAAGAGATTTATATAAGAATGATAAATACAAAGAGATTGTAAAGAGTGCTGTTATGAATAAGAGTGGGGAATATAATAAGGTTTTAGAACTTTTGTAAAATCAACATCTCGGTAACCTGATACTAAAGGCAGTAGCGCATAGCTACCGAGATGTCGAAGTCTAGAGAATTGCAAGAACAAGTACGGGAGTAGCAGAGCCACCACTTATGACAATTACACCAACAACGACCACGACGCCAAGCGTCATAAGGACAGCAACTTCCTCTGGAGACAAACTAACATCTCCTAGAAAGAGAACATGTTGACCTTGTACGGTCATTGGTGTGGTTAAAGATGGCTCCATTGTGGGCATTGTCGCAGGATCAGGTGTTGGAAGCCTCACCGGAATGGGTGTAACTTGCCGCTCAGCCGTATCAGGATCAGGAGGTCTTCCGTCATTGACCCATGCTTTATAGGCCATTAACACACACACTGCAATCTTTGCCAAAGGTTTTGCGGAAACCGCGACCCCTTTAAGCATCGATGCAACATATCGGGCATCTGTAACGACGTACATCGTTGACTTAACAGCCTTTCCCGTGATAAAGAGCCATTTCTGACCCAATGCTGTGATTTTGATCACCGCACGGCTGCTATCTCCGACAACCTTATCAGGCTGGATGGTTCCGGAAGCAATCCCCTCAAAGATAGTGATTACCGCCACCTCGGGAAACTCCCGCAGGTGGTTGACAGCAATGTGCTGCCAAAATAAATACGCATCTTCAGGGTTACATGCATCCTGAATCCCAGCTGCAGAGACTTGGAGAATGTTAACTTTCTCACCTTCTTCCAAGTCCCATGACCGCAAGATCTCCGTTGCCGTTTGTTCCGGCATAGGAGTCCCAACCGGGACAATATCCTCAGGAGTAGCAACTCTCTGAGGCTGAATGGTCTGTGCCTCAGGATTACAGGCACTCAGAATGAAACTAACTAGCATCAAGACAATCACTTTTTTCATTGTGCCTCCACTTTTCTGAAAACTTTTGAATCTCTGCCAAGATTCGTCCAACAGAAATAACTGTATTAACTCTGTGAGACGAATCTTGAAATCTAGACTTCTTTTTAAAGAGCAGTTCTAGGTAATTGATACCATAGATACCACATTATACCCCATAGTATTATATATAGTCAATTTGATATGAGCAAAAGTATTGACATATGGAGGATAATATTGTATAAATAGGTATTGCATAACGCCTTGCGTTGTATGACGAATTAAGACCGGCCAGCAGTGGTCGGTTTTTTGTTAAATCGACCTATATAACCTTTGTACTAGTGGATCGCTAGTACAAAGTACTGAAGAAGAGACGTTTTCTTCAGTCAAACTCTGTTGGGCAGTGTGGATATACTCCCACTGGGTGAGGTTCGGTGTACGACGAACTTCACATCCCAACAGATGTATGTGATACAATTTAGTTAGAGTATCTAAATTGTAATAACTGATTATATGACTAATATACAATATGAGCTTCCTGATCTCCCCTATGCATATGAGGCTCTTCAACCTGTTATATCTGAAGACATTATGAAACTTCATCATGACAAACATCATAAAGGGTATGTAGATGGAGCGAATAAAGCACTTGAGTTGTTAGAGGGATATAGAAATGGTAATGAGATTAATATAAAGGCTGTTATGAGGGACCTTAGCTTTAACCTTAATGGTCACATACTTCATGAGATGTTTTGGAAGAATATGAAACCATATTCTAAAGAGAATACAGTTAATGATGAAGTAAAGTATATTCTAGATACTAATTTTGGTTCATTTGATAATTTCAAGAAAGAGTTTAGTGATGCAGGCAAAGCAGTTGAGGGAAGTGGATGGGTCACACTCTTAAGAGATGATAGTGGTAAACTGATAGTTATGCAGGTAGAGAAACATAATCTACTGAATATTCACGGATTCAAACCTGTACTTGTTAATGATGTATGGGAACATGCTTACTATCTTGATTACAAAAATGATAGAGCTGCATATGTAGATGCATGGTGGGATATTGTTAATTGGGATTACGTATTAGAGATAATCAAGGGTTGATATATATCAATATTTTTGAAAGAATGGGTATATATAATTTAAATGATAAGTATATGAAAGTATCTATAGACCAGTCTAAGTGTATTGCATGCGGATCATGCGTAGCTATTTGTCCTGAAGTCTTTGAGATGAAAGAAGATGGAACAGTTGGTGTTAAAGAGGAGTGGAAGGATGTTGAGATACCTGAAAATCTTCAAGAAAAAGTAAGAGAAGCACATGATGCATGCCCAGCAACAGCTATAGTTATTGAGGAATAATGGAGGAAAACCTTTTAAGAAAAATATTGTGCATAAAAGGAGATATCCTTTTTAAAGATGGAAAATGGAATGGCCTAAATAATACAGATTTAGACAGATATTTAGAATTAATTAAGGAACATTCTGAATTTAGAGAAAGAAACACACTCGAAGATGATCCATCGTACAAACAGATAATTGCCCAGGTTGTTCTAAAATACAAGAATAAGTATTTTTTACATAAACTAATAAAAAGGAATGAGGGGAGATTAAATGGGTTATGCCCCTTACCTCTAGGCGGCCATATAGATGAGATAAAGGGATACAAAGGTAACGATTTAATTGGCGATGCATTGATGCAAGAGCTGAACGAAGAAGTTTCTTTGAATGCAAACATTATAAAGAAAGACTTCCTTGGTTTAATATACTTAGAAGATGAGAATCCTGTAAATCACTTACACATAGGATTTATATATGTGTTTGAATTAGATGGTGATGATGTACACATCAAAGAAGAAGGATTAGAAGATATCGGATTTGTAAGTTTAGATTATCTTAAAACTAATGAAGAAACTCTTACCTTCTGGAGTAGAGTAATAATTTATCATCTTTAGATATGGAAGATTGCATATTCTGTAAGATTGTTAATGGGGATATCCCATGTTCAAAAATATATGAGGATGAAAATGTCATAGCATTTTTAGATATATCACCATTGAGTAAAGGACATACACTAGTGGTCCCTAAGAATCACTACAGAGATATATTAGATGTTTCTGACGAAGATCTTTGTAACTGCATAAATGTTGTAAAGAAAATATCTAGACATTTAAAAGAAGTATATAACCCAGAGGGATTCGTGCTTAGACAAAACACCGGAGAGAAAGCAGGACAATCTGTTCATCATCTACATTTTCATATTAAACCTGTTTATAGTGATACAATGGTTATATCAGAGGTAGATCATAGAAGAGAATACACAGAAGAAGAGATGAAAGAGATTGTAAAAGAAGTTAGTATGCTTACTGATTAAAAAATTCTAATATATCTGGCATATATTCTGTATCAATGTCAAAATGACCCTTACCTTCTAATGTTACCAATGGTATTTCTTTACCCCATGTTTTGACCTTGTTTACAAAATTAGAGGTATATCCGTATGGAACATTAACATCTGCATTACCATGCCATATCTTTATATCAATACCCATTACCTCATTCACTCTCTGTAAACTCCATTCACTAATCTTTGTCGTAGGAGCAAGCAATGCGACCTTACTAACCATTTCATTATTTTCAGATGCATAGTTTAATGTCGGTAGACCTCCCATGCTAAAACCAATCATATATATCTGTGGCTTTATATCGTAGTTTTGCATAACCCATTCTTTAAGATTTGTAATATCGCGCAAAGATGCCTT
>CAZUZI010000001.1:0-41746 GCA_964625015.1 uncultured Candidatus Saccharibacteria bacterium | reverse complement strand
CATAAGTACTATAAAGAGTAGTATATTTGAAAGAATATTTCTTATATTTCTATTCATTTGCCCCATCTGTTATTAGTATACCATACTCCTATTATTTCGCTATAAGATAGCTGGTTGACAGAAATAAGTAATTAAAATATTATGGTACCTATATACTTGCCCTCTTTAATATATTATCCACACCATTATGGCAAAAGTAAAAAAGACCGAGGTAAAGAAGGAAGCTCCTAAGAGTGAAGAAAAAGAGATCGTTTTAAATTTAGACACCTTTATTGTCCCTCTCTCCATAGTATTAGCAGGTATTATAATTGCAGTCGCAATCCTGTTAACAAACAACGGAAAGAATGCAAATACAAATTCAGATAGTGGTAATAATGGAGATACAACCAATGGGGAAGAGTTTGTAGCTACAGAGGTAAGTATAGATGATGATGCATACCTAGGAAACAAAGATAAGGCAAAAGTTGCAATTGTTGAATTTAGTGACTATGAATGTCCATACTGTCAGAGACACTTTAACGAAACGAATCAGAAGTTAATAGATGAGTATGTTAATACTGGTAAGGCAATATTAGTATTCAGAGATTTCCCACTTAGTTTCCATGATCCTAAAGCTACAAGAGAGGCAATTGCTGCTGAATGTGTCGGTGATTTAGGTGGCAATGAGGCATACTTTAAATTTCATGATTTAGTATTTACAAATACACCAACAAACGGTGTAGGATTAGAAGATTCAGTACTTGCTGGTTATGCAACACAGGCCGGTGTATCTTCAGAGAAATTTAGTACCTGTTTAACAAATGAACAGTTTAAAGATGAAGTAGCTAAAGACCTCGCAGATGGTCAAAAGGCAGGAGTACAAGGTACACCAGGATTCATAATTGGAACATTAGATAAAGATGGTAATGTAAAGGGTAAGTTGATAGCTGGTGCATACCCATTTGATTCATTCAAGCAGATAATAGAGGAATATCTATAATTAGAAGATATATCTAGAAATATTAAGAGGGCGGCAAACGCCCTCTTCTGTTATCCTTTTTGAATAATTGATTGATAGTAGGTTAAGTTATGAATGGTACATAAAGTCATAGCAGTTGCTTCATTGTTCTTTAGCATCTGATGTATATATGCTCTTGAGTAGTTAGCACAACATTCACAGTTACAATTAGGATCTACAGCTCTTTGATCTAATGACATACTACTATTTCCAATGCGAAGTTCACCCTCAGATGTATACAGTGTTCCATGTCTCGCATTCCTGGTAACCAAAACAGTATCAAAAAGGTTGTACCCTATCTCGATCCCCTTGCGTATATCCTCTGGTTTACCAACACCCATTGCATAACGGATTGTATCTTTTGGGATATTCTCAATAACAGTTTTCATTTCATCTATTACTAATTTGCCATCTTTGTCTACAACAAAACCTCCGAAGTTATATCCATCAAAACCAATCTTCACTAATTCTTTGGCACAATACTCTCTTAGATCTAAGAAGTTTGCACCCTGCACAACAGCGGTTAAAAGTTTACCTGTCTTAGCTGTTCCACCATATATATTTTCAAAATGATCATTACATCTTTTTGCCCACCTTATTGTTCTCTCAACTGATTCTTCTGCCTCAGAGCGTGTAAGGTCTGTATCTCTACAATCATCTAAACAAACAAGGATATCAGAACCGATAGCCATTTGGATATCAATTGAAGATTCTGGTGTAAGCTCATATATATTGCCTTCACGAGGAGATTTAAATATTGCTCCATTCTCATGTACACTACCTTCCCATTTCTTAGAATGAATAAGGGAAAATACCTGAAATCCACCAGAATCAGTTAATACAATCCCATCCCATCCCATCATCTTCTTTATACCACCTAATTGCTGTATTACCTTCGAACCAGGATACATCAAAAGATGTAATGTATTAGTTACAATTGCCTCTGTACCAGTTTCTTTTAATTGCTTTGTTGTTAAATACCTAACAGCACCCCTTGTAGCATCTGGCATAAAATATACATTTTCTTTTAAGGCATTAATATCTACCATCTATCGATCCTCATTTAAAATTAACATGCTATCACCGTAGCTAAGAAATTTATACCCACATCGCAATGCCTCTGCGTATGCTCTCTTAACTAACCCTGTACCAGCAAATGAGGATACAAGGAGAATGAGAGAGGATTCGGGCATATGAAAATTTGTAACAAGTACATCTACCACCTTCCACATATATCCAGGATATA
This sequence comes from uncultured Candidatus Saccharibacteria bacterium, assembly GCA_964625015.1. GTDB lineage: Bacteria > Patescibacteriota > Dojkabacteria > SC72 > SC72 > UBA5209. The sequence goes on along the minus strand of CAZUZI010000001.1, from coordinate 39,503 downwards.
TGTAAAGGTCTGTAGTACCAGAGTATTGATGTATATTTCCATTCTCATCTGAAACACTCTCCAAAGTCCTTGCAACAGTTGTACCGAATGCCCATACTCTCTTTGCACTATTGATTATTTCAGCGGCTTCTTTTGATACCGTTATTCTTTCATGATGAATCTCATGATCTTCTACATTCTCCTCCCTTATCGGTGCAAATGTACCCCACCCTATCTCTAATTCAATTTTTACAATCTTTGCCCCTCTTCTTTCAATTTCAGAAAGTATATCATCTGTTAAATTAAGAGATGCAGTGGGTGCAGCAACAGAACCTGTAAGCCTTGCAAATACCGTATTGTATCTTTCATAGTCTTCAATGGTATCTTCTCTTTTCATATATGGTGGGATAGGGGTATGACCAACCTTTTTAAAAATATTCTCTGCATCTTCAATGTATGGCTCAATTTGAAAACCATCACCATCTCTCTTTCCTACAAGTATCTTTACACTTTCATCATCTATAGATGAAAGAATATCTCCCTCATGAATATATCTTGCGCCCTTAACCAAACAGTACCATTTCCTGTCTTCTGTATGGTTTAGAAAAAGCACCTCAATCCTTCGACCCTTAGATGTAGTAAAATATGTTCTCCTCTTCTCAACTTTTGTCTCATTAAGAACAACGACATCTCCTTCTTGGATATATTCAGGTATATTGAAATATTGCCTCTGTTCAAGTTCTCCACTCTCTTTGTGAACAACTAACAAACTAGAAGTACCTCTGACTTTAGGTGGAAATTTCGCAATATTTTCCTCTGGTAGGTTGTATACAAATTCTGATGATTTCATAAATCCTGCTATTATACCAATTTTTATTGATTTTATATCAATTTCTACTGATTTAGGATAAAATATGCCATGAGAAATTTAGTTAAAGAACCTGTAAAAACACTCTTTCTAGGAACAGATTGGGAATCAGTAGAAACTCTGAAAGCACTCCATATGGATGAGAGATTTAATATTGTTGGAGTAGTAACTACACCAGACAAGCCAGTTGGAAGGAAACAGATACTTACTCCCTCTAAAGTAAAAGAGTATGCCTTAGATAACGGTATAGAGGTATTTCATACAGAGAGAAATATTGATAGGTATAGAGAGGCATTAGAAAAATTCAAACCTGAATTAATTGTATGCAAAGCATTTGGTGAAATAGTACCTAAATTCTTCATTGAATATCCTAAATACAAAGCAATCAATGTACACTTTTCCATACTTCCTAAATACAGAGGTGCAGTACCAATACAAAAAGCAATTTTAGATGGAGAGACAGAAACAGGTATAACCATAATGTTAATGTCTGAAGGTATGGATGAAGGAGATATATTAGAAATATTTCCAGAATCAATACTACCAACCGATACCAATCTTTCATTGAGACAAAGATTAGTTTCTAAGTCTGCACAGGTTTTAGGGAATGTTTTAGAAAGATGGGTAAACGGAGAAATAGATTCTATACCACAAGATAATTCATTAGCTACATACTGCTATCAAAAAGATATATCAAAAGAGAGTGCAGAGATAAATTGGAATAGTATGGAACCTGAATATATTGAAAGAATGGTAAGAGCATTCATACCTTGGCCAATTGCATGGTTTATGAACGATGGAAAGATCAACAAAATATATGAATCAGAAATAGTTGATACAAAAAATACAGGAATACCTGGAGAACTATTTAAACAAAACGATATGCTACTAGTATCCACTAAAGATTTAAACATATCCCTTAGAATAAAGAGATTACAAATAGAGGGAAAGAATGAAATGAGTGATAAAGACTTCTTAAACGGATTAGGAAAAGGGCTTAGAGGAATTCTTCATTAAGTATTGTACGACCTCCTGCCCAGCTTTTATACAATGAATATATTTCTCCTTTTATCTTCTTTAATCTATCCTCACGCATATATCCGAAATAGAACATAATAACCTGCTCAAGAGGTGAAAGACCATTAGAAGATCGAACATCATCTGTTATTCGTCTTGAAAGCATAGAAATAGATATCCCAAAAATTATACCTTTAAAGAACCTTTTTTCTTTATCCTTTTGTTCCTCACCGTATTTTCCCTTAAAACCAATAAAGTCTTCAATACACTTTCCCTCACATACCTGTTGTGCCCAATCCATCTTGTCAAAAACTCTTGCCTTTAAATCATTAAGTGTCATAAAAGGTGGAGCATATTGGAAAGCATAATCAATTACCTGCTCAAGACCAGTTAGGTTATTTATTGGAGATTTTATGTCATTTTTGAGAATACCTAAGTGGTTAGCAACAGCTATCATTTCAAGATAGTATTCATCACTATCACGACGATCAAACCCATCTTCTTCTGCAGAACTCTGCTCATCATCAGGATCACCTATATACTCTGGCATACCATTCATTCCAAATTTATATCCGTGAATTCCTCAATACTTGTAATATTATACATTCTTCCACCACCTTTCATATCAAAACGTATAGCCATCAGTTTTTTCTTTATCTTTATCATCTCTGCCTCATTATTCTCTGTAGCTATTCTATTCCCATACTCATATGCAATTATTTGCTCTAGTGAAGTTTCTCCAGAAAATGGAGATAGGACATCATCGGTTATATATTCTAAGAGCATATACTTAGCAATCTTCATAAGTACCTTGTTCTCATCAAATAGATCCCTTGCATCGAAATATTCCACATTATCTTCATCGATTTCATTATCAACAGTATCACAATCTTCCTCATCTAAAATTTCATGTGCCCTATCTATTATTAAATCTTTTAACTCCTGAAATTTATCGTAGAAATCATCTCCAATAAAAGATGCTAAATCAAAGTCATATATAATCAATTGATCTAGTGCAGTATATCCATTCTTTGTAGATGGATTATCGTCTGTTATGAATCTGTCTAAATAGTTTGATGCGATACCTTCAATCTTTATCTTTTTCTGTACTTCTTCATTACTATTCCCCCTATCTGGTTCTTGAGTTCCTGTTTCGTTAAACATTGTGAACATGAAAGAATTTAATGACCTATAATAACAATATTGGGGGTATTTTGAAAGCGTAAGCATCAAATAAGCCGGATTCTGTATCAAACGACCATCTATCTATGCGGCATTGCCTTGCTCCAAGGGGGGTTGCCACGCAATAGTACATTACTGCACTACCCGGTAGTCTCTTACACTACCATTTCACCCTTACCCAGCTAATCTAGAGTACAAAGTATTTGTGCTATAAGTTAGCTGGGCGGTATAACTTTCTGTTGCCCTTTTATCCGAAAGATTACTCCCTCCCGACTTTCGTCGGCACTTGCCGTAATATGTTCACGGCGACATGGAGTCCGGACTTTCCTCACTAATTAATTGCTAATTAGCGCGATCGTATATGATACTTACGCCCTATATTATACCATCTCTAGACCTTTTTAACCTGCTTTCTCTTTATTACATATAGAACAATACCAGCAGGAATCAGTACCAAAGGTGAGAATACTAGAACCCAAATACCTACATTTACAAGAGTTTTAAGGAATGAAACAAATACATTGAGTGCAGCTCTGAACTCGCCACCAGGTTTCCATGCTTCATCTACAATGTTTAACCCCTCCTTATCAATATTGAATGTAATTGTTAGATATGAATAGTCTGTCTGACTATCAAAGTATCTCTTCTGCGCTTCATAGCTTTCTATATCACCTCTAACACTATTCAATTCCTTTTGTACTGCCAATATATCAGTTATACTCTTTGCATTTTCAAGTATACCTACTAATTGAGCTTCTACTTTCTTTAGGTTCTCTAATCTAGATGTAATATCAATATATCTTTCTGTTAAATCACTACTCCCTATATTTGCGTATGTAACTTCACCATCAATATTTCGGATCTCCTCATAATATATTTCGAAATCTTTTACAGGTACTTTAACAATGAGCTGTATAGACCTATCATTACCTCTACCGTAATCATATATATTTGTTACCTCACCAGAATATTTATCATTAATACTATCTAAACTCTTAACAGCAATATCAAGATCTTTGACCAACAGTAATATTGAACCACTTTTTTGTATTTTTGATCCTTGCGCATTATTATACTCAGGTGTCTGCCCTTGTAAATCATATGAAGAATCATAATCTGGAGCTCCTATACCTTTACCAGATTCCGTACTTGTAGAGTTCTTTTCATTGTATATATAAGCGGAGAAGAGTTGTACAAGTAAAAAACCTAATACCAATATTCCTAAAATAGTAGAGAAAACAATTATAATTTTCTTCATATGCATATTGAATAAAATATATTGGTATATGTTACAAAATATACAGAAGAAAAAACACTATGAAAAGTTAACCTATAACAAAAAAGCACCTCTCGGTGCTTTCAATCTCAAATAGATATTAACGCTTTGAGAACTGTGGCTTCTTTCTAGCTTTCAACTGATGATACTTCTTTCTCTCAACCTCTCTTGGATCTCTTGTAACAAGTCCTGCTTTCCTCAAAGAACTCTTTAATGTACTATCCATACTGTAGAGTGCTCTAGCTAATCCAAGTGATACACTATCTGCCTGTGAAGATAGCCCACCACCATTAACTGTTGCTGAGAAATAGAATTTACCATCAGAACCAATAACTCTGAAAGATTTATTAATAGCATCAATAGCTGCTGGTGTACTTGCGAAATATGCATCTAATGCAATACCATTAACCATACTAGCTTTATCACCTGAGTATACTCTTACTCTGGCTGTTGCTGTTTTTCTTCTACCTATTCCTTCAAAATATTTCTCCTTCACTTACTGAATAATTATAATTTATACTCTTTAGGACTCTGTGCCTGATGCTTATGCTCACCATCCTTGTATACAAATAGTCTCGCCATTCTAATATCTCTAGATTTGTTCTTAGGTAACATATTCTTTACTGCAGATGTAATGATCTTTCTAGAATCTTTAGTCATCATATCCTTAAACACTGTTTCTGTAAGACCACCAGGATATCCAGAATAGCTATAATACATCTTACTATTCTCTTTTCCTCTTGTAAGTTTTACACTATCACTATTGATAACCACAACATAATCACCACTATCAACGTCAGGAACAATTGATGTTTTCTCTTTACCTATAAGTAAAGATGCAATCTTTGTAGCAACTCTACCTACAATCATATCCTTGGCATCAATCACATACCATTCTCTCTTTACATCTTCTTTTTTTGTCCAAACTGTCTTGTACTTCATTTCCGTTTATTTATAAATATTAAAGACCTGATCTTGATTTAGCTCTCTCTTTCTTTACTGAAGCTACCTCTTTTACAGATTTCTTTCCAAGATCCAAAATATTCCTCTTCTTAGACTCTTCAACTGCTGGAATACTCTTCTCAACTTCTTCTACCCCTTTCTTTTCTAATTTCTTCTTACTTGTAGATTTTGCTTTCTTTACCTTTAATCCCTCTATTTCAACAATTGACACCTCTGAATTATCTCCATCTCTAAATCCAACCTTCTTCAAAACAACAGAAATATCTTTTACCTCTAGAATTTTCTTTACTAGAGCAGAATCACCTAATATTTCTTGTAATTTTCTTCTTAATGCTAAGTCTCCCTCTTTACTATTCTTTACTTTTGAAAGAAGAGACTCTATTTCATTTTTTACAACCTTAGCTTTAGGAGTAGTAGTCTTTATACTACCATTCTTAACTACAGATCTAAGCATATTAAGTACTAATGCTTTCTTGTGTGAATGTGTTCTACCTAATTTTTTAGTCTTAACTCTCTTTTGCATTCTAATTACTCTGTCTTTATATTAATACCGTACTGATTTAGAAGCTCTACTACCTCATTGAGAGATTTGTTACCAAATCCTGAAAGGGAGAGTAGGTCATCTACTGTAACACTCTTAAGATCTCCAAGAGTTTTATAGTTACCTGCAAGTAATCCAGTCTTAGATCTCTTTGATATTGGAAGATCCTCTATTCTAAGATCATTTGCCTCATCATACTCTTCAACAACTTCTTCAACAATCTCTACCTGATTTATTTCTTCAGCTCTTTCCTCAACTTCTTTCTTAGATATTCCCATTGCAATCATTACCTTACCTGCAAATTCCTGAAGTATTTTTGCTGATTCAACGAGAGCATCTTTTGGTGCAATACTACCATCTGTTTCAATGGAGATAAGGACTGCATCTAAATCTGTTTCTTGTCCCTTACGTGCCTGTTCTACACTCATACTTACTTTCTCAATTGGAGTAAAATCACAATCAAGAGGAATTATTCCAACTTCCGCTCTATCAATATTTCTAGCATCTCTATATCCGATTCCAGATTCTATTGTAATTTCAATATCCAAAGCTGAAGAAGCATCTGTAAGGTTTGCAATTACGACATCAGGAGTTGTAACAACAACACCTGCTTCTAATTCAATGTCTGAAGCTTTTACTACTTTCTTTCCAGTTACAGAAATCTTACCAACTTTAACATCCTCAGAATCTACTCTAAACTTAATCTGTTTAAGATTAAGAATTATTGATGTCAAATCTTCTCTTACACCTTCAATTACAGAATATTCATGCTTTGCACCTTTTACCTTGATACTTGTAATACCAGAACCTCTTAAACTTGAGTACAATATTCTTCTTAGAGCGTTTCCAAGTGTATGACCATATCCTCTTGGAAGAGGTGATATTTCATAAATACCTGAATTACCCTCCTCAGCCTTTATTACTACTTTTATATCTTTAAATGCTTCCATTGTATGTATAAAACAAATTATTAATTATCTAGAGTAGTACTCAATAATGAGGTTCTCACGAATACCCTCATCTATCTCATCTCTAATTGGCAGCCTAGCTACTCTTGCCTTGTTACTCTCTGTTTCTATCCACTCAGGGGATGTAAACAATTTCTCAATAGGAGCAAGCTTTGCTTCCTTTAATTCAATACTGTCTCCCTCTTTCATTTCAAAAGATGGAACTGTAAATTTCTTTCCATTAAGAAGTACATGACCATGTACAATATACTGCCTTGCAGCAGCTCTTGAAGGAGCTAAACCTGCTAAGTAGAGTACATTATCCACTCTTAATTCAAGCATTCTTAAAAGCTCAAGACCTTTATCACTGTTATATACCTTAGATCTCCTATTAGACTCAAGATATATATTTCTAAATTGATTCTCTCTAATACCGTATGTTCTCTTTACCTTCTGCTTTTCTCTAAGCTGCAAACCGTAGTTAGAAAGTCTAGCTTTTCTCTTACTACCGTGCTGCCCAGGTACAAAAGGCTTTCTCTTTAATCCGGTTTTCTCACCGAAAGATCTTGAACCTTTAAGGTGTAGTTCTACACCCTCTCTTCTACTTAATCTTTCTTTTGGTCCTGTATATCTACCCATTAAAATATATTATAAATATTATTACTTTCTAGGAGCTTTTCTTGGTCTACATCCATTATGTGGAAGTGGAGTCCTATCTAAAAGGGTTGTAATCTTTAAACCAGCAGAATCTAAACCCTTAACTGCTGCGTTTCTACCTGCACCAGGTCCACTAACTATAACCTTAACCTCTTTAAGTCCATATTTCTTAATTGCCTTCTCTGCTGCATCTGAAGCTGCCTTTGTTGCAGCAAATGCAGTACTTCTCTTTGTACCTTTAAAGCCTACTAAGCTTGGACCTCCCTGTACTAAAACTTCACCATTTACATCTGTTATAGATATCAATGTGTTATTAAAAGTTGATTGTACTGTTACAACACCTGATGTTACAGTCCTTTTTGTTTTTTTCTTACTTGTTGCCATTATGCTATGTCTTTTCTAATTTACGATTTAAACCACCTACAGGTCTACTTCTACCCTTTCTGGTATGAGCATTATGTCTTGTTCTTTGACCCCTAACAGGAAGTCCTACCTTATGTCTAGTTCCTCTGTAGCTCTTTATATCTTTAAGTCTCTTAATCTCTCTAAATATCTTCTGTCTTAACTCTCCTTCTACCTGATAGTTTTTATCTATGTATGCTCTTACCAAATCTAACTGACCTTCATTAAGATCTTTAACAAAGATATTACTATCAATATCAACCTCTTCACAAATCTTCTTGGAAGTCTTCTCACCTACACCGTATATGCTTAAAAGGGAGATCCATAATCTCTTATCGTTTGGTATTTCAACACCTGCTACTCTTGCCATTTTGTGTTTAAATAATTAATAAATATTAACCTTGTCTCTGCTTATGCTTAGGATTCTTTTTACAGTAGACATATATACGGCCTTTTCTTCTAACCATATAACAATCTGAACATCTCTTTTTTACTGAGGCCTGTACTTTCATTTTTACTTCATTCTATATGTTATTCTACCTTGTGTTTTATCATAAGGTGTCATTTCTATCTTTACCTTATCCCCTTCTAAGATACGAATGTAGTGCATTCTCATCTTACCAGAAAGATAGCCTATCACTTCATGCTTAACACCGTTTACTTCTATCTCTACGAGGAATTTAGTATTAGGAAGACACTCCTTAACTTCACCCTCAAATTCATAAACTTTCTTTGTCTCTGTGGTCATAAAGTGACTTATATGATACTAAATAGAGTCCTGAGCATTATATCAAAAGTATATGCTTTTTTCAAAGATTTAGGGCTATTTTTGTTGAAATATCACTAAATTCTTACAAAGACGACCCTAATATATCAAAAACAAAGCATATTTACAAGCTCTATATATAGACAACCGTATATAGTATATAATTACAAATAATTTGACCACATAAACCCTCCTATGAAAGATTCATATAACGAAATATTTGGAAACAAAGAAAGAGTTATCATCTTCCTTGGACATCCTGATGATATGGAAATAATATGTGGAGGATTAGTTGCAAGACTAATTGCTGATGGTAAAAAAGTTAGGTCTGTAATTGGAACTAATGGAGATAAAGGTATGCATGAGGCAGAGTATTCAACAGAAAAGTTTAAAGAAATTAGATTAGAATCTCAAAAGAAAGCAGGTGTGGAGCTCGGATTAGAAGAAGATGAGATATTTAATCTTGATTTCCCTGATGGACAAACAGAAAACACATACGAAAACATTGGAAAGATTGTATATCATCTTAGAGAGTTTCAACCTGATATTATTATCACTCAGAATCCATTTGAGTTGATTAATGATTTTGATGAGAAAACTAGATGGATTAACCATAGAGATCATAGAACGCTATCTCAAATGGTTGTTGATGCTACATATCCGTATTGCAGAGATAAAGGGTTCTTCCCCGAGCAAATAAAAGCAGGATTAAAACCTTGCTATGTTGGTGAGTTCCTATTTGCAGACTGTTATACAAGATATAATCCTGTGGGATTTGAAATATCAGAGTTTGTAGATAAAAAGGAAGCTGCACTAATGCATCACACAAATGGTGGAGTACTTTCAAAAGAAGAGATAAATGATTTCATAGAAGAAACCAAAAGAGAAGAAGGGAATTTTGAAGTACTTGGTTATCAGAAGATAGAGTAACTATAGACCCAATTTTGACACGACTTCTTTATGGATCTCTTCAATACTAGGAGACGCATCTATCTCTACTAAAACACCTCTAGATTTATATGTCTCAAGTATAGGTTGTATAGTTCTATTGTACTCCCTAATCCTGTTCTTTATCCTATCAGGGAGATCATCTTCTCTCTGTATCAACTTTGTACCACACCTATCACAGTACCCCTTTACCTTCTCTATCTTGTACTTCTCATGATATGTACTATCACAGTTTGGACATATCCATCTAAGTGACATTCTCTCTATTGCAGCCTCTTCAGAGAGCTTAAAATGTACAAATTTATCTAACTTCCTACCAACACTTTCTAAAGTCTTGTCAAACATCTCAATCTGTCCAGGATCTCTAACAACTGATATGAATGCCCAACTCTTCTCCTTATCAAACTTCCGTACCCACTTATTCAGCATACTATACACGAGTTCATTCGGTACCCATTGGCCCTTAGACCAGTATCCATGAGCCTTTATAGCCTCTATATCACCCTGTTTGTACATACTCCTAAACATATCACCAGTTGCAATACTCTCAAACTCATACCTATCTTTTAAGAGTTCTACTTGAGTATCTTTACCACTGCCACTCGGTCCATGAAATAGTATAGTCTTCATTTGCCTAACTTATAGTTATATTAATCTACTATCCGTTGAATACAGAATAGGGTATCAACTACAATTTATCAATATGATTATAGATACCTATCGTAGTCTCTTACTACGACCATAGAGGATACCTGCCTTCTAATATCAAGAACAACATTAACCATAATCAACAGACCTGTACCAGTTATAACAGCTGTGGTCATCAGGCCTGTATATACAAATATATTAGGCAGTATTGATATAACACCCAAGAATATCGCTCCAACGGATGCCAATCTAAATGCAACTTTTCTTAAATATTTAGAGGTTGTTTTTCCAGGTCTAATACCAGGTATAAAACCTCCCTGTTTTTGTAAATTCTCTGCTAATTCATCAGTCTTAAATACAACAGTAAGATAGAAGAATGCGAAACCTACAATAAGGACAAATGTCAGTATATTATTAAAATATGGGTTATCTAAAAATGCGATCACCTTAGTAGTAATATCTATAATAGTATCATTCACATCCCTACTGAGTACAAATTTACCGATTAGCTGTGGGAATGAGAGTAGTGATACCGCAAAGATAACGGGCATAACACCAAACTGTACAAGCTTAATTGGAATATAGCTATCCATTGCACCACCTGCACGAACTCTTCTTGAATACTGGACTTTAACTTTCCTCTGTGCTTCAGTTATGAATACAACAGACAGAACAAGGAGTAGAGTGATAACAATAAATATAACCTTCTGTAAAGCATCCATTGTTGAGAAATTCGTACTAATAGTTCCAGGTATACCAGCAACAATACCTAGAAATATTAAATATGAAGAACCTCCACCTACACCACTTTCAGATACAAGTTCACTAAACCACATAACAAGGATAGATCCTGCGGTTAAGGTTGCAACCATAACAATTAATGTTAATGGCTCCAGAGCCCCTATCAGACCAAATCCTCTAAGTGTTGAATATATTACAAAAGATTGTGCAATTGCTAATGGTACAGTTAAAAGTCTTGTATACATACTTATCCTTCTTCTTCCTTCTGGGCCTTCATTTCTCATTTCTTCAAATTTAGGAATAATTGATCCAAGCAGTTGAAATATAATAGATGCATTGATATACGGACTTAAACCGATAGCAGCAATAGATGCAGTTTCAAGAACACCACCAGATACAGTAGAAAGCATATCACCGAAATTACTTCCTTCAAAAAGTAACTTTATTGCATCTGCAGGTATACCAACAACTGGGATTGCAGCAAGAAACCTATATGCTAGTAATATGATTAAAGAGAATATTATCTTTTTACGGATTTCCTCTGTTCGGAAAATCCTTCGAACAACTTCGATGTATTTATTCATGTTGTATAGAGGTTACTTTATTGTTCCTCCAGCTTTCAATATCTTCTCACGAGCTGTTTCCGAGGCAGGAATGCTTTCTAATACTATTTTTTGGGATATCTCTCCATTACTTAATATCTTTACACTTTCTACTTTCTTTGCGATAAGACTCTTTTCCTTAAGAGACTCTAGAGATACTGTATCTCCATCTTTAAAATTCTTTTCCAATATATCTAAGTTGATCGTGGTAGCTTCTATTTTATCTGTTTTCTTAAAACCTCTAGCCTTAGGCATTCTTCTAAAGAATGGTACATTTCCACCCTCAAAAAACTGTAGAGATTTATGTCCTGCTCTAGATTTCTGACCTTTTGTTCCTCTTGTTGCTGTATGACCACCAACACCTGAACCGTATCCACGACCTAGTCTTTTTGATTTACCTTTTCTATTTGTTCTTCTTGGAATACTTTCTAAATACATTTTTACTTTTTACTTACTTTATCTTTCTTAAACTCTCTACTTCTAGTATCTTTCTTCTCTGCTCTTTTAGCAGCTCTCTTTTTATCTTCTTTAATCTTTCTCTCCTTATCTGTTTCCTTCTTAGCCTCAACCCTATCTCTCATAATTCTCATCTTAGCAAGAACCCTACCATTTCGAAGAGCCTTTAATGCTTCAAATGTTGCATATGCGCTTGCAACAGAATCTGTAGTTCCAAGTAATTTACCGTATACATTTTCAATACCAGCTAACTCTAGAACTGTTCTTACAGAAGATCCTGCTATAACACCAGTACCTGGTCTTGCAGGTCTGATCATAACTCTTGCTGCACCCTCTTTGAACATAATTTCGTGTGGTACAGTATCACCAGCTAACTGAATCTTCTTCATCTTTTTGATAGCAATTCTTTCACCTTTTTCTACAGCACTCTTTGTATCAACACCTCTACCAAGTCCAACTCCAACAGATCCATTATGATCACCAACAACAACCATTGCACTAAATCTGAGCCTCTTTCCACCTTTAGTAACTTTAGCAACTCTTCTTATAGAGACTGTCTTCTTATCATACATTGATCTCTCTTTTCTTGTTTCTGTTTTACTTCTATCAAACATATTCTCTATTTTAAATCTTAATTCCATTACTTCTTAACTCATCAGCGAATGCTGCTATAAGGCCGTGATATCTATATCCACTTCTATCAAATACTGCAGTATCAATCTTCTTTTCTTTCAAATCAGAAGCGAATACCTTTGCCATTTTTACAATCTCTTCCTTCTTCTTATCAGACATCTTACTCATTAATACAATATTTTTATCATCATCTGCAACACCAGAATAGAAATATTTATTACTTTTAAATACAAATATTCTTGGTTTAGAAGATGTACCCTGTACTGTCTTCTTTATATGCATCTTTCTTCTTAATCTTTTATCTGTTTTGTTTCTTTTCATTTTTATGCTCCTACTGATGATTTAGAACTCTTTCTTCTTACATACTCACCCTCATATCTAATACCCTTACCCTTATATGGCTCTGGTCTTCTAATGTCTCTTACTTTTGCAGAAAACTCTCCAACCTTTTGTTTATCATATCCCTTTATTACAATCTTTGTCTCCTCTGGAACTTCAATAGTTATACCATCTGGACTCTCTAGTTTTACAGGATGAGACCAACCAAGACTCATTACGAGCGTACTACCTTCCATTCTTGCTCTGTATCCAACTCCTACTAATTCTAATTTCTTCTCATATCCTTCTTTCATTCCCTTTACTGCATTTGCAAGTATTGCTCTAAATGTTCCGTGTAATGATTTACTCTGTTTCTCATCATTAGATCTTTTTACTATGATGAAACCATCTGTAACCTCTGCAGAAAGCTCTTCTGGTAGTGAAATAGTAATCTCCTTACTGTTACCAGAAATGACTACTCTCTTTCCATCTACTTTTACTTCTACTCCTTCTTCTATTTTTATTGGTTCTTTTCCTATTCTAGACATTTCAATTACCAAACATTACAGATTAATTCACCACCGAGTTTCTTTGATTTTGCCATTGCACCTGTCATTAAACCCTTTGGTGTAGAGATAATAGAGATACCTCTACCGTTCATTACTGGCTTTATTTCCTTACTTGCTACATATATTCTCTGTCCCGGACTACTGATTCTATCAAAATGAGCAACAGTAGGTTCTCCATCATCGTACTTTACAACAACTTCAATCATACCATCTCCTACCTCAAAGTCTTCAATCATTTCTTCCTGCTTGAGTACCTTAAGAATTTCGGTATTCATTTTAGTAATAGGTACTTCTACTACTTCCTTCTTTCTCTCTATTCCATTTTTCATTCTAGCTAAAAAATCTGCTACTAAATCGTTCATTTTTACTAATTAATAAATTACCAAATTGCTTTCTTTACACCAGGTATCTGTCCCTCACTAGCAAGTTTTCTGAAACATATTCTACAGATTCCATAATGTCTCATATATCCTCTAGATCTACCACAGATTTCACATCTGTTGTATACCCTAGATTCAAACTTAGACTTTTTCTTTAATTGTCTTGCTTTATATTCCTTAGCCTCTGTTGACATCTTTCTTAAATGGGAACCCAAATTTATCTAAAAGTATTTTACCTTCTTTATCTGTCTTTGCTGTAGTAACTATTGTAATCTCTAAACTTCTAACTCTCTTGATATTATTAGCATCTATCTCAGGAAATACTGTATGATCATCTATTCCTACAGAGTAGTTACCAGAACCATCAAAAGCTTTTGGGTTAACTCCTCTAAAGTCCTTAACACGAGGGAATACAATATTTACTAATTTATCAAAGAACTCCCACATTCTATCTCCTCTTAAGATTACAGAAACACCTATCTCCATACCTTCTCTAATCTTGAAAGCAGATACTGCTTTTCTTGCCTTATTTACAACTGGCTTCTGTCCAGTGATTTGAGTAATTATACTAACAATATCATCAAGAGCTTCTGCTTCTCTTGTTGCAATACCAGCACCAACATTTACGACAATCTTAGAAAGGGTAGGGGTCTGCATAACATTTGTATATCCCTGCTCTTTCATTATCTCTGGTCTTATTCTATTGTTATATTCTTCTTGTAGTCTTACCATGATTACTCTTTCTTAGTTGTTTTTTTAGATACTTTTTTTACACTCTTTTTAACTTCCTTCTTTTCTTCTTTTTTCTCCTCTACAATCTCAATATTCTTTCCACATTTTTTACATACTCTAGCATACTTACCATCAACTCTATTTACTCCTACCCTAGTTGTTTTTCCACAGTTATTACATACAAGCATAACCTTAGATACACTCATAGGTTTAGAGATATTTATAATCTCTGATGTTCTTGTTCTACCGTCACCCTTAACATGCTTCTTAAAAATATTCACACCTTCTACAACAAGAGTACTCTTCTTTGTATCAACAGTAACAACTCTACCACTCTTTCCAGAATCTTTTCCATACAATACCTTAACTGTGTCTCCCTTTTTAATCTTCATATTCATATTTTTAAAATTACAATACTTCTGGTGCTAAAGAGACTATTTTATCAAAACCTCTCTCCTTAAGCTCTCTTGCTACTGGTCCAAATATTCTAGTTCCTTTTGGTCCTTTTTTGTTATCTATTATTACTGCCGCATTGTCATCAAACCTTATATATGAACCATCTGCCCTTCTATGAGCCTGATGAACTCTAATTATTACTGCAGTCAAAACTTCATGTCTTTTAACTGCACTATTAGGTAGAGCCTTCTGAACAGCAATCTTTACAATATCTCCAAGTCCTACATATCTTCTTTTAGAGTACTTAGGAATACCGATAATTTTACCGATTTTTGCACCACTATTATCTGCAATTATTAATTTACTCTCTTTCTGTATCATAATTATTTACTTAAAACGATCCATTTTACATTCTTAGAGAATGGTTTGTTCTCTCTAATTACTACTTTATCACCAATATTTAATTCCTCTTCTGTGTGAGCAAAAAACACTTTCTTTCTATCTATAACCTTTTTATACACAGGATGTGATTGAGTACTGTCTACTCTAACCTTTACAGTATTATTCATCTTGTTGCTTACTACAACTCCTTCTAGTTCTCTCTTTTTTCCTGTTTTTATATTTTCCATATTTATTTTTATATATGTAAAACGGCTAGTATTCTACCAATATTAGCGATTTATCTCAAGCTTTATATCTCTTTCTTTGTAACAAATTTAGTTTGTACAGAAAGTTTCTGTGCTCCTAATCTCATTGCCTCTTTTGCTGATTCAATATCTACACCACTTAATTCAAAAAGCATTGTACCTGGTCTAACAACTGCTACATAACCTTCAACCTCTCCCTTTCCTCCGATCATCTTACTATTAACACCTCTCTTTGTGTAAGGTTTATGAGGAAATATTTTAATCCATACTTTACCTTTTCTCTTCATAGAGTTTGTAATTGCACGTCTTGCTGCTTCTATTTCTCTTGCTTTTATCCAGCCAGATTCCATAGATTTAAGTCCATACTCACCAAAAGCTATGGTTGCGTTTACAGTTGCAATACCACCCATTCTTCCTCTCATTTCTTTTCTATGTTTTCTTTTTTTAGGCTGTAACATATTTATCTATATATATATATTTTATTCTTCTATTTCTGATTTATCACCCTTATATACCCATACTTTAATACCCATTAATCCTGCATCTAATGTCTTTGCTGTCGCTTCTGCGTAATCAATATCTGCTTTAAGTGTTTGAGCTGGTACAGAACCTGCATCTGCTTTAACAGTTCTTGCTTGACTTGCATTATTTATTCTTCCAGATACCCATATCTTTACACCTTTTGCTCCTGCCATCATTGCTTTCTCTTTTGCGCTTGCTACAAGTAATTTACTTGGTTGTCTTCTCTGTATACCATCTGCTATAGATTTTGCTATTATCTTTGCAGAAAGATCAGCCTTCTTAACCTCTTTTATCTTTATCTCAACCTCTTTCTTTGTCATTCTAGATATATCTTTTTGAAGAAGATCGATGCCCTCTCCACCTCTACCAATAGCGACACCAGGTCTTGCAACAAATACATCTACTTCTACTCTGTTTAATGTCCTATTTATACCAATACTATCAACACCAGCATCATTCATCTTCTCAGATACAATCTTCTTGATCTTCATATCTTCTGCAAAAATCTTTGCATATTCAGACTTTCTTGCATACCATACAGAGCCCCATGTTTTATTTACGCCCATTCTTACTGCATTAGCGTTTACTTTTCTTCCCATTATTTAACAGTTAACTCTAAATTAATATGTGATCTACCTTTGTTAATCCTAGATACTCGACCTTTAGAAGCAAATCTTACTCTCTTAAGTGATGTTGCTTGATCTATTGAGATAGAAGAGATCTTTAAATCAGCCTTATCTGCACTATATAGATCTCTAGCATTCGCTATACCACTTAGCAAAGCATTCTTTAACTCTTTTGTACCTTTCCTATTAGTTACTTGAAGAATATCCAATGCTTTATCTGCATCCTTTCCTCTAACAAGTGCTGCAACTAATCTCAACTTTTGTGGAGACTGTGCAATGTTCTTTATTTTTACTGTTGTTTTCTTAACATCCATTTATATATATATATATATATTATTCTTCAAATCTACCGCTACTTCCATATACCTTTGCGAGCTTACCCTTCTTTGCATGACCCTTAAACTTTCTAGTATGTGAGAACTCACCTAATCTATGCCCAATCATTGATTCTTCTATTACTACATCTTCAAATTTCTTTCCGTTATATACACCGAATGCCAATCCTACCATCTCTGGTGTTATTGTAGATGCTCTAGCCCATGTCTTTATTGGCTTTCTATTTCCACTTTGTAAAGCCTGATCTACTTTCTTCTGTACATTTTTATCTATATATGGTCCCTTTTTAAGTGATCTTGACATACTTCAACCTCCTAAATTATTTCTTTGCGAAAGGTCTTGTCTTAGACCTTCTTCTTCTAATTATATATCTTTCTGTTCTTTTGTTATCTCTTGTTCTAGTACCAATTCTATGACCGTAAATATCCTTTGCTCTACCAATTGAACCTTTACCTTCACCACCTCCGTGTGGATGTTCTACAGCGTGCATTGCCATACCTCTAACTTCAGGTCTCCAACCTAAGTTTCTCTTTCTACCAGCTTTACCAAGTTTTACATTTAGCTTGTCTTCGTTACCAACAGTTCCTATTGTTGCCATTGCCTCACCTGGAACAAGTCTAACTTCTCCAGAGCTCATCTTTATCTGTACATATTTTCCAGATGGATCAGTACCCTGAACAACAATTTCCTGACCAGCAGATCTAGCAAATGTAGCACCCATTCCTACTCTATTTTCGACAGCATGAACAACTGTACCAGATGGAATATTCTTTATCATCATTGCATTTCCAGGAAGTACATCAACCTTCTCACCTGATATTAACCTGTCTCCAGCTTTAACATTCTTAGGTGCAATTATGTATCTTCTCTCCCCATCAACATACTGTAGTAGGGCAAGATGTGCACTTCTATTTGGATCAAAATACAAACCAAGAACCTTAGCTTCAATACCAAATTTCTCTCTCTTAAAGTCTACAATTCTTGTTCTTCTCTTAAATCCACCACCTCTATGTCTAACTGTTATTTTACCCTGATTATTTCTTCCAGAGTTTTTCTTTCTTATTACTGTTAAGCTTCTTGGTCCACCAGACTTCTCTAATTGAGATCTATCTCCCAATTTTGTTCCTCTAAGTGATTTAGTTGTAGGTTTAAATGATCTTACTGCCATATTAGTTACTTAAAAACTCATCAATTTTATCTCCCTTCTTAAGGGTGACTACTGCCTTTCTTATATCACTCTTCCTTGTTTTCTTGTTTGTTTTCCAATCTCTTCTCATCTTTCCAGGTCTAATAGTAATATTTATACTCCTAACTTTTACTTTGTATTTACTCTCTACCTCTTTCTTTACCTCTATCTTGTTTACGTCTAACCCTACTTCAAATGTATATTTGTTACTTGCATTAGCTATGTTGTAGCTCTTTTCTGATATAACCGGTTTTATCTGTATATTCTTACTTTCCATTTGTTAATCTATCTTCCAAAATCTTAACTGATTCGTTATCAACTAGAATCTTCTTGTTATTAACAATATTCTTTACATTTACCTTCATAGGGTCTATGGATACTACATTTGGAACATTCCTTAATGCTAATTCCATATTACTATCTGAAGATATTATCAATGTCTTTCCATTCATATTCCTAGACATTGTATCTCTCATCTCCTTAATATTCTTTGTACTATCAATATTTACGAAATCTAAATCTTTATCTGCTAATCTCTTAGAAAGCATCATACATACGCTCTTCTTTACCATTTTTTTGTTTATACTTCTACTCCAATTTCTATTATTAGGACCAAATGTAACACCACCACCTACCCATAGAGGTGATCTTGTTGATCCTGCTCTAGCTCTACCTGTACCCTTCTGTTTCCATGGCTTTCTACCACCACCTGAGACATCTCCCTTACCCTTGACAGATGATGTACCTTTTCTTTCATTACTAAAGAAAACATACAAGACCTGTGCGATTAAATCAGCATTATATGGTACTTCCCATACTTGTGGATTTAAACTTACTTCTTTCTTTGTTACTTTCTTTGTCTCTGCCATTTTATTACTCACTAATTATTGTTATTAAATCACCATTAGAACCTGGAACTGGACCATTTACTAATATATAATTCTCTTTTATATCAACAATTCTTTTATTCTTTATTGTTATATTCTCACTACCCATTCTTCCACCCATTCTTGTACCTTTAAATACCCTTCCTGGAGTTGAACCTGCTCCAATGGAACCTGGTGCTCTTAATCTATCTGATTGACCGTGTGTCCTAGGACCACCACTGAATCCCCATCTCTTTACAACACCTGCAAATCCCTTACCTTTAGATACTCCAGATACTGTTACTACATCATCTTTTGCAAATATATCTGCCTTTATTTCACTACCGACCTTCATATCTTCTCCAATTTCACCACTGAAAACCTTCTTATATGCAGGAACAAAACCTAACTCTTTATATTGGCCTATCAATGCTTTGGTAGCTTTCTTTTTCTGACCTAAACCTATTTCAATTTCTCCGTTGGAAACCTTAGAAATCTTGTTACCAGCCACATCAATGACTGTAACAGGAGTAGATTTCTCTCCATCGAATACTCTTGTCATTCCTTTTTTTATTCCTAATATTGCTTTCATATATCTAATTACTGAATTTCGATCTCAACACCTGCAGGCATTTGTAAATGCTGTAAGGCATCGATAGTCTTTGGAGTTGGATCGATTATATCTATTACTCTTTTATGAGTACCAATTTCAAAATGTTCAATTGAACTCTTATAGATGAATGTTGATCTGTTTACTGCGACCTTTCTCTTTCTTGTAGGAAGAGGTATAGGGCCAGCAACTTTTGCACCTGTACTAATTGCCGATTCTATTATACTTTTAGCAGACCTATCCAATACTACTGCGTCATATCCTCTTAGCTTTACTCTTATTTTTGCATCACTCATTCTATCTTAAAGAGCTAAATTAAACTTAAAGATGAGGGAGGCAGCTATACTACCCCCCTCTTCAATTACTTACTTAACAATCTCTGTTACAACACCCTTACCTACAGTTTGACCACCCTCACGGATAGCAAAACCTTGACCCTTTTCGAGTACTACTGGTGATACCAATGTTACTTCAAATTGAGTGTTGTCTCCAGGAGCAACCATTTCTACTCCATCTGGTAACTTAACTGCACCTGTTACATCAGCTGTTCTGATGTAGAACTGTGGCTTATATCCACTTACAAATGGAGTATGTCTTCCACCTTCCTCTTTGCTTAATACATATACCTCAGCCTTGAACTCTGTATGAGTTTCTGCAGAACCAGGTTTAGAAAGTGTTTGACCTCTTTCAACATCTGTTCTCTTAAGACCTCTTAAAAGAATACCAACATTGTCTCCTGCCTGAGCATCTTTCATTGATTTGTTGAACATTTCAATACCGATAGCTGCAGTCTTTTGAGGTTTTCTCCCCATTCCAAGGATCTCTACTTCGTCAGAAAGATTTATTGTACCTCTCTCAACCCTACCCGTTACAACTGTTCCTCTTCCTTCAATTGAGAATACATCTTCAATTGGCATAAGGAATGGCTTTTCAATGTCTCTTTCTGGTAAATCAATATATTCATCTACTGTCTTCATTAATTCTCTAATCTGATTTGCACCTTCCTCTTCTCCATTGAATGCCTTTAATGCACTCCCTGTAAGAATTGGTGTATTTGGATCATATCCATACTTATCTAAAAGATCTTGTATGTCTGCTTTGATAAGCTCGATAATCTCTGCATCTGCACCACCGAAGTCATTGATGAATACAACCAACTTAGGAACACCAACCTGCTTTGCAAGTAGTAAGTGCTCTTTTGTCTGAGGCATAGCACCATCATTTGATGATACTACTAATATTGCACCATCCATTTGAGCAGCACCAGTGATCATATTCTTAATGTAGTCTTTATGACCTGGACAGTCTACTAATGCGTAGTGCCTGTTTTCTGTCTCAAATTCAACATGTGCAACTGCAATTGTAATAGCTTTAGCACGTGCTTCTGGATCTTTATCAAGTTTATCAATCATTTTATCCGCTTCTGGAGAAAATGTTCTAAGAATACCACGAACCAATGTTGTCTTACCGTGATCGATATGACCAAGGGTTCCGATATTCATATGAGGCTTTGATCTTGTGAACTCTGCCATGAATATAAATAAATAAAAATTATATAAATATATTGTTTATTAACCTTACAAATGCTTACTTCTACTCTATAAGCAAACCTGCGTTGAATATTATCAAAAAGATAGAAAATATGCAAGCATTTAAAGCAAATTTCCTACAACTCAACCTCTTAGTTTCTTGCAGATCCACTTGCAATCTCCTCTGCAACATTTCTTGGTACCTCTGCATAATGAGATGGCTCTATACTTGCGCTTCCTCTACCACTTGTAAGAGATCGCAATTCACTTGTATAGCCAAATAACTCTGAAAGTGGTACCAATGCATTAATAACTGTAATACCATTACCAATATCTTCTGATCCCTGAATCTGTCCTCTCTTGCTGCTTAATGATCCAGTTATATCACCCATATACTCCTGTGGAACCTCAACAGCTACATCCATAACTGGTTCCAAAAGAATTGGAGTTGCTCTCTTACAGCCCTCTTTGAATGCCATAGATGCTGCTACTTTGAAAGCTGCCTCTGAAGAGTCAACCTCATGATATGAACCATCAAATAGAGTTACCTTTATATCCACAACTGGATATCCTGCAACAACACCAGCTTTAAGAGATTCTTCAACTCCCTTCTGTATTGATGGAATATACTCCTTTGGAACTGAACCACCCTTGATTGCATCAACAAATTCGAACCCCTTACCCTGTTCATTTGGTTCAATCTTAAGCCAACAGTGTCCATACTGTCCCTTACCACCAGACTGTTTTATATATTTTCCTTCTGCTTGTTCACATATACTCTTAACTGTTTCCCTATATGCAACCTGTGGCTTTCCAACTTTTGCTAACACATTATATTCCCTGTGCATTCTATCAACCATAATTTCTAAATGAAGCTCACCCATTCCAGATATGATTGTCTGGCCTGTCTCATGATTTGTCTCAACTCTAAATGTAGGATCTTCTTTAGAAAGTCTTGCTAATGCTTCAGACATCTTCTCCTCGTCAGACTTTGTTGCTGGCTCAATAGCTTCTGATACAACAGGCTCTGCGAATGATATCTGTTCAAGAATGATTGGGTGGCTTTCATCACATACAGTATCTCCAGTTACAGAATCCTTAAGGCCGACGATAGCACCAATATCCCCAGCTCTAAGCATATCAACCTCTTCTCTATCATCTGCGTGCATGAGTACCAATCTTCCAACTCTTTCTCTAATATTCTTTGTAGAATTCAACACATATGTACCCGCCTTAATAGTCCCAGAATATACCCTAAAGTATGAAAGGTTACCAATATGAGGATCTGAAACAATCTTGAATACCAAGCCAGAAAATGGCTCTGCTTCATCAGGTTTTCTTTCTATTTCTTCACCAGTCTTTGGGTTATCTCCCTGTACAGGAGGAATATCTAATGGTGATGGTAAGCATAGTGTTGTGTAATCTAACAATGTTTTTGCCATTGGGGATCTTGAGTCTCCACCTAATACTGGAAATATCTTTCCTTCTAAAGTTCCTTTTCTCAAAGCTGCTTTTAGCTCCTCTACTGTTAATTCCTCACCTGCAAAATATTTTTCCATTAGAGAATCTTCCATTTCTACTAAAGTTTCAACAAGAACAGCTCTGTATTGGTCTACCTTTGCCTTCATCTCTGCTGGTATTTCTGACTCTACCAAGTCCTCAGAATCTACAGATGTATATGTATATGCTTTCATAGCGATAAGGTCTACGTACCCATGCAATTCAACTTCCCTACCTATTGGGAATGTTACTGCTACAGCCTTATTGCTTAATCTACTCTTAATAGTTCCGAAGCTATTCTCGAAGTCACCACCGATTAGATTAATCTTGTTCATATAGCAGATTCTTGGAACCTTATACTTATTAGCCTGTCTCCATACTGTTTCACTTTGTGGTTCAACACCTTTTCTTCCGTCAAAGATCACAACTGCACCATCCAATACTCTTAAAGATCTCTCTACCTCTGCTGTAAAATCTACATGACCAGGGGTATCAATAATGTTGATTCTGTACCTCTTCCCATCCATATCCCAGAAACATGTTACAGCTGCAGATTGGATTGTAATACCTCTTTCTCTCTCCTGCTCCATAAAGTCAGTAGTAGCAGCACCATCGTGTACCTCGCCGATTTTATGTATCTGCCCTGTAAAATACAGAAGTCTTTCTGTAGTTGTAGTTTTACCAGCATCAATATGTGCGATGATTCCAATATTTCTTATCTGCTCAAGAGGCATTTTTACATCATAGGTTTGCATATAGTTAATAATAAAATTTATGGCCTAATTGGGATATTAGGGATTTATGCGCAGTGGCGATTATATCAGACTAATCAATCCTAGCCAAGAGTTTCTGTGCGTCATCTGTAACAACTCTTTGAGTATCGTATTCTATAGCCTTCTTAGCATAGTTTCTTGAATCATCAAGATTACCCTCTTGGAAACTCAACTGAGACATTAACAAGTTGTATCTTGGATCATACTTATCAATTTCCCAGAATAGATCCAATGCTCTTTTAGCATCTTCTAATTCGTTATTTTCAATTGCTATCTTTGATTTCCAATATAGATATTCTCGTTTGTAATTACCTTCCAATTTATCATACTCAACCAGATTAGAGTAATACAGGACCTTTTCGTTCTGCCCAGTTAGGTACGATAATCTTACATAGTAGATATTAATCCAAGGATCCTTAGAAACTGTTGATACTTTCCTTAGAACCTCCTCTGCTTTTGTTGTTTGGTTATTCTCAAATAACAGATCTAAATACTCTTGATACAGTCTAGATTCTCCAGAGTCACCAGTATATGAGATAGCACTATCATAGTATGAGAATGCCTCATTAACATTCTTAAGCATATAGTAGTCTCTAGCAACAATCCAATATATATAATGATTAAGCTCACTAAGCGCAGTTACACCCTTTAATGTATCTATACTTTCCTGGTACTTCCCATTTTCATAATATGCTTTTCCAAGTAAGTACAATCCGTCGATATATTCTTGCATACTTTCCTTCTTAGGCTGAAGTATAGATATTGCTAAGTATGGATATCCAGAATCTATATATACTTTTGAAAGTTTTGCACTATTATACAAGTCATCATTTGTTAGACCCTCTAACACCTCATTCCATACATCATACATTTCCTTCCAATCTTCTGTTGGCTCAATATCAGATATCTCATCTTTAGCACTTTTTATATTTGTTGTAGAGAGAATATATGAATATATTAACTTTCCTTCGATATCGAATTTCTCACCAAGAGTACCCCTCAAGAGTTTTTTTGCTTCTTCGATATTACCAAGCTGTAGATACACTTTTGCAGTCTCTAAGTCTACATTAGTTGTCTCATTAGAAATACCTTTAGAAAGCTGATAGCTCTTTAATGCACTATCATACGCTCTCTCTTGATAATATTTTTTACCAAGTAAGATATATAGTCCAGCCCTATCAGAATCACTTAATTTACTAGCTGACTCATCTATTAATTTTTTCGCATCATCTAGCCTATTCTTTGTTATCAATATATTAACCATTCTTTCATATGCGTCATACTTTGATGGTATGAGTTGAGCAGCACTATTTAACTTATCCATCGCAGATGAATACTCATTACCTTCTACTAAAAGGTCTGCATCTTTTACAATTTGATTGTATTCATCTATTTTTTCTTGTGATACTGTACAACCTGATAGTAAAAATGCGCTTGATACAATAACAAGAATGTAAAGAATATATTTATATCTATTTTTCATACTTACCCATTTTACACATATTTCTCACCTCATGCTATACTAACTTTGTAACCTCTAAAAGAATACATGAGGATACTAAAGAACATGAATACACAAGAAGGAAACAAAAGAAAAAAAATCCCGAATACTGTAATCATATCGCTACTAGTCATCATTCTTGGATTATTTTTCTCAACAGTAGACTTTGCTTTTGCACAAGACAATAAGGTAAGTACTAACTATGATATTAGAGAGAACATATTTGGTACTAATACTGAAATTGAGAAAAACTCAAGAAAACCTAAGGTTGTATATATAAAGAGGGGGGAGAATGTATATACGATATTAACTATTGAGACAGATATAAATGAAATCTTAAAACAGTACAAAATAGATATCTCTGGTAATGAGAAGATTTCGATTAGTACAGAACAGATCTTGTACGGAACTTTTGTGAGAGTAATACGAACTGAAACTGTAATAGAGGATGTTACATTACAAATCCCATTCGCAACAGAAGTAGTAAAAAGCTACCAGAAATTTGAAGGAGAAAAAGAAACATTACAACAGGGTGTGCTTGGTTTAAGAACAAAAAGAGTACAAAACTACTATGAAGATGGTGTTCTAAAAGAAAGTATTATACTTGCAGATACTCTTGCAAGAGAACCAGTAAAAGAGATTATTGAGATAGGGACTTCTACATATACGCTAGATGGTATAGAACAGAGAGGATATAACTGCCCATACTGGCATAATGTAATAAGCAGTGGTCCATATAGAGAAGAAGAGAAAGAATGGTTAAAATTTGTTATGTATTGTGAGTCTGGTTGCAATGCAGAGTCAACAAAAAGCTATTACAAAGGTCTTTTTCAATGGGATCCAAAATGGTGGAGAAAACAGTATACAGAAAATATATTTGATGGATATGCACAGATAAAACATACAATTGAAAAATATAGAGCTGGAGGAGAAAACATGTGGCCAAATTGTAATGCAAAGTTTGAAGCAGGGCATAGATACACAAACTAATTCTGCCAACTATAATACTCACATATATTTTGAGGTATTTCTCCTAAAAATCTAGATGGAATCTGAGTATTATATCCTTCCCTACCTTGTCTTTTTTCTGCGAATGTAAGGAATAGTTTCTCCCTTGCCCTTGTGATGCCTACATAGCATAACCTTCTTTCCTCTTCCAAACCATCTTCATCCGTAAAAGATCTCGAATGAGGAAGGATACCCTCCTCCATACCAACTATAAATACATTGTTAAATTCTAAGCCCTTTGAAGAGTGTAGTGTCATAAGGTTGATATAGTCCCCAGAACCGTCTTGATTCTTATCCTGTTCTTGCTCTATTAGGTTAATCTCCTGCAAAAATACATCTATCGATCTACTTCCATGCGCTCTCGCATAACTACCAGCTACATTTTTTAATTCTTCAATATTTTCTTTCTTGTATTCAGCAGCTTCAGATCCATCATCCATCCATTCAACATATTTAGTCCTTTGCAAGATTAGATCAATAATACTTAATACATCCAACCCCTGTGATTCTATATATAGATTCCCAAATATATTAACCAATGCACTAAACTTAGAAATAGCTACCGAATTACTCTCAATATTTGAGTAAGCCTCATTTGAAATATTAAGTATTTTGTTATTACCAACGGATATTTCATACAATCCTACTAATAGTTCACCTACGGAGCATTTACACTCTCTCGCTAAATTATGAAGGGATGCAACAGATTTAGGCCCAGCTTTCCTATTTGGTATATTTAATATCCTTGTTAAGCTTAAATCGTCTTTTAGATTGTATATAAAGCGAAGATAGCTTAATATGTCCTTTATCTCTTTCCTTTCATAGAATCTAAAACCTCCTACTAATCGATATGGTACACCATTTTTTAATAATGATTCCTCAATGGCACGAGATTGATAGTTTGTTCTATACAGTATTGCTATGTCCGAGAGCTTGATCTTGTATCTTCTTAATCTTTCGATCTCATCAACAATGTACTGTGCCTCATCTTCCTGATCTAGTGCTTGATACACTGTTATACACTCTCCATCCTCATGATCTGTCCATAGCTCTTTAGAAACACGGGAGAAATTCTGACTTATTACAGAGGTAGCAGCAGTAATAACATTTTTAGTTGATCTATAGTTCTGTTCTAGCTTAACTACTGTTACATTTTTAAAATCTTTTTCAAAAGACTGAATATTCTTTATATCAGCACCTCTCCATGCATAAATACCTTGATCATCATCACCAACTACACATATATTCTGATTCTTAGCAGAAAGAAGCTTTGCAAATAGATACTGTGCAGCATTAGTATCCTGATATTCATCAATCATCATATATTTATATTTCTCTTGGTAAGACTCTAGTACATCTTTGTTCTCAGAAAGTATTTTTACAGTAAGATATAGTAAATCACCAAAATCTACAGAGTTCTGAGCAGTAAGCTGTTTCTGATATACAGGATATATTTCTGCCGTTATATCTTCTAAAAACCCACCATAATGATTTGGGAAATTTTCAGGTGAGATCATTTCATTCTTTGCAGATGAAATGAAATATGATAAAGCCTGTGGCTTTACCTGTTTTACATCCATACCCTTTTCAACCATGATATCCTTTATTAAATTCTCTGAATCATCGCTATCGAAGATAGAGAAATTATGCATTAAACCAACCTTCTCTGCATTTTGCCTTAAGAAAAGCGCACCAATTGAATGGAACGTACCTACTAATGGAACAACCTTTGTATCAACATTTAACTCTTTTAGAAGAGAAAGAACTCTCTCCTGCATCTCTCCGGCAGCTTTTTTGGTAAATGTTACTGCAAGTATATTCTCGGCAGGAACCTCCTTTTGTGTTATAAGGTAAGCTATTCTGTTTGTAATAACTCTTGTCTTACCAGAACCAGCCCCTGCAAATACAAGCAAAGGTCCCTCTGTTGTTTCCACTGCAAGTTTTTGCTGTGGATTCAGTTTTCCGAGAATTAAATCTTGGGGTGCCACGTTTTTGATTATATTCAAATTCAAATACGATATACAGAAAAAATAGATTATGAGATAGAGTATGAGACTATAAGCTAGATCTCTTTGAGATATTTCTGGTAAACCCAACCAAGGCTACCCTCGTTATACTTAATTTCATACCATCCTTCCTCTTTTTTTGAAACTATAAAGACATCTCCATTATTTGCGACTTCCACCTTTTTACAGCTATACCATCTACATTCCCTTATATTCACAAATCCATACTCAGGAGATACAACCTCAACAAGCTTATTCTCACCAGCAATGATACTAAAATCTACTTCAAATTTAGATCCCGTAAATACGGCACCACCATCTTTACTTAACACAAATTCTTCTTTGTACTGACCAGGTTTACTCTTACCCATCATTTGGAATGATATTTCGGCTGTATCTCCAGGTTTTACAATCCTATCCTGTATATGAGTTGCCTTACTAAAACTATCCCAAACAGAATTTATTGCATACTTACTCTCTTCCCCGCTGTTAGTTGAAACATATATGTATGCAGTATCACCAAACCATGGGAAATCATTTTCATTCTTTACAGTAATCTTTACATCCAATCTCTTTCCTACCTCAACCTCTTTAATATATTCTACTTTCTCAATGCTTGCTTTATATTCAAGATGCTCAGTATCTGACCAAGTTACTTTAGAAAGTGCTTGGGAAAGTATTTGATATCCAGAATTCTGAATAGGTTCTACTTTTAGATATGACCTTTGATTCTCATTCATAACAATTTTTAAATCAACAAAAGACCACTCCTTTACACCGTATCTGTATGATATTTGTTGAATTAATTCAATCATAGATGTCTCAGTTCTAGGAGTCATTGAAAGTACCGAATCTAACAAACCAATTACCAATATATTATCTCCGCCGTCTATACCTGGATTAGCACCAATACCCTTTGATACTTCAAATACATTACCACTAGAATCTATTAGGTAGTTAAATGGAATATCATTTAACTTAAGCCGTGTTATCGAGTAGTAATATATACTCTTTATCCAAGCCTCTGTATCATTCTTTAACTCTTTGTTACTACTCTTAACTTGTGTGATATATATTTTTTTTGGTTGAGAATACAAGACCTCATCCTCAGAAAGAGCATCGTCAAAACTTAACTCCTCTCTATTTGTAACTTCAAATGCATTTACAGATGAAGTGAAAAATAGGAGGAAAAGTGTAGTCAGAATAGGTATTTGTAATATTCTAGGATTTTTCATTTCAATACATTGTATCACAAGGTTACATATCTTGGGTCTGCAGCATTTACATAGAATGTTGCAGGCACTGAATACTCTTGATTTTCATTTGTTACAACACAATTAGAAGATATCTTGTATGCAGGAAGTAAATATCCTTGGTTAGATGTCTTATACAGGAATATCAGTTCGTAATCTTGAGCTTTACAATCTTTAAGAGTTTTTTCAATATCTCCCCATTTATCATCTAAATAGTTAAGATTAATTGTATCCACTAATATTTCACTGTTAACATAGTGCTCTTTTGGGTAACTCTTTGTATTAATATATTTGCTTAATTCTACTTTAGAAATCAATGGCAAATATAAATCATATTTATCTATTTGAGCCAACAGTAACTGACCAGAAACAATATTCCCATTTTTATCAAATTCTAAAATATCGCTGTATTCATACTCAGCACCGTACTGAACAGTAATTCCATCGAGTAATCTGGATCCGTAATATGTAACTCCACCATCAGAGTTATTTCTTTCACCAACAAGTTTAAATTCATATTTCAAATTAAAATATTTCTCAAATACAGTAGTAAAAGATTCTAACCCTCTTTCCACAGATACTTTCCTTGTTAACTGGAATGTAACAGTATCAGATACAGAATCATATACAAAACTATTCTCATCATCACTCCACTCAATATATGAATTAGAAACTGTATCCTTCCTATCAAGGGATAGCCCCATCCTATCTATCATTTCCTCTACCTGCTTAATATGCAATTTAGGTTCTACAAAATACACTGATACGTCCTTAATTTTACTATCCATTTCTAGAGATTTAATATCAATGCTCTGTTCAGTTTTACCCAAGTTCTTGATTGGTAGTGGCTCTTCAGGATGTTTTTTAGAGAAAGTTGAGTACAAAACAATACCAAGTACTACAACAAGAACTGATATAAATACAACGAGCACTATCAGTGCATTCTTTTTACTTCCCTGTATTTTCATCTTCAGACAGTTTTAATTTACTTTAAGAACCTGAGTTTGCACAACCAGTTTCATTAGGCACACCACAACTAAAACCTTGTAACAACTTTAATGGATCTACAGTTGAACCATTCTGTTTTGTCTCTAAGTGCAAATGCTTACCAGTCCAACAGTTTCCTTTCTCAACCTCTGGACGATCTTGAACTACAGCAACGGGTTGTCCACCAGAGAGTTTTTCTCCTAATCCTGCAAGAGGTTTTACATGTAAGAGTTTAAATACGTATGTGGTGCTACCAGTACTTGCAGTTAATTCAACAACTCCTCCTGCTTTTGATTGATCACTACAATTAATTTTCGCAATCCTTGTAATACTACAATTACCTGTATCACAGAATTGAGGTGCATATATATATGATATTCCTGTTAGGTCAACAGGCATATTTGCTTTCATATTCTGGTGTGTCCATCCATTGACATCAACAAACCCCTGTGAACATGAAAATGATCCTGCCCCTATCACACAGCTCTCTCCTGATGGAGGAGGTACGATTGTATCTCCCCAAGGATCCTCTCCCTCTTCTAATTCTACTTCCTCATACAAAGGACACATGACAACATCTCCAGGTACTTCTGATCTATATGAAAGAGTTTCTTTATTAAATTTTGCAATATTGTTAGACCCAACTCCTATTACAAATACAATTAAACCAACAATACCTATTATCACCCATTTAAATATATTAAGTAATACACCAATAGTTTTAACAACAAAATCTGTAGCTACCCATGTAACAGCTGTTACAAGAGCACTACCAATTGGACCTAAAGCAATTCCCAAAGTACCTGCTATAGCTGTAATTACTGATCTTACAAGTACATCAATACCACCCTTTGCAACCCATCTTGCAAGAAGCTTCTCTGCCCCTGCATTTGTAAACATCTTTAAAAGCCTAGGACTCTTTAATATCCTGTTCCGAAGCCAATGTCTAAATCTTTCGGCGTATCTTTTTTTAAAGTATGTTTGTACTGAATCTTGTATTCTGAATGGTAGACTGAATGTCTTAATAGCTTTGAACATTCCTTTGTTACTTTTTAGCATTTTCTCTAACTTTGCATAGTCCTCAGGCTTAAGCTTACCAGTCGCACTTGCAAGAAGCTTTGAAACAGTGGCATCATAGTCACCATCTTTTTCGAACATTTTAAAGGTATTAATACCCAATGCACCGAAGCCTTCAATACTATTTACCTGTTTAAGTCTCTCATGAAAGAGGAATGCAAACCCCTCACCGTTATAGAAGAATGTTCTAAAGATAGATCTCGGTGTAAGGTAGTACATTCGTGTACCTAATTCGTTATATGCATTTATCAAAGCCTTTGGTTTACCATTACCATATGTAGAGTGCTTTGCAACATACATCTTTATTCCTCCTATTACTTCCGGGTCTTCAGCAACAGGATTAAAAATTCTATTCTCATCATTGTTAAAGAATTGACCACCAAGTATACTGGCCGTCAAGTTCGCACCAGATATACCTCCATAGATTTCTCTTAACGACCCAAGATATCCTTCAACTTGTCCTATCCTTCCAAATATATTATGGCTTCCTATTATTCTTAATGCCCCTTGTGCATCTTTCAATTGCCCCTTTAGCAGTTTTTTTTCATCATCTGTAGTAGCAGATCTTAATTGAAGTTTTATATCATTAATCGAATCCTGTAGATTTTTTATATCTCTCTGAAGAAGATATTGAGTTTTTTCATATATCTTTTTTTCTTCATCTGTTGTTTTAGGATCATCAATTCTTTTTTTCAGATTCCACCTCTCAAGAGATTGGTATTGATTAATGTCATACAAATCAGCATTTTTACCTTCGAGTACACTGTCTACAAATCTTCCATACCTATTGGATGTCTCATATGCCTCTTTTGCTCCTAATACTCCACTTCTATTCATTAAGAATTTCTTTACATCTTCAACCTTTACAGGTACTAAACGTTCTTTTCTTACACCTTTGTCATAATAGATCTCCTTTTTTAAAGTACCTGATACCATCTGAGTAAATAAAGATCTATCACTATCACTTAATTTCTCCCACTGTCCTTTTTTAAATGTACTATTCTTTATAATTTCAAAAGATCTGTTTGAGACGAAATCTAGATCATGAACAGAATCTCGGTTTGCATGACCGAACTCTGCAACTGCTTTGCTAAGTTGCGCACTCTTTAACTTCTCCTGGGCTTCCATACCCTTCTGTTGTCTTCGCTTCTCCAATTTCTCTTTACTTAATGTAGTCCCATATATTGCTTTCCTTGCTTCAATATCTCCATATTTATGAGCCCATGCATTTGCCAAAAGATCTTCCATACTATTTCTTAAAAATACTGCTCTACCTGCTGCCCGTTCTGCTTTTGCACCTTCTGCCATTTTGTTAAATGCCTTTTCTGGATCTCTTAGGAGATCAATGAGGCCAGTACTGGTAAGCTTTACTTTTTGATCTAAGGTTGAATATGAGATTTTGCCCATCTCAACATTTATTGCACCATTGAATTCCCTTATTACGGAATCTGAAACAAATGTTCCAGGCATCTCTAATGCTGCAAACATAGCATCTGTTAATTTGCTATCACCAGCAACACCTGTAGGTTTAATTGGCCTTCGTTTATCTGGCTTCTTTTCAGCTTCTGTGAAGATAAAGTCGAAGACACTGCCTAAGGCATCAAAATTGTCTGAAGTCGGTCTTTTTTTTGCCATACATCAGTTATTATCTAAATAGTCCACCAACTAATGGGATACCAGTGAGACCCTTCTTTGCAGCTTCAAATCCTTCTTTAATGGTTTTATCATCTGCTGGTGGGAACCATTGTTCCAAGAACTTTGGAGCTTGAGCTGCATAGTAAAGTACAAATATCTTTAAAATGAAAAGAAAAATTCCTGCAGTTGCTTCTATACCACTTGGTGCATATGTACTAGGATCTTCATATACCAATTTACCAGGGAACCTTAAGAAGACATCTCCTGCAGATGCTAATGCATTTGGTAAATTAACGATAAAAAGAACAACAGGAAATACTAACACATTTCTTACAACAGAAAGGAACCAGTTCTTTATCATATGACTATTACCTGGGAATGCACCCATTGTTATCTGAATTGGCCCCAATATGACATTAAGCAAAAGAGAGAAGAGTGCTTTATAAAGAGTAATAAGGACTTTAATAGCACCTACAAAGATAATACCAACAATAACAAGAGCAAATACTACTCCAATTACTCCAACTGCACCAACGATAGGAAGCAATACAGGGGCTCCTGCTCCTGCACCAGCGGTAGCACCTGCAAGGGCAAGGAGTGACTTCCCACCTATCGCAAGACCAACTCCTCCAGCTGCACCACTAATTAATGATGTTAAACCAACCCCTCCAGTAAATACACTAGCCATGATTGACCATAGCCCTGATATTGATTGAATCTCAGAATTCTCACCAAGTATGAATGCAACAAGACCGGTCACGACACCACCTAAATCAATTACTAATCCTGCTATTGCGAAACTAAAAGTAGCAAGTATCAATGAAGTTATTACTCCTGGTAATATATTTCCGATAGTAACCATTGTCTGTCCACCGAGCTTGTGTCTAAACATAATCATAAACCCTGCAACAATCATTACAACAACAAATGCGACATACGAAAGATTTAATACCCTATTCCAAAGACTAATAATGCCTGTATTAGATAACTCTTCATATCCAGAGATATGACCAGATGCAGAATTCTGTGCATAAAGACCAGTAACCTTTTCATCATATCCAGGAACCCACTGTTGTGCTAAATGTTCTTGTACATTAATAGATGGATATGAAGCATACGCCATGTTACCAGCATCTTCAGCCATTCCTAACAGTCCTCTTTTTAGATCTGATGGAATATTTGAATTCCCAAGAACTTCTTCACCATTCTCTGTAATCTCAGGGGCTGCAATAGAGAGAGCTGTCCATGCAGTATTCAAAACTTCCAAACCTTGCCTACTATTCATATTATCTTCATCATCTTCAGCACCGCTTATCCCATTATGAAATTGCTTTGTACCATCCCAATCTGGAGATATCTTACCCTCTTCCTGTGCATAAACATTCATTACGCCAAAAAAAAGTATTAACGAAAGGAATGCTACAAAAGAATTATAAAAAGATTTCCTATTAACAAATTCTCTTATCTTAAGAAAAAGATCATATATCTTTCTTGATATTCCCATTTTTATATTTTTATAAATTATTATAACGGTACTGCTTTTTCACTACTTCGGCGAGTTGCCTCTCCTTGTAAATATTCTTGATATGCACTCTTACTAGGAGTACTTTCAATACTTGGAAGATCATCATATTCAGAAAGCTTTCTTTCTTTAAAGAGATGAGATACATCCCATGCACACTTTACTTTAACTGGTTTTCCAGCCAATGCAACTGTACAGCTAGTTGTATAGTATACCTTATCAGAATATGAAGAGGAATCAGTAGGAGATAGTGCAGCTTTATTTCTTGTATTCATATATTTATTTGTACAAATACCATCTGGACACTCAGTATCAGAACCAAATACAGATTCTACTTTAATAATAATGTCCTCAACAAATATACAGTCATCGCCAGGAGAGATAGGGTTTCCATTCTCATCTCTAGCCAAACCCCTACATTTATCCCATATTCCATCAGTAATTCCAGTTTTAATAAGGGCTATTGTTGTAGCAGGTACATTCATCCTACACATCTTTCTCTGATCATTTGGCCACTCTACAAAAGTTACTTTACTATCATCTCCGCATGATTCAATAGCATCACTTGCTTTTACTTTATCCTTCTCACCAGGGACTCTATATGTACTATCATTTAAAAATTCCGAGATCTTGTTTGTCTTATCAGGATTTACATTAGAAGGGTTATTACACTTCTCACACTTGTTTCTAATTGTTTCCTGTACAACAACTTCCTCTTCTTGACTTGTCTTACCCGCTTTACCAAATATTGTGGAAATAATTGTTGAGAAAGGACTCATTGCACTCCAAGGCTTGTACTCATCTATCTGGGTACCAGGAGTCAAATAGTTGTTAGCAAGCTTTTCATCAATCTGTTCACCTGCAGGCTTGTATATCGGAGTCGTTGTAGTCAGCTTCCTATTCGAATCTTTTACATCAGAACCAGCGAATAGCTCAAGAGGAATAGAGGCATCTATTAAGATAATCTGTGCATCCTTACTTATCATTTCACCAGATCTCGTCCCTGTTGCACCATCTATAGAACCCGAACCCTGCCTTTCACAAGCTGAGTATGATTGGATCTTTAATGCATTCTTACAGGAGTTAGGACTTCCAGTTGCAGCTTGTAACACTACCCCCTGATTACTTTCATCTATCTTTTGTGGCTGAGCAGTATCATTTATCTGCTGTGTAGCACTACTGTTATCTATAATACTCTCTTCTTGAGCTTTAATCTGTGTTTGTATTGGCTTATTCCTTAATTGATTAACAACAAAAACAGTCATTAATGACACAGATGTCATTACAAAAAGAAATAGTATTGGTTTTAATTTGTTTAAGATTCGCTTCATAAATATATAAAAGTGTATTGATTCTAAAGCATTTTAACTCAATTCTCAAACACTATTTAATATTAGCTATTCCATAATCAGAAAGCAATTTTACTTTGGTAAGAGTATTTAATCCTCCAATACTAGAAACATCAAGACCTACCTCTGATACAGATATCTTATTATCAAAAAACTTCGTACTAGCACCAAGTAAATATGTACTTAAGATATCAGAATTAGAAAAGGAGAAGTATGAACTTCCATCTTCACTTCGAACATCCCCTATTGTCAGAATCCAATTCCCGTTATCATCTGGAACAGTGGAAATATATCCAGAGCTACCAAGTGTACCAGCTTCATCATCATCGGATATCTTTGCAATTACAATCCATTCTGAAGGTGTAGAGGTATTCGATACTGAACCAGACTTTGTTTCAAACGGAGGAGGAGTAGTAAGTGTAGAATATGTTTTTACTGTATACATCGTTCCAGATTTATTGTATTTCTCAGTACCTGAATATATCTCAAAGTAGTAAGTTGAATCAGGCTCCAATCTCTCACTTTCTACTATATGGGAATAGTATGTGTTTCTACTGGCTAAACCATCTCTTACATCCCATACTTCCTCTGAAAGTGCTGTTTTGCTTGTTCCATACTTAATATATCCTTCAACCTTAGAAGGAGATCTCCACACAACTGTAAATCCTACATCTGTTAAATTCGTTACAAGGACAGTACTTTCGCCAGATTCAAGAGAACTCTGCTCATCACTTGTAACCATATCAACCCATTTTAAATCGTGAACTATTTCATAATTTGTATCTGTATTTTCCTCTTCATCATCATTGTCACTAGGTGTACTAGGAGTAGTAGGTGTAGTCGGTACTGTTGGTTTTGTTGGAGTTTCAGGTTCTTGTACAGGAGCACTACCTAATTTTGACTCATCAGGAAAATATGAAATCAAATTTTCTGATTCCTCTATTTGCAGCGATAATGTCTGATTCAGTTTTCCGTTGCTGTCAAAAAGTGCTGAGTAAGCGCCTTCAAGTACAGCACCTTTACCAGATGTATTCTTTGCTAGAAGTACAAGTTCAGTATCATCAGTAACTTTTAGGAGATTCTTGTCACTAATCTTTCTTAATGATGAAAGATCTACAATCCAGTTACCACCATTTGGTATTGTTGTAGATACAGGATATGCACTCTTGTTCTTAGGGAAGATATATACAATGACATCATCACCAGAGACTCCAGTCACAGATCCATGAACAGGATTGGGTATTGGTGTATCCACTCCAACAGAAGCTGTTGTAAATTCATAGTTTACACCACCTTCATTCGTATATTTTTTACCACCAGAATATATTACAAAAGAGTATGGGGTATTTGGCTCCAAACTCTTTAACTCAACATAGTGAGAAGTTCTTTTACCACTCCCCCTTTTATCTCTTACTGGACTTTGCTCCGAACCGTTCAAAACAGGAACAACATATCCTTCTGCAGAGACATCTGTAAACCAAGTAATACTTAGAGAGTTTGTAGTTAAATTGGTAACAATTACATCTGTAGGAGATGCCTCTGTGCTAGCCCTAAGTATTAACTGTACACCCTGATATACAGCAAAAATTGTAAGAGGAATACCAACTATTAATGCTAAAAATATACCAAGTTGTTTCTTCTGATATGGAGTCAAATTCATCTATTTATAATACAGAGAGAAAAGGAGATTCGCAATGAAAACTACTTCTTTGTAACACCATCAACAAACCCAGATGCAACAGAAAGTATAGAGGAAATCTTCCTTACAGGACGAATAATTAATCCATTAACCTCATGTACAGTATCTTTTGCTGTACTAACGATATCTGTAACATCATCTAACAATGGTGTGAGCTTAGATATTGTCTTCCTTGCTTCAATTACTGTATTCTTTGACTCTTTGATGAGATCACCTAACTGATAAAGTACGAAGCATACAAACCCGACTAATACTGCAATAATAATCATCCAATATACACTAGGTATTGTATCCATATGTCCAATATCAAAATTTACATATTTAAGATATATCTTTTTTACGATATAGAGTCAAGATTGTATAGTAAAAAAGAGCATATTTAATGGTATAATATGAGATATGAATAGATTCTTTATTGGGCATACAATTGAAGAGGGAGATATTACACATCTTTCGGACAAGGATAGTACCTTTGTGGTAGATGTTCTCAATCTCAACATTGAGGATATAGTTGAAATAGAAAACTATACATCTATATTCCTAGCAATAATTACGGACATACAGAAGAATTCTGTAGAAATTGAAATAAAAGAGAAGGTAAGTGATAAGGAAAAGATAGAAGATAGTGGTATTACAATAATTCAATCATTGAGTAATTCTTCTAAATTTAACTACTTCGTTGAAAAATCCGTAGAGTTAGGTATAGAAAGAATAGTACCAATAGAGAGTAAATACTCTCTAAGGAGTAAGAATCAAGCAATAAAGGATTACGGCCTATGGAGAAAGATCATAAAGGATGCAAAGGAACAATCTCATACTCTTAGGGACACACAAATAGAGAAGCCAATAAAGATATCAAGCTTAGTTGTTGAAAAAGATTCAAACAAACTATGCTTAGCACTAGAGAATGTAGATACAATTTCATTAGCACAGTACATTAAGGGCATAAATATAAAAAAACCGTTTGTAATTGCAATAGGACCTGAGAAAGGTTGGAGTGAGAAAGATATTAATATTTTTAAAGAATTAGGATTTAGTTTTGTAAGATTACAAGGTAATATTCTAAGAACAGAATCTACAGGGTTAGTTATCGGTAGCATAATTAAATACTTAAAAGGAGAAATATAATGAGGGGAAAGAAATTGAGAACAAATTTTAAGAAGAGAAGATCATTCAATCCAAATGATAAAGGTGAATTCTTTACGAAAGAGGGTATCTTTATCTCTAGGATAGCTAGTATTTTAATGATGCCAAAGAAAGATATAATGCCACTCTTCAGTCAAAGAGCAAGAACAACAATTAGATTAAACTCACTTAAAGGAAATACAAAAAAGATATACGACTCTTTAGTTGATAAAGGATATGAGTTAGAAGAGGTAAAATGGGTTAAGGATGTATATTTTGTAAATAACAAAGATAAGGCAGAAGTATCTCAAACCGAAGAGTACAAGGAAGGTTTCTTCTATATACAAAATCTCTCAAGCATACTTGCGGCAGTAGTACTCGATCCAAAACCAAAAGAAAGGATACTAGATATGTGTGCTGCACCTGGTAGTAAAAGTACACATATTGCACAGCTTACAGAAAATAAGGCTGAAATACTTGCAAATGAAGTAGAAATTAGTAGAACAAACTCACTACGCAATGTTGTAGATCAATTCGGTGCAAAGAGTATAAAAATAACTATAAGTGATGGTAGAGACTTTGGAAAAAAATATCCGGACTACTTTGATAAAGTTCTTCTAGATGCACCTTGTAGTGGAGAGGGAATGATATATATGAGAGGGATTAAACCCCTTAGATTCTGGAGTATCAAAAAGATTAAATCTTCCAGTACAAAGCAGAAAGAA